>CAZKIN010000001.1:0-1770 GCA_964552515.1 uncultured Phycisphaeraceae bacterium
GCGAGGAACTGCGACGCGATGAGCCGCGCGAAGTCACTGCCCCGCACGCGGCTGTCGAAACCGACAACCACTTTAGAGAGCGCGGGCTTGCGCTCGATGCCGAACTTTGCGGTACCGGCCGAGGTCAGCAGATAGACCACGTCGCTGATCGTGTTCGGCCCCTTGATGATGGAAGCATGAATGCCCTCGTGCTTGAGGCGGAGCACATCATCGCGCACCGCGCCCATCTTCTCGCGGATGCCGCCGGTGCCGAAGCTCACGTCGCGCGCGTAGGCGTTGACCAGCGCTTCCCAGCGGCTCTTGGCGATCGCGTCGCGCAGTCCGTCGCGCAGGCCGGGGGAGATGCGGTCCAGTTCCGTGGCGAGGAGCCACTTCTTCAGGTTGGGCAGTGTCTTGCTGACGGCATCTTCGTAATAGTTTCCGGCGATGCGCCCGGCGTCGCGCTCGCGGGTGAGGTATTGCCGGATACCGGCTTCGGCTTGTGACAGTATGGTGGCATCGTCAGCCATGACAGCGTTCTCCCTCACTCGTATTGGGTGGTCCTGAATCGGTCAAAAATCGAATTGTAAGGCATGCGGCGGGGGTGTTCCAATCGCAGAGTGCGTCAGGGTGCGCCGGGGCGGTTGGCAGCTATGTTTTGGTGGCGCTGGCGGTGGTGGAATTAGCGTGGTCGCACCGCGCTGAATCGTGGCTTTGGATGCGCCGAAACAGGTTCACAATTCCATTACAACGGCACCGGTCGCTTACGCTCGCGGTTCTGAAAGACGCCGGCAGGCACGGCCTTCCATGTGCCCGAGCCAGGCATCCCATTCGGAATGGTTGGTCGTATCAACGCCCGCAGCGCGGCACTGCGCGTGCAGAAAGTTCTGCAGCTCCATCAGGAAGTGCGTGTCCATAAGCTCCGGCCGGTCTGTGAGTTGGTCGTGCAGGACCCGGTAGACCAGCTTCAGTTCTTCCAGGCTGTGCGCCCCGACAACGGCCTCGCCGCGTGATTCAAAACTCATGTCTGCTGCTCCTCCATTTCGCACTCCGTCTTACTATCTTAACAATCCGAAGAAAAAAAGCCAATTTGTGTCAAGTGTTATTGCAATAGGGGGGGGAATCAATTATAATATCGCGTCATCGAAACAAACCCTCTCGCCGAAGTCTGGTTACGTTCAGGGACTGGGAAAAGCAAAAAAGGAGACCTGTCATGTTCGCCGCAAACCGCTCATTCAACGGGTTGGTCGGACTTGTGATTTTCACATTCTCCGCCACGTCGGCGCTGGCTGTTCCGGAGGCCTGCTGCTTTGATCCGACAGGTTGCCTGAGTCTGGAACCGGCCGCCTGCCTGACGGCCAGCGGTTTTCCGCAGGGACCGGGAACGGTTTGTTCCGGGGTTGATTGCGCGTCGAGCGGTTCCTGCTGCGAGGCGGGAGGCGGTTGCAGCAACGGACTTTCAGGATTTATCTGCACGGATTCCGGTGGCACGTATCACGGAAATGGAACCTCCTGCCAGGGCACGGAGAGTTCCTGCGGCGACGGCGATGATAACGACTGCGACGGGGATGTGGACTGCGCGGATGCGGATTGTGCCAGTTCGTCGTCATGTACCGGCGCGTGCTGCAACGCGGATGGGACTTGCGACAACGGAGAGACAGTGGAAACCTGTTCGGGCGCCTACCAGGGCGACGGGACGAACTGCGGTTCGGTGACCTGCCCGGAGGCGACGGGGGCGTGCTGTCTGACGGGTGGCAGTTGCCTGGAACTCACGCTGGATGATTGCGATGT
>CAZKIN010000001.1:1870-4966 GCA_964552515.1 uncultured Phycisphaeraceae bacterium
GGCATTTACAATGTTGCCGCCACTTCCAACGGCGTGAACTTCTCCGCCCCGCTACCCGTGCATACGGCCACACGCACCAATTTCAATAACAAAACCTGGGGCGATACGGTGGGTGTGAACAACGGCGTGGAATGGACTGCGCCAAACGGTTTTGTCAGCGTGCAGGATGTCTTGGGCGTACTGTCCTTCATTAGTGGTAATACGCCTAAACCGCATTTCACGGTGGTCAACCTTGCGGCCACCAGTTCGACGGATTCCTGTTTGAACTCCTTCGTCAGTGTGGGTGACGTGATTGGAGTTACTCAAGCCGTTCAAGGAGCCAACTACGGTCCACCTTCCACGGTCAGATTCATCGATCCGGCGGATTGCGCGGTGGCGCCGAGTGCAAATTGCATCTGCTGTGGAAATTAGTACGACGCTAGGCACGATCGCGCAGCACACGCCTTGGTCAAATGGGATTAGGCAGTTAGCCGCTCCACCGCCTCGCGGTATTTCGCGGCGGTGTTGGTGACGATTTCGGCGGGGAGTTGCGGTCCGGGCGGCGTTTTGTTCCACTTGCCCGCCTGGACCAGCGTGGTGAGGTAGTTGCGCACGTATTGCTTGTCGAAACTTTCCTGATCGCGACCGGCCGCATATTTGTCAGACGGCCAGAAGCGCGACGAGTCGGGGGTCAGCACTTCGTCGATCAACAGGTACTCGCCTTCGCGTTCGCCCCATTCGAACTTGGTGTCGGCGATGATAATGCCGCGCTTGAGGGCGAAGGCGGACGCGCGGAGATAAACATCCAAGCTGCGCTGGCGGAGCAGTTTCATCGTGGACTTGCCGACCAGATCGCAAGCCTGTTCAAAGGTGATGTTTTCATCGTGGCCGACCTCCGCCTTGGTGGATGGGGTGAAGATCGGTTCGGGAAGTTTGTCGCATTGCTGTAATCCGGCAGGCAATGCGATTCCGCATACCGTGCCGGATTTCTGGTATTCGGCCCAGCCGGACCCGGCGAGGTAGCCGCGGACGACGCACTCGATCGGGACGACATTGGTCTTGCGGCAGCGCATGGTGCGGCCGCGCAGGGTGGCCAGATGTTTTTCCAAGCCCTTGGGCGCATTTGCCTCGATCACTTCGATGAGGTGGTGCGGCACGCTGGGGCCGAAAAAGTCGAACCAGTGTTTGGAGATGCGCGTCAGCATTTCGCCCTTGCCGGGGATGGGCGTGGGCAATACAACGTCGTAAGCGCTGATGCGATCGGTAGCGACGAGCAGCAGTTCATCGCCAAGGTCATAAATGTCGCGGACTTTTCCGCGCCGCACCGGATAGGCCGTAAACTTGGTTTCGGTAACGCATTCCGCCACGCCGCGCATGACTCATTCCCCTGTTTAATCGACTCTCTGGCATGATCGCGTTGTGCCAGACCATGCCGCCCATGACCGCGCCGTTCGCGAGAACGCTGCGGACGTTGATGTACCGTTATGCAACCGCGCCAGCACGCGCCGCCTTTTTCAGATCTTCGACGCGGTTGGTTTTCTCCCAGGTGAAACCATCGCCTTCGCGTCCGAAGTGGCCGTGACGGGCTGTCTCGAAGTAAACCGGACGCTGCAAATCGAGGTAGCGGATAATCTGTGCCGGTTTGAGCGGAAAGACTTCGCGCACGAGGCGTTCGATGCTGGCGCGCGGGAGTTCCGATGTACCGAACGTATCGACGGAGACGCTGACCGGTTCGGCGACACCGATGGCGTAGGCCAGCTGCACTTCGCATTGGTGCGCGATACCGGCGGCCACGATGTTCTTGGCGATGTGCCGCGCCATATAGGCGGCGGAGCGATCGACCTTTGACGGATCTTTGCCTGAAAAAGCGCCGCCCCCGTGACGCCCGCGCCCGCCGTACGTATCCACGATGATCTTACGACCGGTCAGTCCGCAGTCGCCGTCGGGCCCGCCTACGACAAACTTTCCGGTGGGATTGATGTGATAAACAATGTCATCACTGGCGAGTTGCGGGCAGTCCTGTTGAATAATCGGGCGAATGGCTTTGGCGATAAGTTCATCTTTCGCTTTTTGCGTCACGGCATCGGTGCGGCTGTCCACCACGTCTTCGGTATGTTGTGTTGAGCAGACGATGGTATGTATTGCGACGGGCTTTGCGCCATCGTAGGCGACAGTGACCTGCGACTTGGCATCGGGTCGGAGCCACTTCATGTCGCCTTTCTCGCGCAGTTCGGCCAGGCGCTCAACGATGCGGTGTGAAAGGTGAATGGGCAGAGGCATGAGCGCGCGCGTCTCGTCGCAGGCAAAGCCGAACATCAAACCCTGATCCCCGGCGCCCTGCTCCTTCGAGCCTTCGATTTCGTTGACACCCCGGGAGATGTTTTCCGACTGTCCGTGAATGCGGGTTTCAAATTCAAGGGACTGGTAATCAAAGCGCACGGCGGGATCGTCATACCCAATGCGTTTCACGGTGTCGCGTACAGTTTTTTCCTGGGACTTCGGTTCCAGCGCCGCCTTGGCGGCGGGAGTATGGACGGTTACTTCGCCGGCAACCAGGGCGTAGTTGGTGGTGACCAGCGTCTCAATCGCGACGCGCGCTTTAGGGTCATGCCGAATGACGCTGTCGAGCAGGGCGTCCGAAATTTGGTCGGCGACCTTGTCGGGGTGCCCCATGGAGACCGATTCGGAAGTAAACAGATGCGTTCCGGTTTTGTGGCGATGCGACACAATGACCCTCCCAACCATGAATTCGGCGAAGAATTCGTATTCAAACGCCCAAGAAAGCTAAGTGTTGTAGGACAAACGCCGGGCTGCGAAGGTGGCCGGCGCGGCAAACGGGTCCGCCCAAATCGATCCCGAGCGGCATCATACCGTCGCGCGCGACACCCGCAACGTGTCGGAAGAGGCGTACGCATAGCCCCCTTGCCAAAGAAACTAGTGATGAAAGCAATAGATGAACGTGGTTGGGTTCGCGAATCCAATGGAATAGGGCAGACTTGGGATCAGTTTCACCGATTGAGGGTGCGATAAATAAGCCGTTGGAGCAGGTTATTTCGCACATTTTTCGTTGCGTCGCGGGGGAGGTTCCTATAAAATCACAGGTCACAGGGGCGCTTC
>CAZKIN010000001.1:5066-17599 GCA_964552515.1 uncultured Phycisphaeraceae bacterium
GGTCCGGGCCCATTGCAAGATAACCTTTGTACGGCCAACGTGTGCCAACTTGGATGCTCTTGCTCGTTTCCACCCCTGTATGATGCCGACGCGATGTGCTGCAACCCGAAATTCGGGCCGCACGGCGGACTTATCCCGTTGGATGACGCCAATGAATGCACGGCGGACGTGTGCCATGCGGCCACGGGAATCGTTGTGCATAATCCGCTAACCGGAACCCCATGTGACGACCACCGGGCATGCACATGGAACGATCAATGCGTCGCGGGAACCTGCGCCGGTGAAGAACTTGCCGGCACGCTTTGTGCGACTGATCTTGATTGTCCGGTCGGGGTTTGCAACCTTTTAATCGGACAATGCGAGTGCCACGCGGCGACACCGCTCTGTTTGGAACTGTTGGGTAAGCATTGTTCGCACAGCGGAGTCTCCTGCGTGGACGACTCGCAGTGTGGACTGGCGGGCGGAGTATGCAGCGGCAATCATGCGGACCCGCAGTGCCTGGACAGCGGTCAGTTTCACACGGTGGCGGTACACATCGGAGCGGGCGACACCGAGATTGCGGCGGGACAGTTTGTCATCCGGTTTGATCCCACATGCGTGGAGAATGTGAACATCGGGCCGTGTCCGGGCGACGCCATGTTCACGGAGGTCGTGTTTTCCTCCACGGACCGAAATAAGGGCGAGATTTTCTACGCCGTGCACAGTAGTTCTTTTGAAGTGCCATTGCGTGGCACTCCAGGGCCCTACAATGTGGCGTGCATTAATTTTCGCAAGAAGCCGGGCTGCTCGACCTGTTCATTTTGTCTGACCGACCAGCATCCGTGGCATACGCTACTTTCCGATCGGTTTGGCGGGGCGGCACCAACGGCCAATTGTGGATGCGGCGATCCCATCCGATCGACCGGATCCATCGCGCTCAGCACGCCGGTGACTCAATCCGTGCATGTGGACTGTGGAAAGCCCTTTGCGACAGTAAGCTGGCCGCAGCCTGTGGCGTCGGACAGTTGCCAGGGTTTGGTTGGTTTCGTCTGCAAAGGGCATCACGAGTCCGGCGCGCTGCTCTCCACTTCGACCGTGTACACGGGCGGACCATTGCTGTCGGGAAACTCCGATTTTCTTTGCACCGCCACCAACACATGCGGTGTTTCGGTCACACGAAACTGGACGGTTTCCGTTTCACCCCAACAAGCCATGGATGTGGAATTGCAGCTTCAACCCTTGATGAACAACGGCGGCGTCTTCCACCGGGCGGTGACATTCGATTTGTACAGTGATTGCACGGCGGAGCCCGTCACCGTCTGTAAGGAAATGCCATTCCAGGGGCCGTTCAATTTCCCGGGTCACGCGCGCGGCACGCTGAATGTTGACTACGGAGATTTTCATTGTGTCACCGCCCAAGATCAATTGCATACTTTGCGGTCGATTGTCGGATTCGACGACTTGGACTGCGTGAACAAAAAATGGAAGGCGGTTTACCGGGGCGATCCCTTGCTGGGGGGGAATTGGCTGATCAGCGGCAACCTGGATGGCGGGCGGGCCGGCACCAGCTATGGTGACCGAAACACGATTAACATCCTGGACTTCGGTGCGTTTATTGCGGAGCTTGCGCACGGTTCAAGCTATGGTTCGCACGGCGACACCACATGCGGCATGTCCGGCACGCATGCCGATTTTAATGCCGATGGTGTGGTCGACGTGCTGGATTATTCGTTCATCGTCGACAATTTCCTGGCGAGTAGTGAAGGGTTGTGTTGTCCCGGACCCTTGGGCACTCTGGCCGCGGAGTTCAATCCCGTTACGGCGCTTTCAATAAGGGAATTGCGCAAGGCCGGGCGGGCTGACTTGATCGTGGCCGACTTGAATCACGACGGGATGCTGGACCTAGAGGACATGAATGCCTTCGCGGATGGAATCATGCCTCCGATCGTTCCTTCTCCCGCGCGACACTCCAAAGGTCGTTAACGAGTTACGCCAGGGACTTCTGCGTAATGAATTCGACATTCACGACATAAAGAAATAGTTCGTCCCTGGTCGCAGCACTTTAGACCGGGGGCGGTCTGCGCTGAATGCGGCCCAGTTCGCAGAAAAAGCGCGGTGAGCAGTAACTGGAATTCCAGGTAATTTTTCTCCGCCGGCTTTCCCCGAATGTGGTTGTTGTATAATGCCGGCTCCGTACTGCTTATGCAGGCCTGTGGATGTTTGCCGGCGTGCCGCAAGACCCATTCGAATTGTACTCGGAGAACGAATCATGTTTACGCGATCTGGCGAAAAGAATCGAACCTATGCACGGCGCGAAGCGGGCTTCACCCTGATTGAGTTACTGGTGGTCATCGCGATCATCGCTTTGCTTATTTCGATTCTGTTGCCGTCATTGGAAAGTGCGCGCAAACAGTCCAAACTCGCGGGGTGCCTGTCCAACTTGAAGGCAATCGGCACGACCAGCCGCGTTTACGAAGCTGATGATTCCAATGGATGGTGTATTCCTACCCATGCGCTGCAGTTCCAGCAAGATAAGAACAACCCCACCTACATCGGGGCGTATGAATGGGGCGGCAAGAGCGGTATTGGGGGCCCGGGTTTTGTGACGGGCGGCGGCGCAGGATTTGAATATTTGACAAGTAAGTTCGGCACCAAGGCGGGATTTGGTCCTTCGTCGCGCCCTATGAACAACCTGTTGTATCCGGGTGGATTCAAGGACAATTTGCATCCGCGTTTTGATCGCACGGGCGCGACTCAGGACACCACGTTGCGTCTGGATGTTTATAAGTGCCCGGGCGACGACGGTCCGCCGCGCGGAGCGCACTGTGAAGACTGGGTGAACAACAGCGAACGTACCTCGTATGATCACTTCGGCAACAGTTATGCGGCCAACATCTTTAACATCGCGGTCATTACGGCCGGGGCACCCATGTACAGCAATTCGCCGTTCCTGCGGCCCGCGTCGCGCGTGCCGACTCCGGCGCGCACATTGATGTACGAGGAAAACATCGGACGCTGGGCGTGGGCCAGCAAACAGGAGAACCCCGATTGCAAGGCGGTCATCAGTTCCCTAAATGGGGTCGATCCGGGGCCGACCAAGGCCGTTCGCGGTTGGCACGGACGTGACTGGACGTTCAACCGAACATTCGTCGATGCACATGCGGAATCGCAGAAGGTACTTATCGAGGATGCGAAATTTCCGGTGGTGAATGGTTACTATGTGCACTATCGGGTCGAGAAGGTACTTGATGACCCGGATGAGCAGGAACGCAATACATGCATTATCGTGCGCGGTCCGGGTTGGCAAAAGGACACGATGCCGGCCGCACTCATTGAAACCGGTTTGATTCGCATCGGTGCTGCGGGAGGCCGACCGTCGTATGAGAATTGTGCCCAGGATGCCGGCAGTTAGCGATTCGGCTGGCGTTGGATTTCGACAATAACGGAGGTCGCGCGGGGCGCGGCCTCTTTTTTTGATTGTTGATCCCGGTCATTTGCGATCGGGACAAATCCTGTTGCATCGCGGCGACTTTCCCTACAATGCCCGGCGCGTCCTGTCACGTTTGCGGGAACGATTGAACGGATGCACGCTGAACATTCGACACCACCATGGCCCGGAAAGCGAATCCAACTCTGATCGGCGTATTCGTGCTGGGCGCGGCGGCCCTAGCCGTGGGTGGTGTCGCGTACTTTGGCAGTGGGAGTTTCAACCGCGAAACGAACAAGTTTGTCCTGTTCTTCGATGGTTCCTTACAGGGTCTTACCGTAGGCGCTCCGGTGCAATTCCGTGGTGTGCGCATCGGCTCCGTTGTGGATATCCTGGTGCGATATCATTCAGACGACCAGCATGTGGACACTCCGGTATACGTGGAGATTGAGGCGAATCGACTGGAGTGGGTGGATGGAGAACCGCAGGAAGGCGAACTGCTTCCGCAGATGATCGAAAAAGGGATGCGCGCGCAAATGGTAACGGTCAGTTTTGTTACGGGGATGCTGGCAATTCAGCTTGATTTCCATCCTGACAAGCCGGCAGTGTTCCACGGAGCCGAAGACGGCCTCCCGGAAATCCCCACCATTCCCTCGCCGTTCGAGCAAATCACGCGCACCCTTCAAAACTTGCCTATTGAGGAGTTGATGGACGACTTGCGGCACGCGGTACAGGGCGTTGACTCATTGGTGCGCTCTCCCGATTTACAGGCGGCATTCCTTTCGTTTCAGACCGCCGCCGACGACATTGGCATCCTCGCCCAGAACGTCAACCGGCAAGTTGATCCGGTGGTTAGTTCGTTCAAAGACACTACCGCTGACCTGCGGACGATGCTTGGTCAGGCGGGCGAGCGAATTGCTTCTGCCGAGAAGTCATTGTCCGAAACACTCCTGGAGTTCAGGAAGCTGGCGGAAAACGCCAACGCCCAAGTTGAGCCAGTGGCCGCGGGCGTCCGCCGCGCCTTGGGGGATGCCGAAGGCGCTCTTAAACAGTCGCGCGTCACGCTCGAAGAACTGCAGCTTGTCGTTGCCCGTGATTCACAGTTGCATTTTCAGTTGGTGAACACGCTGGCGGAGCTTTCAGCGGCCGCGCGGTCGGTCAAAGTGCTTGCCGACTCCCTGGAGCAACAGCCCGAATCGCTGTTGCGTGGTAAAGCGGACGGAGGTGGCCGTTGAGCATCAGAAGATTGTCGAAATCTGGAACGGCCTGCCTTCTTGCGACATTGTTCTTCGGCGGCTGCGGAGCCTCAAAGCCAGTGCGCTATTTCACGCTTGAGCCCACGTTGCCCCGAACTGGTTCGGACGCCGCCGGAAACAACGGCGTTGTCGGCATCACACAAGTTGGAATGCCGGAGTATCTGGACCGTCCCCAGATCATCACCCGTGGAAGTGGAAACCGCCTGATCTTGGCCGATTTCGATCGTTGGGCGGAACCGCTTTCGGAAGGTACAGCCCGGGTCCTTGCCGCGGATCTTTCCAGCTTGCTTCCCGGATTCCAGGTAAGACATCGTGGATGGTTGGACAAGAGTCGCTTGGATTACGCTGTTGGCGTCGAAGTAACGCGATTTGAAGGAGGTCCGGGAGATAACGTGACGCTCTCCGCGACTTGGTCAGTCCATCGAAAGGGTGATTCGCAGGTTGGTCCATCCCACCAGTCGGAATTTGAGGCCACTGCGAGCAGTCGATCCATGGATGACCTTGCCCGTGCCATGAGCGAAGTCATCGGCAAGCTGGCAAAGGACATCGCGGAAGGCATACGATCGACCGGAAGCAAGCCTTAATGGCGTCGCGCAGGATTCGCGCATTTCGGGTCGTGGCGATAAGTTGCCGTGGCCGGGACGTCGCGTGTAGAATCAAACCCGATGCACGAAAGACCCCTATTTCCAGTTTGGCGGCGCGATCGATTAACGGCAGCAGGCCTGGCCGCAGCCATGTTGGCCATTCCATTGCTTTCGTCGGCCAAGGCGACCGATGCCCCGAGACTTCGCACTCTTACTTTTGACACCAAGCAGCGCGACTGGTCCGAAACCCCGCCGCCTCCGCCAGGAACATCCGAGGGGGACCTGTATGTAATTCGCCAGTTAATCAAAGAAAAAAAGAATGGTCCAGCCCTCAGTCGCATCAAGAATTTCGTCAAGAAATATGGAAACGGCGATCCAAATTATCCTGACGTGCTCACCGCCAAAGCGGCGGCCCTCATTGGCGACCGTGAATTCTACAAGGCCCACGAAGTACTGCAGGAATTTCTCAAGCAGTTCACCGGCATGGCGCTGACATCCGAAGCGATTCGTCTTGAGTTCGTCGTGGCTGAGGCGTTTCTTAGTGGCGAGAAGCGCAAGTGGCTGGGTATGGCCATCCTGGATGGCGAAGAAATCGGCATACGGATTCTCGACCAGATTTCCGCGGAGTTTCCAGATACTGAATTCGCCGAATACGCGTTGAAGACCAAGGGAGATTACCTGTTCCGCACCGGCGATCATTCGCTTGCGGAACTCGAATACTCGCGCATGGCCCGGAATTATCCGCGCAGCCGCTATCACCAGTTTGCGGTGCGCCGATCCGCCGATGCGGCATTGGCCAGTTTTCGCGGCATTGAATATGACGATGCACCACTCATTGAAGCGGCGGACCGTTTTGGTGATTATCGCACCCGTTATCCGCAATACGCCGATCGAGAGGGCGTCGGACTGGTCCTTGACGACATTCGTGAAAAACGCGGTGAAAAGGAGTTTGCGATAGGGCAGTATTACGAGCGCACCGAGCATTTGGGTTCGGCGGTGTTTCAATACCAATTGGTGCTTAGGCTGTGGCCAAAGACGCAGGCGGCGACCAAAGCTGCTGAACGATTGGACTTGCTTGGTGTAGAACAGGAAGTCGCGTCTTCGGAATAGATTGGTAACCACATGTTGCGAATCCGCACTTATCGGATGCTCATTCTTGCCTTGCCGCTGTTCGTAGTCGGTACCGGCTGCGGGTATTCCTCGCGCCGCCCGTTTCGGACCGATATCCAGACGGTTTGCGTCGAAATGTTCGAGTCCAAGGAATTTCGCCGCGAACTCGAATTTCGCCTCACCGAGTCCGTAGTCAAAAGAATCGAATTGGACACGCCTTATCGCATTGCGCCTCGCGAAAAGGCCGATGCACTATTGACCGGTGAGATTCTCACGGTGAAGAATCGGACCTTTGGCAACGACTTTGATACCGACTTGCCGCGGGAAATCGGTTCCACGATAACCGTTCGGCTACGGTTTCAAGATTTGCGAACCGGCGACATTCTAATGGAACGGCCGCGCTTCGTTTACCAGACTACCTACATTCCGCCGGTGGGGGAGACATTCGACACCGGAATGCGACGCGGGCTCGACGGATTGGCCGAACAAATCGTCGAGGCGATCGAAGAAGACTGGTAGCGTTCGCCTGACTATAATGCTGTGAGTTTCGCCCGTGAACCGCGGTTTGGCGCACCGCCAATAGGGTATCAGCAGGTACATTTATATATGTCTGACGGAAACGGTTCATCAACCAAGCCCACGCCCCCCGATCCCAAGCGCCCGGCAGCGCCCAATCTGCGCAATTCACGCAATTTGGTGAGCTGGCTGGTTCTTCTCGGTTTGGCCATGCTGCTTGTTGCGCTGTTGCAACAGTCGCTCGAGCAGGTCAAGACCATCACTATCAGTGACTTTGAGAAGCTCGTCGCCAATCGCCAGATCAAGAAAATCACGATCAAGGAAGACGGTTTGGTGGAAGGTGAAAAGCTCCCCGCCGAAGGAGACACCGCGGGGGCTTCGAATCTGTTCAATGTCATGTTCCCGCGCGAGGCGATTACCGACGACTTCATCAACCGGCTCATTGTGGCACTTCCGCAGGCGGAAATCGAAAGCAAAAAGCCGAATCAATTTGTGCTGGTCTTGGTCAGCATGTTGCCGTGGCTGTTGATTTTTGCGTTCATCTGGTTCTTCATATTCCGTCAAGTGCGTGCGGCCGGGGGCGGGGCAGGTATGCTCGGCAACTTCGGGCGGTCGCGGCATCGCGTTTCCGTCAAAGAGCATACGAACATCACCTTCGCCGACGTCGCCGGAATCCAGGAAGCCAAGGAAGAAGTGCAGGAACTGGTGGAGTTTCTGAAGTCACCCAAGAAATTCCAGCGGCTCGGCGGACGTATTCCGCGCGGTGTGCTGTTGGTCGGCGCGCCCGGTTGTGGCAAGACCCTGCTCGCCAAGGCCATTGCTGGAGAGGCGGACGTTCCATTCTTTTCAATCAGCGGTTCAGACTTCGTGGAGATGTTTGTCGGCGTCGGTGCTTCGCGCGTTCGCGACCTCTTTAAGCAGGCCAAAGACAATTCTCCATGCATCATTTTCCTTGATGAAATCGACGCGGTCGGCCGTCGTCGCGGTGCCAACTTCGGTGGCGGCGGACACGATGAACGCGAGCAGACGCTTAACGCGATTCTCGTCGAAATGGACGGTTTTGAATCAAATTCGCAGGTCATTGTCATTGCGGCGACCAACCGGGCCGACGTGCTGGACCCGGCATTGATTCGTCCGGGTCGTTTTGACCGCCAGGTCTATGTGTCGTTGCCTGACCTGCAGGGTCGCTACGAAATTCTCAAGGTCCACATGCGCAAGATCAAACTGGGTCCGACGGTGGATATCCGCCGTGTTGCCCGGGGTACGCCCATGTTCAGCGGTGCGGAGCTCGCCGCGCTGGTCAATGAGGCCGCGCTGATCGCCACACTGCACAACAAGGAATTTGTCGAGCAGGATGATCTGGAGGAAGCACGCGACAAGATTCGATGGGGCCGCGCCAAGAAGAGTGCGGTCGTCGATGAGCGTGACCGCAAACTGACCGCTTATCACGAAGCGGGTCATGCGCTCATTCAGGCCCTCGAAAAGGACGCCGACCCGGTGCACAAGGTCAGCATCATCCCGCGCGGGCCGGCGGGTGGGGTGACTTTTTCGCTCCCTGAGCGCGATCGCATGGTCTATACCAAGAATTATCTCATTGCGATGCTGCGCGTGATGTTTGGCGGGCGCATTGCCGAACAGGTTTTCTTCAATGAAATCAGCAGCGGCGCTTCATCCGACATCAAGCAGGCGACGGACATTGCCCGGCGCATGGTGCGTGAATGGGGCATGGGTGACAACACCGGCTTCCTATATTACGGCGAAGACGAGAACCGCTCAGCAATGTTTGATATCAGCGGCGGGCGCGATTATTCAGACAAGACTGCGGAAATGCTCGACGCCGAAATTAAGAAAATCGTGGACCACGCTTACCAGGAAGCCAATCGCATCATCAGCGACAACCGCGACAAGGTGGATGCCATCGCCAAAACGCTACTGAAATACGAAACATTGAGCGGTGAGGAACTCAACGCGGTAATTCGGGGTGATTCGTTGGAACGATCGGGCATTTCCGACCTGCTGGATCAGGCGACGCCGCCTTCCGCCGATCCCATCGGCTACGCGCGACCGGCCAAGGTCGAGCCGAAATCCAAGCCTGACTTGGGACAGGGGCCGCTTCCGCAGCCGGGATGATATCCCCGGTGGACAGGCTGTGACTTGGTGCGGTAACAACTATCAGGACTTGTGGTGACGAAGTTTGAATATCCGTCCGTCGACGATCTTCCCCGTCGACGGATTCAAGCCCGTGGTCGCCAACACCTCGACGTGGAATCCACGATCAGCGGCCAGTTCCGGAATGCGATTGGCGACCTGCCGGTTCGGGTCGGCGAACAGGGCTATTCCAGTGGCGGACAGCAGCGCCCCAGCTGTTGAAATGACGGGCTCGTGATCCACCTTCTGATAGAGCACGTCGGCTCCAAAGATACGCTCATAGCTCCGGCCCAAAGGCGGCTTCGTCCAGTCCAGATGTTCATAAACATCTATATTTACGCTGCTTTTGGCAGCATTGTACCGAGCGAAGGACAGGGCCATATCGTCGTAGTCGGAAGCCGTAATACGCCAGCCGCGGGTCTTCGCGGCCAAAGAGACCAAGGCGACGCCACAACCCAATTCCAGCGCGTCGCGGCCCTCTCCCGGCTCGTCGGACAGCAGGTAATCTGAGAGCATCATCGCCCCCGGCCAGAGTTCCATGCCATAGGGCGCGCGATCCTCATCCACGAATTTCTGGGCATATTCCGGGTCGTCCAGCAGGTCGGCGGCGTCGTGCAATGCGGAAACGTGAAAAGTGTGACCGTGCAGTTGGATGGTGGATTGCTCCACGCGCAGCCCACGGAAATAAGGCGTGCCCTCACGCCATTCAAATAGCTCGTCATTCATGTTGCGGGGAAGCGCTTCAGCGGACCACTTTTCGAAACTGCCGCCTCTTAAGCGTGAATCTTATCCACCTTGAGCTGCAGATACTTCTGGCGGTGGCCTTGTTTTCGCATGTAATTCTTGCGGCGACGGAACTTGCGAATGATGATCTTGTCGCCCTTCATTTCGCGGATAATGCTGGTGGTAACCTTGGCACCGGGGACGGTGGGTCGCCCGATCTTCGCGCCACCTTCTACATCGCCGACCAACAGGATGCGATCGAATTCCAAGGTCGTTGCGCCTTCGGGCAGATCTCGGATCTGCACCTCAAACACCAGACCTTCTTCCACTTTGTATTGGTTACCGCCGTCGGAGATTACTGCGTACACGACCTATCCTCCCGCCGGCGAAAAACCGGTCAGCGCTGCCTACAAATCCTCAAACAGGTTCCGTGCCTTTCAGGTGAAAGGCGAGCCGCGTAGTGTGGCCTTTCCCGGCGGAACTGTCAAGGCGGCAGGAGGGTTGTGAATTCCCCCTAGAAAAGTGGGTAGAGGAATGGTGCCAAGGGAGAGCTTTGAGCAAAAATCAAGAGAACGCCTACGAGAAGAAGTACGAAAAGCAGGGGAATAAGCCACCATTTCTTTTCGTGCTTTACGAAAAGAAAAAACTCCCGGATGATGGATTGCTTGGCCATTGGTGGTCGTAACTCCATTCCTGCAAGGAAGTTATCGTCAATTCGGCGTCATCTCCGCAGTCCGGAATCTGCACGTTACCGCGTCGTGGTTTTCGATTCCAGAAGCGAGCTCGATTCCAATTGTACGCTGCGCCGCATGCCTGCCTCGAAATCAACTGGTCGGGGCTTCTCGGTCAGGATGTAATTGCCCATCACCAGCACGTCAATGCCGGTATTCACAAAAGTGTTGTAGGCATCACGCGGGGTACAAACGATGGGTTCGCCCCGGACATTGAACGAAGTATTGATCACCACCGGGACGCCCGTAATTTCGCCAAAGCGCTTGATGAGGCGGTAATAACGGCCGTTTTGTTCTTCGGTCACCGTCTGTACACGTCCCGTACCGTCTTCATGGGTCACGGCCGGAATGATGGCGCGCTTGTCCGGAAGCACCTTGGGCACGAGCAGCATGTAAGGTGCTTCCGATCCCGGGGGCATGTCGAAGTATTCGTGCGCACGTTCCTTGAGCACTGCCGGCGCGAAAGGTCGAAAGGCCTCACGGAATTTCACCTTCGCGTTGATGACATCCTTCATGTTGTTGTCGCGCGCATCGGCAAGCAGCGATCGTGAGCCAAGGGCGCGCGGACCAAACTCCATACGGCCCTGAAACCAGGCAACTACCTTGCCGTCGGCGATCATCCGGGCGGTCTTATCAATCAACTGCTTCTCATCCGGCACGGACTCGTAGGTCGCCTCCACCTGTCGCAACGTATCCTTAATGTCCGCGTCGCCGAACTCCGGACCCCAGCAGGCATGCTCCATGCGGAAGGTGCGCGGGTTACCCAACACGGTGTTGTAAATATAGAACGCGGTGCCTAGTGCCCCGCCAGAGTCACCTGCCGCCGGCTGGATGAAAATGTCCTTGAAGCCCGACTCCTTGAGAATTCGCCAGTTGGCCACACAGTTCAGGCCGACGCCGCCCGCAAGGCAGACGTTTTTCATGCCCGTCTCGCGATGCACGTGCGTGGCCATCTTAACCATGATTTCTTCCACGACTTTCTGACCCGAATGTGCAATGTCGCGGTGGAAGTCGGTCAGTTCGGCCTCTGACTTGTTCTGCGGCTGGCCGAATAAATCGGCCCAGCGTTCGTTGATCGTTGCCGTAGTCGAGTAGGTATGGGCGAAATAATCCAGGTTCAACCGAATGCTGCCATCGTCGCGAATGTCCACGATTTCATGGAACTTGTCCACGTAAGTTGGTTTGCCATAGGGAGCCAGACCCATCACTTTCCATTCGGCATCGTTCACCCGGAAGCCGAGATACGCAGTAATCGCGCTGAACAGTAACCCGACGGAATGCGGGAAGCGCAACTCTTTTTGGATTTCAATTTGCGTGCCGCGACCGACACCCCAGGCGGTGGTGGTCCATTCCCCAACGCCGTCCGCGGTAATGATGGCCGCTTCTTCAAACGGTGACACTAAGAAGGCACTAGCGGCGTGCGACAGGTGATGCTGGCAATACAGAATGTCCTTGTCGCAACCGAGTTGTTTCTGGATGTCTGAGCTGATGTTCAACCGGTGGGTCAGCCACAGCGGGACCGCCTTGAGCCACGCCTTGTAGCTCCGAGGCCAGGTGGCCAGGATGCTTTCCAGTATGCGATTAAACTTGACCAGCGGCTTTTCGTAAAACCCGATGTAATCCACCTGATCGATGGTGATGCCCGCCTCCTTGAGGCAATACTCGACTGCCATTTTCGGGAAATCACTGTCATGCTTCTTGCGATTGAATCGCTCTTCCTCGCCGGCGGCAATGAGCTTGCCGTCACGGACCAGGGCCGCTCCGGAATCGTGGTAGTAACAGGATATGCCCAGGACGATCACGATGAATTTCCTATCGCACGATGAGTCAGAAATCTAAGTCGATGGTCAAAACTGCCGCTGCATGCGGTCGAGCGTCGGTTCGTAGTGTTTGTAATCTTCCCAGTACGTGCCGCTTCGCGTGATCTTCTTGCGCAGCGGATCACTGCGCCGCACAATGAGAGAAAATACAGGAAGCAGGACAAAAAACAGGATCGACAAGGCGATTGTGGACATCACGATGCCCAGCGGTACGGCCAGCGACATCCAACCGATGTAAA
>CAZKIN010000001.1:17699-19986 GCA_964552515.1 uncultured Phycisphaeraceae bacterium
ATTGTGGACATCACGATGCCCAGCGGTACGGCCAGCGACATCCAACCGATGTAAACGGATTTGGTTACGGATAGCGATGCTCGCGACAGTGCAAACAACCCAATGCCCAAGGCGGCGAAAACAAGAGCGACTATTTGTCCCGTGCGGCCGGACCATGACAGGGCTGCGGACCCGCTTTTTATAGCGGGGAGTAACCAGAGAATGGCCCCCAGCACACCAAAGCCGAGGAGCATGGCCTGGCCAAACTTGCGGAGGTCGGTTGTTGAGGGGTTTCTGTTGACTGTAAACACCGCTGTCCTCTGTACAGAGTTTCGTTTTCGACCGATCGGTCCCGCTGGTCCGAATAGGAGCTTCCGGGAGCGAATCTCGAAAGGGCGGCACTTGCCTCCCCTCGCGAGAATCCCCATGGCTTAATCGGCGAACAGTTCTTTCGCTTCCAATTTCTTGACCAGAATCTCCGCCTCGCCCAACGCAAGCCCGGCCGGAAGTTCCGCTATTGCCGAGGCCCACGTGCGATAATCTTCAGAGGGTCTGAGCATTTTCGCACATTTCTCCGCCGTGGCGGGTAGGAACGGTGCGATAATTGTCGTCAGTGTTCGCGCCGTCTGCAGGCAAATATTAATGGCCCGTCCGCAGGCTTCCATGTCGGTCTTGCGCGACGCAAATGGCTTAGTCAGGTCGAAGTACTGATTTCCCGCCCGGGCCAGCGACATCACTTCCGCCAGTGCCGATTTGAACCGGCAATTCTCCAATTCAGTTCCAGTGCGTGCGACCGCTTCCGCACAGCGCTGCAATTGGGCCAAATCGTCGTCAGTTCGCTGGCCTGCGGGTGGAACTTTCCCCTCAAAATACTTATGTGCGAAAGTGATACAGCGGTTGAAGAAATTGCCGAAGGCGTTGAGTAATTCGCCATTGTTGCGTCCGATGAAGTCCTCGATGTCGAAGGCGGTTCTGGCTGCCTCCGGCGCAACCGCAGTCAGGTAGTAGCGCAACGGATCAGGATCGAACGTGCGCAGGTAGTCCTCGATCCACACCGCATTGCCCCTGCTTTTGCTGATTTTCTCCTCTTCCTTGCCGGGGAACTTGATGTTCATGAAAGAATTGGCCACGACGTTGGAAGGAAGCTGATATTCACCGGGCTCGCCTTGGGCAGTTTCCGACTTGTGCGTTGCGAGCAGCATCGCCGGCCAAGTGATGGCGTGAAAAACAATATTATCTTCACCGATGAAGTGCACCACTTTGCAATCGGGGTCTTTCCACCAGCGCTCGTATGCCGCCGCACTTTCGCCCTTTTTCTCGCACAGCGCGGCGGTGAAAGAAACGTAGCCGACCGGAGCATCAAACCAGACGTAGAGCGACTTGCCCTTGGCATCCGGATCATCAAGCGGGACCGGGACGCCCCATTCGAGGTCCCGGGTCATTGCGCGTTCGGGCAGTCCCTCACTTTCAATGCGTCCCAGCGATTGATTGATAACGACGGGGCGCCAGGGAGTTTGTCCTTCCGCGGGAGTTCGCTTTTCCGACAACCATTGAGCGAGTTTTGCCTGCATTTGGTCCAGGCGAAGATACCAATGCACTGTTTCGCGAAGTACCGGCTTGGTGCCGGTCATCACACTTACCGGATCGAGCAGAGTGACCTGGTCCAGTGCTCGTCCGCAACCCTCGCACTGGTCTCCAAACGCCTTGTCACTCCTGCAGTGCGGACAAGTACCCCGCACAAACCGATCCGGCAGAAATTGCCTGGCCTCGGTGTCATAGAGCTGACGGTCGGTCCGCTTCCTAAACAGCCCCTTTTTATGGATTTCCAGGAAGAAGTCCTGGCTGAACTTCTCGTGCAGCTTTACGTATTCCGGCTGGTGGGTGCCGCCATAAATGTCGAAATGGATCCACAATCCGGCGAAGTCAGTTTGCTGGCACTTGTTGAAATGTGCTGTAAGGTCTGCGACCTCCATTCCTTTTTCGCGGGCCGTTTTCAGTGCTGCCACGCCGTTATCGTCGCTGCCACAGATAAAGCGGACATCCGCACCTGTAGCGCGCAAGTAACGCACATACGTGTCGGCAGGGAGGTACGCTCCGGCTATGTGTCCAACATGTAGTCGACCATTGGAATAGGGCAATGCTGCTGTGACTAAGAACCGTCGCTGACTCAACGAAATCGCCTCTCGGGAATGCTCACAAGCGTGGTACAAAGATTTTCAAGAATGTCCACCCGCAGGCTTTTTGCCTGCGGACGCGATTGTAGTCTTGCCGCCTATTCACACAAGGAATCAATCTGCACTCTGGTTTT
>CAZKIN010000001.1:20086-45641 GCA_964552515.1 uncultured Phycisphaeraceae bacterium
GCGATTGTAGTCTTGCCGCCTATTCACACAAGGAATCAATCTGCACTCTGGTTTTTCATGCGGAAACGGGCGGTTTTTGACGATGGGTTCTACCATGAGGTATGATTTGCGTGGTTAAGTTGTATCCTCTTCCAGAGTCTGATCGTGGAAGGCGGCATTTTGGTCATGCCCTTCGAAACACCTGAAAGAGTAATCGCCATGTTTTCCATGCCTGGTGGTGCGGAGTGGATTGTCATTGGGATCATCGCTTTGCTCATTTTTGGGCGGCGATTGCCCGATGTTGCTCGCTCCATCGGAAAGAGCATTGTTGAATTCAAGAAAGGGTTGAAGGACGTCAAGGACGATCTCAATCCCGATCGCGAGCTCCCTGTTGACCGTCCGGCGCGACTCGATCGTCAAACTGGTGAGATTCCACCGAGTGAGAATCCCGGGACGCGCTGATCTCCTCCTTACTCCTTCCTTCCCTTCAACGCGTCAAAGACCCGCCTTGACACCGTGCCGATCCAGCGATTACTTTTCCCAGCTTCACACGGGGGTTGGGGTAGTAAACTTGCAGACTTCGTACTGACGGCCATATTACTGGTCAGTTCGGCTGAATAGGATTACTATGCCGAACGACGTTGCGTTTGCGACTCGCCTGGCAAGAGAGAAATGCACAACGTCGGGTGCGGGCATCAAAAGTAGGGAGATTCTGGGCATGCACTATTGCGGGCGCGGGAGAGTTCTTAGGACGTTGATCGTGGCGGTATTGCCTGCATGGGCTGCGGTCGCGCAAACTCCCGCACCTGAAGATGCGAACATAGACCCGGTTCGATCACTTTCAGCCATAGGCGCGGCGGACCAGCGCGTCATCGCGGATTGGGTGCAGGCCAAACTCGCCTTGTTATCTGCGGAAGCCGCACAAGACTCCGATGCGGCGATGCTTAACGGTCGCAAGGTTTTTAATGATCTCTTCACCCGCACGGGTAACACACCGGCCTTTCAAACGGAGTTCGCCAAGCAAACTACTGAATTATTTGCTCGTGAATTGGCAAAGGCGGAACTTAAGCCGGCCATCAGTCGTCCGCTCGCCCGGATACTGGCTGATCTTAATCGCGTGGAAACGCTCCCCGCGGTACTTGCAGGACTGAAGTCAGTCGATGCTCCGACGCGCTTCCTGGTAGCTCGGGCGTTAGCCGCTTTGCGCCCGGCGGTATCCGCCGACAAAGGTCAGCTGGACAGCGCCATCGCCGCCATCAAGCAGGTCTCGCCAGGCGAAACAAGTCCGGTGGTGGTCAGCCAGTTCTACTCATTCCTGTCAATTCCCCAACAGGCTGCGTTGGTTCTTGATCCGATGCTTAGCATCATGGAAAAGCGTCTGCAGCTACGAAGAACCGCCGGCATGATTGAAGATGGGGCGGAGCTTGAGGCGTATGAGTTTTTTCGCACTTCGGGGGTTGTGGCCGGCTTGTCGCCCGAACAGAAAAATCGACTAGGGGTTGTACTTGCGGGAATGCTGCGATTTGATGCTGAGCGATACAATCTTGAGAAGCTGACAAGCACAGAAATAGAGATTCTCACACGTTGCCTGGACGGTATCGAATCGATTCTTGCCGACATGGGCCTAAAGGGTGGGGACATCCGAAACGAACTGTCATTGGGCGGACACGAACGGCGCGGAGAGGTTCTTAATCAAGCCCGTCTTTGGATCGGCGATAAGGATGCCAACAAGCCCGGCCCGCTCAACGCCGCTCCCTTCAATGTCCCGCTTGGGGCGATGTAGCAAGTCATGGGCTATTTGGGTGCGAAGGTCGGTATTTCGTGCCCGGCTTCCGCAACTTTCGTGCTGCGTGAAGTGTTTCGCCAGACAATATCCTCTCGACGGGCGCGTTTGCCTTGCGCGAATTGAAGTTGTTGAATCGACGTAAACTTGCCCCGCGATAGCAAATCCCGCAACCTCTGCCCCGTTTGACCCAATCGCGAATAGTGCAATATTCCATTCCGAAATGAGGTGGCGCGACGCGGCTGGCCTGGATCGAACTCCCAGGGGTGTACGTTAATGATTAAAGGTGCGCCGCGTCGCCGATATTGCCTCTGCGCAAGCCGGTGCACTGCTTTGGGCCATAGTCGCAGATAAGCCCCAGTCGCCGCAGGCAATTCTTTGCCCAGTATGTTGACGACCGGGAGCGGATATTCGCGCAGGCCGAGGATAGGTTCAAACGGATGTTTCGGGGCCCCGTCAATTCCGTATCGGCCATGGGGCGCGCGTACCGGGTAAATGCTGGAGTCGTATTTGAACCCGGCCGCCCGGATTTCCGAGAGCGCCCACCAAGTGTCGTTGGTTATCGAGTAACTCGGCGCGCGATAACCATAGATCGGGCCTCCGATCAAATTCTCGAGCTGCTTTTTTGATCGTCTGATGTCTGCTTGGAATTCCTCGCGGGTTTGTTCTCGAATAGGCCGGTGCGCATAGCCATGACTCGCGATTTCGTGGCCCGCGCAGCTGATCTTCCGGATCAATTCAACCCGCCGTTCAGCCAGCCAGCCCAGCACAAAGAAGGTCGCGGTCGTGCGCGTCTCGGCCAATAACGTTAGCAATTGGTTCACGCCGTACTCTACGCGAGACGGAAGGGCTTCCCATTCATGTTCTGGCACCCCGAGATTATGGGCATGAAACCATTCTTCCAGGTCCACGGTCATAGCGCCGGTGGGAAATTCGAAATCGGGGGCCAATGCACTTAGGCTGATGTTCATGGTTGTTATGCCTATTTTTCGGACGAACCGGTTGAGCGCAATAGTCTGGGAGCATGCGGGTTTCGAAAACTGCTCTTGAAATGAGGCTTCGATGGCCTGGCACCGCACGAAAGGCAACTCCTGCGCATTTCTTACTTGCCCGGTCGCATTCCGCTTTTCGTCATATCATCCCGCAGGCCGATAAACAGGGGTTGAGCATGTGGCCCAACGATTGATTCAGGGGGTCGCAATCGGTATCGCACTATCAGGCGGTGTGTTTTTGCCACCGGCTGGTCACGATTGAATATGGGATTACCGACGGGTTGACACCGATTTCCTTCGCCCGGACCCTGTCATGCGGGGAGTAACACTGTGGATGATGCCATGGACATGCCGCGATCCAGTTCCGAATGGCGGCGCGCGCGGACCGAATCCATCAATAATTTCCTAGCTGATTTCGCGCGCAGTGATAATGCTGACCTGTTGGCCGAGATGATGGTCACCATTTCGCGGCTTGCTGGGGACGCAGTAAGTCGAGGTGACCTGAAGATCCTCAATACGGCCCTTAAGGAGCTGCGTTATGCCTTCAAGGTATTCACGCCGTTCGGAGAGGTTCCCAAGGTCAGCATTTTTGGCTCGGCTCGTACGCCGGAAAGTCACCCGCAGTACAAAGAAGCCCACAAATTTGCCGAGTTGATCCAACGGGAAGGATGGATGGTCATTACTGGCGCTGGTGACGGCATCATGCGCGCCGGGCATCACGGTGCGACGCGCGAATCGAGCTTCGGTGTTGCGATCAGCCTGCCGTTTGAACAAGCCATTAACAACATCATCACCGGCGACCCCAAGCTGGTTCTCTTCAAGTACTTCTTTACTCGTAAACTCGTTTTCGTGAAGGAGGCGCGAGCCATTGTGCTCTTTCCTGGAGGATTCGGCACCCAAGACGAGGGATTTGAAGGACTTACTCTAGTCCAAACCAACAAGACTCCGCCGATCCCGATCGTCTTGTGCGACGAGCCCGGCGGAACCTATTGGCAGCATTGGCGAACCTATGTGAAGGCGGAACTGCTGGGCAATCGCATGATCGATCCGGCTGACATGAACTTGTTTTACGTCACTGATCGCGCCGAAGATGCGGTGGCTGAGATACTGCGGTTCTACCGTCGCTTCCATAGTGCGCGCAATGTCGGTGACCGAATGGTCATTCGCCTTAACTCCCCGATTTCGCAAGAGCTTCTCGATAGCATCAATCAGCGTTATTCCGACATCCTGAGCGGTGGCAAGTTTGAACAATGGGAGCGTCCTCTGGAGGCGGAAAACGGAATCTTGCCGGATAAAGCGAGACTGGTGTTTGCATTCGATCAGCGCAGCGCTGGAAAGCTGCGATTGCTGATCAATACAATTAATGATGCGCCATAATGCATACGCAGGGTGCCCGCTTAGGCTCGGATATCATCCGTGGCCGGTGGGGTAATTGCTGGAAGATATACTGCAGATGTGCGGGTCGCGCCGGAATCCAAGACCGAGGAGAAATTGACATGGCGGAACTACCAACACAGGGCGATCCCGGCACGGAGCAGCACGGCAAGCCGGTCGACGACGTGGCCCTGGCCCAAAAGCTGGAACAAGCTTATGCCCAGATCAAGTCGCAGATTCATCGGGTGATTGTTGGTCAGGATCAAGTGGTTGAAGAACTGATGATTGCCATGTTCTGCAACGGGCACGTGATTCTGGAGGGTGTGCCCGGACTTGCCAAGACGTTGCTCATCAGCACCCTGTCGCGACTGCTTTCATTGAGCTTCTCACGCATCCAGTTCACACCTGACCTGATGCCTTCGGACATTACGGGTACGGAAGTGATCGAAGAGGATCGCGGAACCGGAACGCGCTCGCTGCGTTTCGTCAAAGGCCCGATCTTCGCCAACGTCGTTCTGGCGGATGAAATCAACCGGACGCCTCCGAAGACGCAGTCCGCGCTGCTCGAAGCCATGCAGGAGCACCAAGTCACGGCCGCAGGCTTCCCGCACAAACTGCCCAAGCCGTTCTTTGTGTTGGCCACGCAGAACCCCATCGAACAGGAGGGAACCTATCCCCTTCCTGAGGCGCAACTCGATCGCTTTATGTTCAAGGTATTGGTCAATTATCCGACCGAGGAAGAGGAATTCACGATTGTGAAGATGACCACCGCACCGCAGGATGTGGTGTTGTCGCGCACGCTCTCCGCGAAGGACGTCATCGAATTACAGGAAATTGTGCGCCGGGTTCCCTGTGCCGATCACATCATTCGATATGCTATGCGGTTGGTTCGAGCGACGCGGGTCGATCAGGGTGATGTGCCCAAATTCATATCTGAATATGTGACCTGGGGAGCCGGACCGCGCGCGTCGCAGAACCTCGTTCTTGCCGGGAAGGCTCGCGCGCTGCTTCGCGGGCGTTACTTTGTTTCAACAGAAGACATTCGCGCCATCGCTCATCCGGTGCTCCGACATCGAATTTTGACCAACTTTAATGCCGAAGCAGAAGGCGTGCGCAGTGACGTCATTGTGGACAAATTGATCGAATCCGTATCCGCCGAAGGGGATCAGGGAATGGACGAACGGATGGCCAAACGCGTCTTCGCCTGATCCGCCACTGGGGGGCATTCATTGGTAACGCAGCAAGGAGCGAGACGTGCAAGCGGGCAATCCTAACATCCTAAGGCACCTCGATCCCGTCGCACTCGCCCGGATTAGCAGTCTCGAATTGCGCGCCCGCATGGTGGTGGAAGGGTACTTCACCGGCATGCACCACAGTCCCCATCACGGCGTTTCCATAGAATTCGCTGATCACCGCGCTTACGTGCAGGGCGATGACCTGCGCTACATCGATTGGAAGGTCTTTGGCCGTACAGACAAGCACTACATCAAGGAGTATGAACAGGAATCTAACTTAAACCTCATGCTCGTTGTCGATGCCAGTGAGTCAATGAACTATCGCTTCCGCGCTGATGGCATGACCAAGTATGAATATGCCACCACCATGGCCGGGTCGATCGCATACCTTGCGCTTCAGCAGCAGGATTCAGTAGGACTCGCCATGTTCGCCGAGAGAATGACGCAGTTCATCCGTCCATCCAACAGTACGCAGCAGTGGAAGACTATTCTTCACGAACTCAGCCAGCGCAGCGGAGCGGCCAAGACTTCCGTGGATCGTATGTTCAACGAACTTGCGGAACGCCTCACTCAACGCACACTGATCATTGTCATGAGTGATTTGCTGGTGGAGCAGGAACAAGTAATCAAGGGTCTGAAGAAACTGCGTTACCACAATCACGAGCCCATGGTCTGGCACATTCTCGACGACGCCGAATTGAACTTCCCATTCGACGGGCCCATGAAGTTTGTTGGTTTGGAAGACGCCGGAACATTGCTTATTGATGCCCGTGCCATGCGGCCACGTTACCTGAACGAAATGCAGCGGTTCCAGGAGGACCTTCGCAGCGCGTGCGGCAAGACACGAGTCGACTACGCTGTTTTTAATACGTCGCATTCGTTGGGAGTGACATTGGCGTCATTCTTGGGAACCCGTGCAGCGCGGCTGCGCCAGCGTTCGTCGCGATCGCTCGGAGCAAGCTAATGGGATTTCACCGCATCAATCGTCTGAAATTGGCGCTTCGTGCTTTGGTATGTGATCCATGAGCTTCGTCATGCAGGCCTTTCCATTCTTGCATTCTTCGCTTGCAGTTGCGGCGCTGGCCGCGGGACTTCTACCCGTGGTAATCCACTTCATCAACAGACAGCGCTATCGGCAGGCACCTTGGGCTGCCATGACCTTTCTCCTTGCCGCCAACCGTCGCAGCCGCAAGCGCCTTCGCTTGGAACAACTACTCCTACTCTTGACGCGGATTGCAGCGATCATACTGATTGGATTGGCCATCGCGCGTCCATACGTTTCGGCGGCCCCATTGGGTGGTCTCGGGATGGGACGTGTGCATCGGATCCTGGTTGTTGACAACTCGCTTTCCATGCTGGCGACTGTCGGCGAGGGACAAACGCGGTTCGCTTCCGTTCAGCGTGCCGCCGATGATTGGCTGGTCAGTCTTCCCGAAGGGGACATCGTAAGTGTTGTCACCACTGCCACACCAGCCGAATTGATAATCGAATATCCAGTCAGTGACCGCCGCGTCGTGCGCGAGCGCGTCCGCGCGATTTCAGCTTCTGCCAAGCCCGCTGACTGGGTACGCGCCATCGATATGACGCATGCGCTGGTTCGCGGATCGCCCCTCGCTTCGGGGAATCAGACCGTGGGTATCGTTTCCGATTTCCGACGTGCGGATTGGCTGGGTGATGAGGAATCAAAAGGCGGAGACGTTACAACTTCTTCATCGTCCGCGACGACGGCACTGCGTCGTCTTGCGCAGCAATTAGATTCCAAAGCACCAAGCATGCATCTCATTCGCATTGCTGAAGAAGGTGGCGATAATGTGGGAATCAGTGATTTTTTCATGGAGTCCTCGCTGCTTGCTCCACGTCTTCCCGCCCGCGCGCTGGTGCAACTGGTCAATCACTCCACTGCTACCCAGCAGGGCCTGGCATTGCAATTCCGGCGTGGTGGACAACTGTTGCGTCGCGAAGTCGTGCCAGACATAGCTCCTGGCGCGACGGCGACAATTTCAGCCTCCTTGGAATTCGCAGCGGCCGGGACCCATTTGCTGGAGGTGGAACTGGAAGGCACTCGCAGTGATCTGCTGCCTATCGACGACACTCGGTTCCTTTCCATCGAAGTCCGTGAGAAAGTGTCGGTATTGCTTATCGATGGTCAGGTCGGTCCGACGCCCCTTTCCGGACAGGCCGGGTTTCTCGCAACTGCTCTGCATCCTGCCTCCGCCCAACTTGCTGGTTGGGATGTAACAACAACTTCGCGCGGTCCTGAGTTATCTCTGGTCGACGCCAGGGTTGTCGGTACCGTCGAACTCGGCGGCGAGGTACTTGGTGACTTTGACGTCATCGCGCTGTGCAATGTCGCGCGCCTGAGCCCCCGGCAATGGGAGCAATTGCATGAGTTTACGGCGCGCGGCGGTGGATTCCTCATATTCGCCGGCGATCAGGTCAGCGTGGAACACTATAATGAATTTGGACACTCTGCCGGTTCGGGTCTCTTGCCTGGATTGCTCTCTGATGCAGTGATGCTTCCCGCACCGACCGACCTGCCCGGCGGCTTTAAACTACCTGAGCGCGGTCACCCGATTGTGGCGGAGTTCGCGCGGTTTCCAGATAGCGGACTATTCACCGCACGCGTGGATCGTTACTTGCCTATCATTCCTGAAATTCACCAGGCGGAAGTCGCACTAAGCTTCAGTAATGGCGCGCCAGCGCTTGTCGTCGGCGCACACGGAGTGGGACACGTTGCGTACTTTGCCACCAGCTCCAACATGGCTTGGAACAACCTGCCAGCCAAAGGCGATTTTGTTTCGCTCATGTTAAACGTCACCGCCTACCTCGCCCCGCGCCGCGGTGCACAGCGCAACCTGCTCGCTGGTCAGACCCTGCGCGAACCGATCAGTGCGGCCCAGAGCGGGCTGCCGCTTCGAGTGACGACGGCCGATGGCGAGAGCCATGAGCCGAGCCTGATTGCCGAAGATGGTGCAATGTATCTCACATTCGGGCCGGTGGAGAAGGTCGGCCCGCTGGTGATTTCCATTGGTGGCGAACCGCAGTCCGGATGCGTTAATGTGGATGGTCAATCGCTCGATGTGTTCGCGCTGGACAGTGTGGCGCTGCAGGCTGCGGTCGGCCCCATGGTTTCGGTGCAGGACTGGCTAACGAGTGGTGGGTCCGCCCCGAGCCGCGCGCGAACGACGGAGATCGCAAGAATGTGCTTTGTGGTGGCGGGGTTGTTGCTCGCTGCGGAAATGTGGATGGCGATGTGGTTTGGTGTGCGTTATGTCCGAGACTAGTTGCAAATTCGTAAATGTCTATGTGCCGGGAGGAACGTGACCTCATTCCTTGAGTGGTTGCTCGATCTGGAGAACATCCGCCTGGCGCGCGATGCCCCGTTGTTGCTGCGCTGGGAGAACCAGCTTCCTGCCTGGCTGCTATTCGGGATCGCCCTGATGGCTTGTGCATGGATCGCGGGCATATACCAACGTGAATCGTTGTCCGTTCGTCGAAAAAGTACGCTGGGCCTTGTGCGGGCCGTGCTCATGGCGTTCCTCTTGGCTGTTCTTTGTCAGCCAGCCATTGTGCTCCAGCGCAATCGCGTTGAACCGGCACAAACGTTGTTCTTGCTTGACACCTCGCTCAGCATGGCCGCTGTCGAACCACTGGATCAGGATCGGACGCTGGCGGATAGTATGTCCCGAAGCAGCGGCATAACCGACCCGGTTCAGCTTATTGAAACTTCGCGCTTGGGTTTCGTACAGGCGGCTCTGCTTCGGGACGACGCGGCGACACTGAAACTGCTTTCCGCAAAAAATGCCCTCCAATTCGCTGCCTTTGATACTGGTGTTCGAACTCTGGCATCGGTGAGTCCGAGTGACAGTATGGAGGCACTTCAATCAGTTATTACACAAGTTCGGGCGGATGGTCTCGGTTCCGATCTGGCAAGTGCGATTCGGCGTATCATAGAGAAGTCCCACGGACGGCGCATTGCTGCGATTGTGGTCGCATCGGATGGTCAATCCACCGAGCCGGGTAGCTGGAAAGATGTCACCGATCTTGCCCGCGGTCGGCAAATACCAATCTACACCTCGCGGATTGGGCTCAACGAGCGACCCATAGACGTGGAGGTCGGCAATATCCGTACACAGGAAAGCGTCTTTGCCAATGATTTGCTCAGCGTGGAGGGTGAAGTTCGGGCGTTTGGCACGTCGGGTCCGGTTACCGTTCGTGTCGAATTGATCGACGAGCGAACCGGGCACGTCGCGACTTCCGAAGACGTGACCCTTGATCCCGGCACACCGAAGAAAAATGTGGAATTGCGAACCAAGCCAGCTGGAGCGGGACGAATTGTTTTTCGCTTCCAAGCAATTCCCTTGTCAGGTGAACGCGTGACGGAGAATAACGGCGAATCGGTTCTGGTGCAGGTAATGGCCGACAAGCTGCGCGTTCTGTATGTCGAGGGCTACCCGCGCTTTGAATATCGTTACTTGAAGAATGCATTTCTCCGCGAAAAATCGATGGAACTTAGTGTCTTGTTATTGGAGGCGGACGAACAGTTTGTACAGGAAGGGACTTTTCCGATCCGGCGATTTCCCGAATCGCCGGAGGAGCTCGGACGCTTCGACGTCGTCCTTTTCGGTGACGTCGATCCGCGCGCCGGTTGGCTCACCTCAGCACAGATGAAGATGTTGCTCGACTTCGTGGGTAATGATGGTGGGGGGTTTGGACTGATCTCGGGCGAACGTTTTGCTCCTCAGCGTTTTCTGGGAACACCGCTGGAAAAACTGGTTGCGGTGCGCATTGACCCTACCTTCCTCGGTCCCTATGACACATCGATTTCCACCGGTTTCCTTGTGCAACTGACCCCAGAGGGAAAGCGCAGCCGACTATTCAGGGAAGCGGGAAATTCCAGCGGTGAACAGGCCGGGCGCGTGTCGGGTACGGAGACATCCCTCCCAGAGCTATTCTGGTACGCACGAACTCTCGGTGCGAAGCCCGGCGCGACAGTTCTGGCCGAACATCCCAACATGCAGACCCAGGGAGATGCAGCGCGTGGACCGTCGCCGATGCCGCTCGTCGTCGTTGGACGCTACGGTGCGGGTAAGATCTTCTTCCAGGGTACGGACGATACTTGGCGCTGGCGGCAGCACACCGGCGAGTTGATGCACGATACCTATTGGGTGCAGGCTACGCGCGAGATCATGCGCTCCGGTCGAGTGGCACAGGATCGGCGGCTCGCTATCCGCACCGATCGCAAGGTATACGATTTCGGCCAGCGAGTGCAGATTCAGGTAGAAATCCTCGATTCAGAATTGCTGGCCGCCAACCGGGATTCCGTTCCGCTGGTGGTCATGCAGGAAGGAAAAGAGGGCAGCGCGTTCGGGCGCACGATTGGCGGTACCCTTACCCAGCGTTTGTTGGCTACAAGACTCGGACCCGATTCGCGCTTGTACGAGGTCAACTTCACGCCGGAAAATGCTGGACGATTCCGCGTTCAGGTAGATTCCATAACACCCCGCGAGGGTGAGGCCCCAGCCTCTCACGGTTTTCGGGTCGAGAAACCAGACTTGGAAATGCGACGACCGGAGGCGGATCACGAATCGCTCAGGCGGATTGCGGAAGCGACGGGCGGCAAATTTCTGGAACTGACCGAATGGCCACAAGCGTTTGCCGAGATTCCCGATCGAAGTGTGCTGATTCCTGATGATGTGACTGAGCCGTTATGGGACTCCAAACTGGCATTGATACTCTTTGTTCTGTTGCTGGGCACGGAATGGGTGCTGCGCAAAGCTTTTGGTGTCCTGTAGCCCAACGGGCGACCCGACATTTGGAAACAGGAATTCTGATGATTTCCCAATTGGGATGTCGTAGTATTGACTGAGGCTCTCATGACAACGGCACTACAATTTGCTTCGCGCAGGACGGCTGGTGCCTGGTGCGCGATGCCGGCCTTGGCTTTTGTGGTCATCGCGTCAAGTGTATCGCATGGCCAGGCGCAGCCGCCCGCCAAACCGGTTGCCATGGAAGGGGAATACACCGTTGAAACGCGATTAGCGGTTGAAAATGGCCTGAAGTGGCTCGCGGAAAGTCAGGCGCCGGATGGAGGGTTTGGACACCTTTCACATTACGGTCCGCATGTGGGCATCACAGGCCTTTCCGGTCTTGCATTTCTGTCAGAGGGCAGCACTCCGGGTCGCGGACGCTTTGGTGGCAATGTGCAGCATAGTCTGGATTTTCTGCTCCGCCATACTTCGGAGAGCGGCCTGATTACAGCGGAATCTTCACACGGTCCGATGTACGGACACGGATTCGCCGCGCTGTTTCTCGCCGAAGTGTACGGTATGAGTCACAAACCCGAACTGCGCGAAAACTTGCGCAAAGCGATTAGGCTGATTGCAACAACGCAAAATGAAGAAGGTGGTTGGCGTTATCAACCGGTTCGCGCCGACGCGGATATTTCGGTGACCATCTGCCAGGTGATGGCGCTGCGCGCCGCGCGAAATGCCGGAATCTTTGTGGACAAGGAAATCATCGACAACGCCGTGGAATATGTGCGCAAGAGCCAGAACCCAGATGGCGGTTTCCGTTATATGCTGAGTTCCGGCGGCTCGGCCTTCGCACGCTCGGCGGCCGGCGTCGCCGCGTTGCAGTACGCGGGTATTTACAGCGGCGAAGAATTGGAGCGCGGACTTTCCTATCTCGAACGATTCACGCCGCCCAAAGAGCGTACCGTTGGGCATTATTACTACGGTCATTATTATGCTGCGCAGGCCATGTTCCTGGCGGGCGATGCCTACTGGCAGCGTTGGTGGCCAGCGATTCGCGCGGAATTGCTCGAAAAGCAGGAGGCGAACGGCAGTTGGCGCGGACAGGCCGGTGACGAATACGGGACCGCGATGGCGCTGATCATACTACAGATGCCCAATCGGCTGCTGCCGATTTTTCAAAAATGAAGAATACGCTAACCATTTTGATTCTGCTGGGCTGGTGCCTGACCGAGGGCAATATGGCGGTTTTGCCGATTGTCCGCGGTGCGGAAAGCGTCGATCAAGTGTCAGTGAAGACCATCGCGCGGGAACCAGTCCGCGGCCGCATTACGGCGCTTTCACTCACGGACGGAGTGTCCATCAAACGCGAGGACGGAACGAATGTCACAGTGCCGATTCCAGACCTCGTTCAGGTTAGTCCTGTTGCTGGTGGAGCGTCGCGCGCTGCAGGGCAGGCCACAGTGCTCTTGCCTGATGGCGATTTGCTCTATGGACGGGTGATTGGCAGCATCGCGGACGCGCTATGGATGGAGACCGAAGATCTGGGACGCCTTGTCGTGCCACTTGATGGCATGGTGAGTCTATTGTTGATTGCAACTTCGGATTCTGGATACCGTCGTGCACTGGCCTGGGCGCAATCGTCAAGACGTCGCGAAGCGGACGAAGTGCAACTACGCAATGGCGACGTGCTGGGTGGTTTTATCAATCAAATTGATGAACAGGTCGTTGCACTGGATATCAACGGACTGGAGACAAAACTGCCCTTGGGGCGTGTTTCGGCGATTCGATTCGCGGCGGCGAAGCAAGACAACTCGGAGCCGCCCTATTTTCTACTGACTATGCGGCAAAGCGGACGAATAACATTGCGCGAGGCTACGCTGCGCGGCGTGGAACTTGATGCGCGGGCGGGATTTGGCGAGCGCGTGCGTGTTCCGCTCGAGCGCATTGCGGCCATAGATTTGATAGGCGGGAACTGGGATCGATTGCCGCAACATGAGCCGATCAGCTTTGAACACACTCCGATGTTGTCTCTGGCATGGACTTACCTGGTGGATCGAAATGTGCGCGGCGAGCCCCTGCGCGTCGACGGTGAAACGTATGAGCGTGGCATCGGCGTGCATAGTAGATCGAGACTTATTTACGATTTGCGCGGCGAGTATCGTGAACTGGTTACGTCCTTTGGCCTCGACGACGACAGCGGACCACTCGCAGATGTCACGGTGATCATTAAGGTGGACGACCAGCGGCGCTACGAGCAGAAGAACGTTCGCGCAGGCAAACTCCATGGTCCCGTCCGATTGGATGTGACCAAAGCACGACAGCTAGAGCTGATTGTCGATTTCGGTGAACACGGCGACATGCAGGATCGTTTTAACTGGATCGATCCGGCGCTCATCAAGTAATTGCCCGCCGCATTCGCGTTTGTTGGTTATGGCCTGTTCAGGTCTTTGGTCCCAGCCTGCAGCTGAATCTCTTGGCCGAAGAATGCCCAATTTCTGGTAGAGTGGGTCTATGACCCCATTCGAGACACGGAAATTGGGTGTACAGAACCAGCCGAAGTCAATGCGAATTTGACCACATCCCCCTGCCAATTCCGTAAACTTTTATTTATCAATGGTTTACGTGCAACTTCGCTATGGTCAAACTAAATGGTACGCCTATTGCTAATAGGGTTTCTCGTCACGATGACAAACGTCATCAAGTAAAAAATGGGAAAACGTGAGGCGCCCTGCGGGGCGAGCGTTTTCAAGAAAATTGAAACGGCAGGATTTTAGAAAAGGAGATTCCCATGCCAACCCCATGCAACTTGAAGATTTCAGAGTATCCCGGTTCGTCGGAGAAAGAAGGTCGTGAGGACACCAGTGATGTGTTTGAGATTGAACATCATCTGCACCAGCCGGTGGATCAGACGACAGGTGGTGCAACGGGCGTTCGCGTGCACAGCCCGATGCGCGTCGTGAAGGTGGTCGACAAGGCGACGCCGGGCTTCCACAAGGCGCTGTGCACGGGTCAGAAACTCAAGACCGTCATTCTGGATTTCTACCGGATTGATCCGGGGTCGCGCAGCGAAGTCAAGTACTACACCATCACGCTCACCAACGCCCGCATCGTCGATGTGCAGCCGTACATGCCGATGAGCTTTGTTCCGGCTAATGAAAGTTATCGCCACATGGAGCAGGTGAGCTTCGTGTACGAAGAGATCGAATGGAACTGGCTGCCGGACAGCGTGGTGGAGATGGACAAGTGGCGTGCACCGAGCTGATAGGGGAGGCGAATCAAAGTCGGGAAAGAAGCAATAAGGACGGGGGACCGGTCGGTGGCCGCTTGCGGAGGGGAAAGTGCGGCACCGACCGGTCCGCTGCGCCGAAATCGAAATCTGGCTGTTGCCTTTTAGGTTACTTTCTCGGAGCGTTTCATGAGTCGGGAGCGCATGCTATTGGATCGACTGGCGCACCTTGGTCGAGAACCGGGGGGCGCCAGGAAGCGCGTGTCCGAAGATGTGGATTTGCTTCTCGCGTCGGTGCAGCGACATCTTTTCCGGCTGCTTAACTCCCGAATCGGAATGAGCGAGGCCGTCCCCGACTATGGATTACCGCCGCTGACCGACACCGGGTACAACACGGGCGAAGCGGAACGCATGCTGCTCGAAAGCATCCGGGTTGCGGTCGAGTCGTTTGAGCCCCGGCTGAAGCGGGTGAAAGTCTCCCGGGTCATGGAAAACAACCGGCCGCAGCGGATGTCCTTTCGGATCGATGCCGCGTTGCTGACACAGGCGGGTGAACAGAAAATCTGGTACCAGACACAGCTTGGGGGTACCGGGCGGTTTGAGTTGTCGGATTGATTGTCAAACAAATGGGCGACCCGATTTCTAATGGTTCGGTCGTCTTCTAAGAGCGTGAGGCGTCATGTCGGTGGTCAGCGGTCAATATTATCAGGATGAGCTTCGCTACCTTCGCGAAGCAGGACCGGACTTCGCACGGACCCATCCCGACATCGCACGCCTCCTTGCCGATCGTGGCTCGGACCCGGACGTGGATCGACTGCTGGAAGGCGTAGCATTTCTTTGCGGTCGCATTCGTCAGAAGCTGGATGACGAGTTGCCGGAACTTACGGCCAACTTAATGGGCCTGCTCTGGCCGCACTATTTGCGACCTGTGCCGTCGCTGAGCATTCTTGAATTGTTGCCGGATGCGGCCGCCATGCAGGCGCCGCTGACGGTGAAAAAGGGCACGATGTTCGGTAGTGTTCCCGTGGATGGAACGTCCTGCCGTTACCAGAACTGCTGGCCAGTGACGCTTCGGCCGTGCCTGTTGGATGAGGCCGCCCTGGAAATCGCGCCGGCCAAACCGGTCAATCTGAATCTGCGACTGCGCGCGGCGGGCAAAGCCGCGCTTGATGCCTGTCAACTGTCAGCGGTGCGCCTGTACTTGGCGGGCGACCCACTGACGGCGTTCACGTTGTATTGGATGCTCACCGCGCCCGTGGCGGACGGAAACTATGTATTGCCCGCGGTTCGGGAGATCCGGGTAAACGGAACAGGGGCGGCAGCCCGACAGCAGGTTCTGCTCAGCGGCGAGTGCGTGAAACCCGCCGGTTTAGACCGTGCGGAACCCGTGCTGCGCTATCCGGCGCGAAGTTTCGCCGGCTATCGCCTGTTGCAGGAGTATTTCGCACTGAAAGAGCGGTTTCTGTTCGTGGATCTGCTCGGCTTGGATTACGCCGTCCGGACACTCGGAGTGAAGGACGCGATTCAGATCACCATTGTGCTCAACCGTCGATTGGACAGTTATCCGCGGGTAACGCGCGACAACGTACGCATGCACTGCACGCCGATTGTCAACCTTTTTCCGCACAGCGCGGACCCCATTCGTCTCAAGCATGACCAAACGCAGTATGTTGTTATGCCCAGCCGCACCGGCGTTGCCGATCGCCGTCACGTGGAAGTGTTCAGCATTGATGCGGTCGCCGGCATGGCACAGGTGGAAGGCGGAGCCGCTATTGAATATAAGCCTTTCCATTCGTTCGACCACGACATGTGGGGCGACGTGCGCAATGCGGCCTATTATCACACGCATGTCGCGCCGGCAATCGACGGAGGCGACGATCCGACGATGGGTACTGACACATTTGTGTCACTGGTTGGCGGCGCTATGCGCGATGGCCTGCCCGCCGATGCAACCATTTCGCTCGAACTGACCGGCACCAACCGGAATCTGCCGGAAAAGCTGCGCGCGGGGGACATCTGCGAAGCAACAGACTCGTCACCGGCGGGGGCACGGTTCACCAACCTGCTCAAGCCGACCCCGACGGTTCGTCCACCGCTGGGCAAAGCGCTGCACTGGCGGCTCATCTCTCATCTGGCGCTGAACCATGTATCGCTGACTGATGTGGAGCACTTCCGGGAGTTGCTGCGCGTCTACGAATTCCAGGCGGAGCACGACGCGCAGCGGGCGCATGCACACCGGCGCATGCTGGAAGGAATTCGCAAAGTGCGGACCAGCTATCGGGAACGGCTCATCCGGGGTGCCGTGGCCCGCGGAATTTACACCGAAATCGAACTGCACGAGGACCATTTTGCCGGTGAAGGAGACGCCTATCTCTTCGCAACCATACTCGATCGCTTTCTAGGACTGTATGTCACCGTCAATGCCTTCAGCGAATTGAAGGTGACGTTTGCGCGCACAAAGCAGGAATATGCGTTCGCGCCACGCTGGGGCGAGCAGCTCACGCCGGCCGGAACGCGGGAGGGTGCTCGGTCGTGAACGATCCGACTCCCTTGATCGAATCTTTGGAACGAATGCGCGGCAACCCCTTGCTGAGGCGGCTGCTGACGCGGGGATGCGAATTTGATTTTCAGCAGGCGGCCTGGCTCTTGGAGCGATTCGTCGCCCAGGGTGCGGCCGTCGGTGGACGCGGTCCGATGGCGGCGGAGGGCATACGGTTTCGTCCCCACATTTCCATGGGCTTTCCCTCCAGCGACGTGCGGCGCGTGCAGCTTTGCGATGACGGAAATAAGGACCGGCCATTTTTTCTGGTTGATGTGACATTTCTGGGTCTCTATGGCGTCAGCACCCCATTGCCGCTGCATTATGCCACCAGTGTTTTGCGCGAGGTTCATCGGGACGCGGCGAAGGTAAGCGCGCCGGTTGTCGAAGAGAAGAGTGCGGTAACGCCGGTTACTGAAATTACGAAACCGAATGACGTGATCGGGAGATCACCAACGCGCGACTTCCTAGATTTGCTGCATCATCGACTGCTGGCGCTTTTTTATCGTGCGGGGCTAAAGTATCGCCATGAAATGGCGTTCGGCACACCGGGTCGTGATGAACTGACGCGCTACTTGCACTGGCTCATTGGATACCCACAGTCGTACGACGCCCATTCGCTGGGTATTCCGCCCCTGCGGCTGTTACGTTACGTCGGCACATTGACGCGAAAACCCCGCTCGGCGGCGGAACTGGAAGGTGTGTTAAGCGACTATTTCGGCGTGGTGGATGTCCGGGTGGAGCAATGCCTGGGTCGCTGGATCACGCTCGGCGACGCGGACCATAACGCGGTTGGCAGGAAGAACAGCCGCATGGGCGTTGACCTGACCATCGGTGCGGAGGTCTTCGATCTGGGCGGTTCCTTCGTCATCTGTATCGGGCCGGTGGACTGGGCAACTTACGAAACGTTTGTGCCGGATCAGCCGCGGGCCATGGAAACACGGGCACTCGCCGAACGGTTTTGTTGCGACCCGCTCCTGTTTACACTAGAGATCACCGTGCAGGGTGCGGAAATACCGGAATTGCGATTGGGGGCCGGACCGGATGCCGGACGGCTCGGATTCACGACTTGGGTCCGCTCCCAAGACATGAAGGACACGACAGTCTGCTTCGCGTCGGAAGGAATTGCAACCCGCAAGAAGTCGGCGGCGTGAATAATTGAAACACGGCACCCAATGCCCGGCTGAAGCGGGTCACGTACCCGGTAAAATGAACCAGGCGATCTAACAGAGGATTACCACGGACATGGCCACCACCTTTACGTCGGACGACTTGCGGCGAATGATCGGACGGTTCGATGCCAACTGCATTCGCTGTTTTCAAGGGGCAACGGCGCTCTGTCAGTCGCGGGCGCATTACGAGATCACGCCCGACCATCTGCTGCTGCGACTCCTGGACGACACGTCAGGTGACGTGCCCCGCATTCTGGACACATTCAAAGTAGATCGCGGGCAGGTACGCAGGGCGCTGCAACGGGCGCTGGATGAACTGCCGACCGGACATCGCGGCCGGCCCGCTCTTTCACCCAAAGTGGTCGAATTGTTCCAGAGCGCGGGCGTGCTGGGTGATGAATATGGCAAGAGCGAAATTCGCACCGGTTTGCTCGTGTTGGCCATAGCCCTGAATCCCGCGCACACGCGCGTGCCGGAATTTTCGCCGGAACTTGAACGCATCAACGGCGATCAACTGCGTGAACACTTTTGGGAAATCGTCACGGGATCGTCGGAAGGCGGCGCTGCGGAGCAAGCCGGCGCTGAAGCAGGTGGGGGGCCATCCGGTGACGGAGCACTGGCACAATTTACCGTCGATCTGACGGCCAAGGCGGCGGAAGGAAAAATTGACCCGGTTTTCGGACGCGATCATGAAATCCGCCAGATGATCGACATCTTCGCGCGGCGCCGCAAGAACAATCCTATTTTGGTGGGCGAGCCGGGCACGGGAAAAACGGCGATTGTCGAAGGACTCGCCCTGCGAATCGTCAATGGCGATGTTCCGCCGGCACTGAAAGGTGTCAAGCTGATTTCGCTGGATCTTGGGTTGCTCCAGGCGGGAGCGGGCGTAAAAGGCGAGTTTGAAAACCGACTGAAAAACGTCATCAAGGAAATCAAGGCCAGCAAGGAACCGATCATCACTTTCATCGACGAAGCGCACACCCTCATCGGTGCGGGCGGTGCTGCCGGTGGAGCCGATGCGGCCAACCTGCTCAAACCGGCTCTGGCTCGCGGAGAACTGCGCACCGTCGCCGCCACCACCTGGGCGGAATACAAGAAGTACTTCGAAAAAGACGCGGCGCTGGAACGGAGATTCCAACTGGTGCGTTGCGATGAACCGGATGCTTCCTCCGCTATCGTCATGTTGCGCGGCCTGAAGGAAAAATACGAGAAACATCACAAGGTGGTGATGCTTGATGAGGCGGTGTCGGCCGCGGTGAATCTGTCGATGCGCTACATCAGCGGTCGGTTCCTGCCGGACAAGGCGGTGGACTTGCTCGACACGTCGGCCGCACGCGTCGCGGTGGCGCTGAGCACCAAGCCCGGTTCGGTGGAGGATATTGACCGCTCCTTGAGCTATTTGGATACGGCTCTGGCGGCCGTGCATCGCGACCATGCCAGCGGAATGGCACTGGATGATGCGAAACTGCGCGAAATGGATGACGAACGCACCAAGCTGCTCGCGGAGCGCGAAAAAGCGGAGAAGCGCTGGCAGGAAGAAAAGCAAGCCGTTGATCGGGTAATCGAACTGCGTGCACAGTTGTATGCCGCCACTGGTCAGAATGACGCTTCGGCACCGACCGCGAACAATGAAGCGACCGACGCTGCCACCAAGGGCAACGCATCGCCGGGCAAACCCAATACCGATACCAAGGCGGACGAAGCGGGTATCCGCAGTCAAATCAATGACGCCATGAAGGCGCTGCGCAAAATACAGGGCGACAATCCGATGCTGCACGCACAGGTGGACGCCGGTGCTGTCGCGGCGGTAGTGGCCGATTGGACGGGAATCCCCGTCGGCAGCATGGTAAAGGATGAAATTACGGCAATCCTGGAAATGGAAGACCGCCTGCGTGGTCGCGTGGTGGGTCAGGACCATGCATTGAAGATTGTGGCCGAAAAGCTGCGCGCCTCGCGCGCGGGAATCGGCAACCCCGATCAACCGATGGGTTCCTTCCTTTGTGTGGGACCGAGCGGCGTGGGCAAGACCGAGTTGGCTCTGGCCATTGCGGATCTGCTCTTCGGCGGCGATCGATTCCTGACCACCATCAACATGTCGGAATTCATGGAAAAACACACCGTGTCACAGCTCAAGGGCTCGCCTCCGGGTTACGTCGGATACGGCGAGGGCGGCGTGCTGACGGAAGCGGTGCGGCAACATCCCTATAGCGTCGTTCTGCTTGACGAAGTCGAAAAGGCGCACCCGGACGTAATGAACCTGTTTTATCAGGTTTTCGACAAGGGCAATCTCGCCGACGGCGAGGGACGGGTGATTAACTTCCGCAACACCGTGGTCATCATGACCAGTAACCTTGGTACTGATGTCATTCAGGGAATGTGCGAATCCGGTGAGGAAGTAGATGTGGACGCGCTCAAGGAGGGGATTTACCCGCACTTGCGCGAACACTTCAAGCCCGCACTCGTTGCGCGCATGACTGTGATCCCATTCTTCACATTGAAGCAGGAAGTGTTGAAGAACATCGCGCGGCTGAAGGTACGGAAGCTCACACGCAGGGTACGCGAGGCGCACAAGATTGATGTAACGGTGGATGAATCGGTGTATGACACAATCGCTTCACGCTGCACTCAGGTGGATGTGGGCGCGCGGGCGATCGACCATGTACTCGATCAGGCGATCATGCCCGAACTGTCGCGGAAACTACTGCAGCGTATGACCGAAGACACGATGCCGCAGCGTATGACCATGGGTGCGGCGGCGGATGGGACGTTTACGTACGAGTTTGCGTAAGCAACGTTCGATCCTTCCAGAGGGGCTTTTCCGCGGATTCGTTGCCCGGAACTAGCTATCGAACATCATCCGGCGGTGTCTAACGGACGTGGGGTACGCGCCGTAAGGCGGACGGTAAGTGGATGGTGCCAACCAGGGGCACTTGCCACAGGAGGGAATGCACGGCGATGGCCAGACAAAGAGACTTCAGCGAAGCACAGATCGCCTTTCAGATCGAAGGCGGTGCCGTTGACGATTACCAGGTCATGCGCTACCGCGGCAGCGATGGGTTGAATCAGCTCTATCGCTTTGAAATTGAAATGGTCGCGCCCAGTGATAACGCTGTGCCGGACGGACTGGTCGGCAAGCCGGCCGTACTCAGCATCAATTCACCGCACGGCGAAACCTGGTTTCACGGCATCGTCGCCCAGTTTGAAATGACCGGCGAAGCCATGAAGCACTTTACGTTTCGAGCGGTGCTTGTCCCGTCATTCTGGTTGCTTACTCACCGCTATTGTTCGCGCATATTCCAGGACAAAACCACCAAGCAGATCATCACACAAGTACTGACCGACGCGGGTATGGCCGCCGACCGGTTCAACCTCGACGGCGTACCGGATGGTGCCGTTGAGCCGCACGAAAACTGCGTGCAATACCGCGAAACCGATTTCAACTTTATCAACCGCCTCTGCGAGGAAGAAGGCATTTGGTATTACTTCGAACAATCGAAGGAAGGCCACGTGCTCAAATTCTGCGCTGGTCAAGGGTTCGCGGTTCCCATCGCCGGTGATCCAGCGCTTCCCTATGTGGCTCCCAGCGGACTCAACACTACCGATGTGGAGCACATTTACAGATTGCGCGTCTCCCAGGCATTACGACCCGGCAAGGTTGTCCTGACGTCCTACAACTTTGAAAATCCGGCGCTTCCCCTGGAAGCGACCGCCACCGCCGCCGGACCGATCGAAGGTGACCCCAACCTGACATACATCGATCATCCCGGCCAGTATGTTGAACAAGGCGGCGGCAACTCCGCGGCGGCGCGCCAGCAACAGGAATTCGATGCCGGTCGGGTGAAGGCGGTCGGGCAGAGCAATTGTGCGCGGCTTGGCCCGGGCAGACTTCTGGAGATCGCCGAACACCCGATGGCACAGTACAACGGCAAGTATTTTCTAACTTCGGTGGCGCATCAGGGACAGCAGGCGGTGCAGCGCACGTCGCATGCTGCGGGAATGGGGGGCATTCTCAGTGCCCAGCTCAACAGCGCGCTGCTCGCCGCGCTGGGTAGCGCTGATCCAACCATTCGTAACCTCGCGTCCGGACTGCTCGAAATCGCAAAGCGCGTACAAGGGGGTGACCCGACCGCTAACCGCGACATGACCCAGTGGCTATATCACGCCGGACAGGTTTCGCAGGATATCGGCAGCGTGGCTCAGGCCCTCGGCGTAAGTCCTTTCGATCTGCTCGCGCTTCCCAACTTGGTCGCCGACGTAGCGCGCCGGACCGTTGTGGACGCTGATGGACCTTTATATGAATGCCGCTTCGAGTGTATTCCCGACGGGGCCATTTACCGCCCTCCGCAGATCACACCTTGGCCCGACATGCGCGGCTGTCAGACCGCGAAAGTGGTCGGTCCACCCGGCGAGGAAATCTACACCGACAAGTACGGGCGAGTGAAAGTGCAGTTTCACTGGGACCGCGCGGGCAAATTTGATGACAAGTCATCTTGCTGGGTGCGCGTAAGCCAGGGTGCGGCTGGCGGACAGTATGGCATGATGTTCATCCCGCGCGTCGGCTGGGAGGTCGTGGTCGATTTCCTTGAAGGCAACCCGGACGATCCGATCGTCGTCGGTTGCGTTCGCAATGCGGATCACATGCCGCCGTATGAACTGCCCGGGCAGAAGACCAAGAGTGTCATCAAGACGCACTCGTCCAAGGGCGGCGGCGGGACAAACGAAATCTGCTTCGAGGATGACAAGGGCAAGGAAGAAATACTCGTATACGCCGAGAAGGACCTCTGCCTGCGTGCTAAATCCAACCACGTGGAGAATATTGGCAACGAGTATCACCTCACCATTGAGAAGAAAAAATACGAGCACGTTAAACAGGAAACCCACCTCGAAGTCGGCACCGATGTCAACGAGAAAATCGGCGGAAAAAAGCTAAGCAAGATCGAAGGCGATGTCTCGGCCGAAGTGGCCGGCAAGCACACGGAAAAGGTCACCGGTGACTTCTATCTGAAAAGCGAGGGCGGAAAGGTCGTCATCGAGGCGGCCAGCGAAATCACACTCAAGGTCGGCGGCAATTTCATCAAGATCGACTCGAGCGGCATCACTGAAATGGGCACCCAGATCAAGCTCAACAGCGGCGGATCAGCGGGCAGCGGTTCGATGGTGGCGCTGAAGGAAGTCAAGCCGACCATCGCGACCCGAACCATCACTCCCGGCAAAGACAAGACCTACAGCGGTGGTAAGGCGCTGGAACCTGGACAGATGCCTCCAGGAATTGCGGGACACGAATGGAAGCCGCAGGAGGTCGAGGAAAAAGAATCCTCCTGGATCGAAATTGAAATGGTCGACGAGGATGGCCAGCCTTGGCCAGGGGAAGAGTACGAACTCACCCTGCCCGACGGATCCATCAAGCGCGGCACGTTGGACTCTCAAGGGCTGGCGCACGTATACCTGCCGGAAAAAGGCGAATGTCAGATCGGTTTCCCGAATTTAGATCGTCGCGCCTGGGACCGTTGTGCGGGCGGTGGTCCTCCGGGCGGTGGCGCGCCTCCGGGTGGCGGCGGTTATTCGCCCCCGACGCCGCCAGGCGGATATGAACCGCCGACTCCACCGGCGGTACCGCCCTATGCACCACCGCCTCCGCCAGCTCCGCCATACGAACCGCAAGAGCCGCCTTATCGTCCTCCGTACGAGGAACCGCAGGAGCCTCCGTACAATCCACCGCCGGGCGAGCCGCCGGAAGAACCGCCTTATTCGCCACCACCCGGAGAACCGGACGAGCCTTACCATCCGCCGCCCGACGAGCCGGAACCGCCACCATATACGCCGCGACCGCCTAAGCCACCGGCACCGCCGTATACACCGCCGCCACCACCCCCGGCGCCACCAGAAGAACCCTACACGCCACCCGGTGGAGGGTATTGAATTCGGTGTGCCCGGAACGCACTAGACGCGGCACAAGATTCAGGTAGTGGGATAGTCAACAGGAGCGGGCGACATGCCAAACATTCCAAGCGGTCCCGGCGGATTCGGATCACGGCAACAGCGTGCCGCTGAATTGCGCGAACAAGCCGAGCGCGAGCAGCGCATGGCCTCCGCGCCCTCGCAGTCGGTATCACAACAATCTCAGAGCCAGGAATCGGTGCAATCGGCCGAGCCACAATCCGCGAACTTCGCAGAGCCCGAAGGGCAGGGCGATTATCTGGTGAAAGTTGGAGATTGCATCGCCAAGATCGCCAAGGAGAAGGGACACTTCTGGGACACCATCTGGAATGAACCGGCCAATGCGGAATTGAAAGAAGCCCGGAAGGATCCCAACGTGCTCCGCCCCGGCGACCGCGTGACCATTCCTGAGAAAGAGGAAAAACAGGAATCCGGCGCGGCCGAAATGCGCCACCGTTTCAAGCGCAAAGGCGAACCCTCGGCGCTGAACCTGCGGTTCATGTCCAACGACGAACCGCTGGCCAACAAACCATACAAGCTGATTCTGGACAATGGTTCCGTGATCGAAGGATCGACCGATGCCGAAGGAAAAATCAGCAACGTGTCGATTCCCGGCAACGCAAAAAAAGGCACGCTCCATATCAAGATCACTGAATACGAAGAAGCCGTCTATGAGATCATGCTGGGCGCGGTGTGCCCTCATGATGACCTCGGCGGCGTGCAAAACCGGCTGCGCAATTTGGGTTACGGCTGTGAAGTCACCGGCAAACTCGACGCGGCCACCAAGCGCGCGCTGCGCAAGTTCCAGGAAGCGGAAAAACTCCAGGTCACCGGTGAGCCGGATGATGAAACCATGAAGAAGCTCGAAGAAAAATTCGGATCGTAAAGGTGCGCCGGCCAGTGTCGGTGCGCGGGCAGGAAGCGGGAATCAAGAAGCAGAGGCGTACAACCATGGCTGACATGCCGGATTATGAACCGTTGTTGGATGACACCGAAGACTCGGAGATTGGGGAGTGTTCCGCCCTGCGAAAGGCCTATTACCCGGACGAAGAGGATGCCGCTGACGACATGACGTCATACGGAACGGCCGTTAACACGGCGAATAACGCACTGACCGCCAATCGCAGCGTGCATGGAAAGGCCACGCAAAACACATTCAACCAGGCAGTGCAATGTTACGTCAACGTCGGCGCGTGGACCGGCGGACGCACCGACATCTGCGTTGTGTCCGGTTCCGAAGTTGCCCTTTGCTCGTGGAATGCCCCGCCCGACGCGGACAAACACAAAGTCCGCGGCGATCGCGCGAAGTACGCCAAGGACAAGCCCAAGTTTTCGCCTTCCGGGAAAGTGCTGGATTTCATTCAGAGCGCCGGCGGTGCCAACAAATGGTTTACGCTGCTCGGCGGATACATCGCACCCGGCGGATTCAAATTCACCGCCGACACAGAAGCCATCATCTTCCTGCCCGACTCCCACATGAACATGTTCCGCGAATCCTACTGCGATGCGTTCTGCAAACCGCAGCGCACCGCACTCAGCGGCAAGGCGTCCATGGTGACCGA
>CAZKIN010000001.1:45741-55155 GCA_964552515.1 uncultured Phycisphaeraceae bacterium
TACCTGGCGGATCGCTACAAATATCCCTTGGACAAACCCTACTTGAAATCCGCCGGCAAGCCCGCCGACCCATGGTGGGATGACTGGGACGATACAACGCCTAAGAGTACCAGCCAGTATGGCAACGTGATCGGCACCAACGACTGCATCTGGTACGAACATGGCCACGCGTTTGACCCGTACAATCACCGCGGAGTCTTCTTTCGCGAAGACAAACGCGCCCCCGAACCCGATTTGAAAATGCGCGTCGCTCCGCCGATTCAAGGCGGCTTCATGTCGACCTTGGGCTTCGTGCGCGACGCATTCACCTGGGAGGGAGTGACCGGCAAGAGCAAGGCAAACCCGGGCAGCCTGTTCTACAAGGCGTCGGGCATCGCAGGAGACGTGGGATTGGAATTCTACGCCTACCACCGCACCCGCAAAATCTTCGACAAACACGGCAAAGGCAAGAACGGCGAGAAAATGGTCAATCTCGTGGTCATGGGGCATACTCATGTGCCGCATATCGAAGACTTTGCAAGCTGGCAGTCCGGTTGGCGCTATGCGGTGGGAGCGATGCAGATTCCATAGGCGCAGTTTTGATCGACCGAGGCAACCCGGGGTTTGCCGCAGTATCGTCGGGAGTAAACGTGATGCCAGCTATTCCGGATGGTTCCGGCCAAATGGGTTCACGACAGCAAAGGGCAGCACAGCTGCGCGCCGAGCAGGAACGTGCCCAGCGCATGGCGTCACCAGCTCCCACTCCGCAGGCACCAACGACCGCTGCTCCGCAGGAAACGCAGACCGCAGAGACCTGCACTCCCGTTGGCGGCGGGGAATACGTCGTGAAACCCGGGGATTGCATTTCTTCCATCGCCAAGGAGAAGGGACACTTCTGGGACACGCTGTGGACTGATCCCGGCAATGCGGAACTGAAAGAAACCCGCAAAGAACCCAATGTGCTCTTCCCCGGCGACAAGGTGGTGATCCCCGCCAAGGAAGAAAAGCAGGAACCCGGCAGCGCGGAAGTGCGTCACCGCTTTCGCCGCAAAGGTGAGCCGACCTACCTACACTTGCGCATTCTCGACCACGACGAACCGCGCTCCAATGAGCCCTACACGCTCACCATCGCCGGAGAACAGCGCAGCGGCACGACCGACAAGGACGGCTACCTCAGTGAACGCATCCCCGGCCACGCGCGCGAGGCAGTCCTCAAGATGGGTGATGACCAATACAAGTTGCAACTGGGTCAACTGGACCCGGTGGACTCGGTTTCCGGCGTACAGCAGCGGCTCAACAATCTTGGCTTCCCCTGTGGCAAGGTCGACGGCGTTTTCGGTCCGCGCACGCGCTCGGCGCTGAATACATTTCGCCGATCGGTGAACCTGGAACCGTCGCCCGACATCGACGCTCCGGTTCGCGCCGCCTTGGATAAGGAGCACGACCAGATGCAAAAGGGCATCGGGCCCCATCGCGAGGCCCCTGAATCGGGAGATTCGGTAGCCTCCTTGGAAGAGTCTGGATTGGACGACCCCGAAGCCCCGGTGGTCGCGGACAACGACGAAGTTTGAAAGTTGTGTGGTGATCGTATGCCCGTACCTCCCTTTCCCGCCGACAAACCCGACGCCGCAGCCCCGGCCGAGCCGGTGCGCCGTGCCACCAAAGAGTCACCCAAGGGCAGCACGCTGGACAAGCCGGTCCTTCCCGCGGCGGAGCTGCGCATCCATTATGTGCTGCAATTCCGCTTTGTCGGATTCTGGCGGATCATCACCCATACACCTTACTGGGACGGGTCGACCGCCGCCGGTGATCTGGCTGCCGCGCTGGCCGGCGCTCCGGCCGGCTGGCTGGAACCGGGTGACAGGATCGTTCAGCACGAAGAGAGTGATGACACCAGGGTGACCATCGACAAAAAGCCGCTCTTGATGGCCCGCGTCTCATCGCAGGCGCTGTCCGGCGACGTGGAGGAGTTTGTCTGGGTGCCACGCCGAGGCACGCTGCCCGCACATCTCGACGCGGCGCGGCGCAAGGCCTGGAAACCTCCGGCCGATCTGCAGAACGGCCCGCATTATCACCAGTGGGGAATTCGCGGAACGATGGATCTTTATCTTGATCCCTTCGGCGCGAACACCCACGCCGCGTCCTACAAATCTGTTTGTGTATGGGAGCGGTGGAAGCCCGCGGAAAGCAAGTACACGGTCGGCATGTGCGTCCTGGCACCGGGTGTTTACGGCGGCTTCCCGCGCACCATGGGCAATCACGATTTCTCCGACGAAGAGAAGCTAAAATACCCGTCCATTCAGGTCGGCGCGGAATGGGTGACCGTGGAGGTCCCACCGGAAAAAGACGGCCTGGCCACACCGACCGGCGGCATCGACCGCGCGTCGTTCTATAAACCTCCGGTCACCGAAAGCTGGTGGCAAGAGGGGGCCCGCGGCTGGCGGGTGAAGAACCGCGCCAACAACACGACCACCACGGCGATTTTCATTCATCCCGGCAACCAGCCCAACTGGTTCCTGGGTTGTCAAAGCCCCGGCCCGGAAGACCGGCAGCGCGAATGGGGCTTCGAGTCACTGCTCGACACGCAGACCACCATGTGGGAAGTGCTCGACCATGTAGGGATCAGCAAAAAGACTTTCGTCAGCAACGGGTCGTACCCGAGCAGCAAACAGCGCAAGTGGTTCATCATCCGCGTAACCGCCGACCCGGATGCGCTGGTCGCGGATGGTTGGAAACGAAAGTCGATCTGGTTGTAAATCCTGCGTCGTGCGGTGCATATAAATGGCAATCGCCGTCAGCGATTCGCTTTCACGAATCGCAAACAGCGATCGAATGCCGCTTCACATTTTCGCAGGCCGCAGATTCCTACGGACAAACTCCGCACGCAGCCGGATCAACCACGAACGGGAAGACATCTCCTTGCGCTGCCTTCACAGACATCAGTACATCCGCCGCGTTGACCAGCCGGTTCACGCACGAATCGGTGATGCTGATGCTCTGCAGGTCGGTGCGTGACGGATGCGGAGCGCTAGGTCCGCCTTGAATCGTTGCCAGTTCCGCAAGAATATCGGTGATGTTCATGATCCCATTCGGTGCTGTCCATGCGGTTCCGCTGAATCCACCAGTCACGTCGCCCCACGACTTTGGAAACGGCTGGGCCACCGTTTGAAAGGTGAGTGCGGGCGTCGGCAATCCCCCCGGAGATTGTGCGCGGATTTCGAAGGTACCGGCCGGCATGACTCCGCAGCCGCCGACGTGAACCACGGACTCGGTCCAATCGCGATACACCGGCTCGCCGACAATCCCGGCCAAGCCGGATGCATTCGGCACACCGACCCACCCGACCTCTCCGACGGCACCGGGTTGCATGCCATTGCTCGTCAGCGTCACCTGGAACGCGGCGGCCGCGCCGGCATTGTCCGGCACAAAGGAAACGTACCGGTTTTTTTGAATGTCATGTGGTGGGGGTGCCGGTTGCGGTGCCGTGGCTTCCGGCGCGATCGCCAGGTCCGCGGGCAGCGCGACACCCGGGGCGAGAATCTCGCTAAGACTTAGGCTATCCAGATCAAGCCTCTGTATGGATCCAGTGTCCGTACTGAAGTAAAGCTGGCGGCCACGGCCATCCACCGCAATTCCTTTAGGACGGCCCATCGACGGTGGAACCACAACGAGGTTATTTGCTTCATTTTCACCGAGTACGGCCTGTCCGATTACCCCACCTCCATTTGTGAGATCCGCCCCCGACCAGTAATAGCTCCCGCTCTGGGCATCAATGACCAGGTCGTTCAGATAAAGCGGTGCCAAGTCGAAGAGCAGTTCATGGGTGGTTTCAAATGGGTTTGCGCGGTAGATGCGCCCTGTGGATCCGTAAGCGAAATATAGCTTATCAGCGTTCTCATCCAGCGCCAAAGAGAAATCGCAAATCCCCGAGGACGAATCTTCGTAATACATGATTCCCGTAAGATAGTTGGACCCGGAGGCCAAGCCAGCCCGGATAGCACATGAATAATAGTCACCTCCCTCATCGATCACCTGGGAAAAATAAACCCGGCTAAAACTCTGGTTAAAGATCATGTCTTCACCTGAAGACACCGCAATCGATGTTCCCAGGCCCGTGATGTTGGAACCATCCAGGTCAGCCCTAAACACGTTGTTGGGGAAACCGGGAAAACTGTCGTCGGCCCAATGCACCTTTCCGGAAGGCGCGCTTACCGAGATCGCCCGGGGATCTCGACATTCAGACGTCAGCAGTGTTTGGGAGACTCCCGGAGCGGAAGCTGAAAGGAGTCTGGAGGTGCCTTGAATGCCATAGACAACTCCTTGGTCGTCATCGACAGTCATGCCAAACCCCCCAAAAACGGAAATACCGAATTGCGAGTCGACGTACAATGTGGCACCGCTTCCATCCAAGCTTGCCCGCCATAGGTCTGAATCGAGCTCCCAATAAATGTACCCACGCCCCTTGTCCAATGCGAATCTCGATAGCCAAGTGAAAGGACCAACCAGTGTTTGCATTCCTGTACCGGCAGCACTGACCCGCCTAATGGTACGCCCGCCAGTGCCGTTCGCGAGGAAGTACAGGGAGCCATCCGCTTCGTGTACTGTCAAGTTCCAGAAATTCGACGTCAATTCCAAGAATGGCTGGACATCCAAGCCGTTCAATGTTCCACTCCAGATGGTGAACGACTGGTTGTCACTCCAATAAATTCTATCACGTACCGGATCAACACTCAGGCCAGAAAAGTAGCCGGGACGTGTCAAAAGGATCTCTGGATTAGATCCATCCAGGTCGGTTCGCCAGATCGAATACTCAAAAATAGCCGACTGCGGAAGAACCCGAACCGTAACACCCCAGTAGATCGTCCCAAGCGATGGAACCGGAGTAAATTGCACGCTCTCCACTGACTCGCCAAAGTCAGGCAGCGGCATGTTGTCTACCAAGGCGTCACTTACTCGATACCGGCGAATGAATTCTCGCTGATAATCAAACCACCACACGCGTCCCTCGACAAAATAGGTCTGCCCAACCTTGCCAATTTCGTCCTTCACAATCGTGCCGACACTCAAGTCCCCTAAGTTCAGGTATTGTACCGCACGGTAGGTCGGGTCCGTCCAATAGAGCCGCCCGGCGTCAGCAATCGTGGGCAGTGCAAACAGGATCGCAACCGAGAAGAGTTGGGCTCGACGCATGACGAATCTCCGTTTTCACTTACCAAACCTGAGAAAGGGATTTGAAGGTCAGTATAACTTGATTGTGAGGATCAGAGCAAGGTCAAACTGGCCAAGGGACTTGTGATTTTATAGAATTTCCGCGCGGCGTGGCGCCCCGCATCCGTTTATCGGGGGACACCTGTATTCTAGCAAGTCCCGTGCCAGTCATACGTCAATGAATTGAAAACCTTACAACCTTTGCTCATGCGCCTTCGAAACTGTGAATTCCTTCGCCTTCTCCTTCATCCCCACCTCAATCGCCTCCCGCTCCCCAACCCCCATCTTCTCCGCATAATCCCGCACGTCCTGCGTAATCTTCATCGAGCAGAACTGCGGACCGCACATCGAACAGAAATGCGCCGCCTTCGCACCCTCCTGCGGCAGCGTCGCATCGTGATACTCCCGCGCACGCACCGGATCGAGCGACAGATTGAACTGATCTTCCCAGCGAAACTCAAACCGCGCCTTGGATAAAGCATTGTCCCGATACTGCGCTCCCGGATGCCCCTTCGCGAGGTCGGCCGCATGCGCCGCGATGCGATAGGCGATCACACCCTCCTTCACGTCATCCCGATCCGGCAAGCCAAGGTGCTCCTTCGGTGTCACATAGCACAGCATGGCCGTCCCGAACCAGCCGATCATCGCCGCGCCGATCGCACTCGTAATATGGTCATACCCCGGCGCAATGTCCGTGGTCAGCGGGCCCAGCGTATAAAACGGCGCTTCGCTGCACACTGCAAGCTGGCGCTCCATGTTCTCCTTGATCATGTGCATCGGCACGTGTCCGGGCCCCTCGATCATCACCTGGACGTCGCGCTTCCACGCGATCTTGGTCAGTTCCCCGAGCGTCTCCAACTCCCCAAACTGTGCCGCATCATTGGCATCCGCAATGCACCCCGGCCGCAAGCCGTCGCCCAGTGAAAACGACACGTCATAGGACTTCATGATGTCGCAAATATCCTCGAAGTGCGTGTATAGAAAATTCTCCTGATGATGCGACAGACACCACTTCGCGAGGATCGACCCGCCGCGCGACACGATCCCCGTCACGCGCTTCGCCGTCCACGGAACATAGCGCAGCAGCACCCCCGCATGAATCGTAAAATAATCGACGCCCTGTTCCGCCTGTTCGATCAGTGTGTCGCGGAAAATTTCCCACGTCAGCTCCTCCGCCTTGCCGTCGACTTTTTCCAGCGCCTGATAAATCGGCACCGTACCCACCGGCACCGGCGAATTGCGGATGATCCACTCCCGCGTATCGTGAATGTTCTTGCCCGTGGACAGGTCCATCGCCGTGTCGCCGCCCCAGCGAATCGCCCAGACCAGCTTTTCCACTTCCTCATCAATCGACGAGCTCAGCGCCGAATTACCGATGTTCGCGTTGATCTTCACCAGGAAGTTGCGCCCGATGATCATCGGCTCCAGTTCCGGATGATTGATATTCGCCGGAATGATCGCCCGCCCCCGCGCCACCTCGTCGCGCACGAACTCCGGAGTGATGTTCCGCGGTATCACCGCGCCGAAACTCTCGCCGGAATGCTGCGCGCACAACTCCGCCGCCGCATCCACCCGCTGATTCTCCCGGATCGCAATGAATTCCATCTCCGGCGTGATGATTCCGCGCCGCGCATAATGCATTTGCGAAACATTCCCGCCGAACTTCGCGCGCAGTACCGGGCGCCGCGCCACATCGGGAAAGCGCTCCACGTGTTTCGCATTTTCGACGGATCGATGACCGTTATCTTCCGGTCGGACATCGCGCCCGACATAGGCTTCCACATCCCCGCGCGACCGAATCCACTCCAGACGCAGCGGCTCCAGCCCTCGGCGCAAATCAATCTTCACATGCGGATCGGTGTACGGCCCCGACGTGTCATAGACCACCACCGGCGGATTCGCAGTCGTTGCCGCTGGTCGGCCATTCCCCTCCGGCATCTGTGTCGGCGACAGCGCGATCTCCCGCATCGGCACCCGCACCGTGGGATGACGCACACTTGTCACATAAACCTTGCGCGACGCGGGGAACGGCTCCGTATGCGCCACGTTCTGCGCATCCAAATCCATCACCGGTGTGGTGCTCTTTTTTGTCGCCTTCTTGGCCGGACCAGCAGTTGGTAATGTAGTTCCATCTGCGGCTGCGTCATCGGTCGACTGTTGTTCCGGCAGTACGGTTAACGGGGTCATGGGGCACCTGTTCCAATTTGACGATCAGAAGGGCACATCAGCGCAGGAGGGACACGACAAGGCACCGCGGCACATCATCGTGGCGTCGCTTCCCTACGCAGGTGCCATGCGCGCGGCTCGGTCGAGCTCGCCCGTCCCTGATCAGGTTCAAAGGTTCTGTTCTCAGTCCGCCCGGCGCGATTCTTTGCATAAGCCAGCGCATGGGACGGACACACCCAGCGACTACAAACGTTCTAGCCCCCAGGCCTCATTGCGTCAATTGTTTACCTGCCGGGGCCACGCCACCGCGTTTCGCTTATAGCATCACATATCTCAATCCGGTCTGATGTTGGAAATTCCTGTCGAATGCGATAGCCTTCCCGACCAGCGAATCGTCACGCGCGATGTTCGCACGCGGTACATCTAACCTTCACCGAAAGCGCTGCCCATGTTCGGTACCATTTTCAAAACCAAAGACCTCAGCGCCGTACTCGCCACCGCGGAAGGCACCGCCGTACCGCTTCGCCGTTCACTTGGCCCGTTGCACGTCACCCTCCTCGGCATCGGCGGAATCATCGGCGCGGGAATCTTCGCCACCATCGGCACCGCTACCGCCGGCGACGCTGTCCGATTAGGTGCCGGCCCTTCCATCACCCTTTCTTTCGTGATCACGGCAACCGTTTGCGCCTTCACCGCACTCTGCTACGCCGAAATGGCCGCGATGGTCCCCGTTTCCGGTTCAGCCTATACCTATTCCTACGCCACGCTCGGTGAAGTCGTCGCCTGGATCATCGGGTGGGACCTCATGCTCGAATATGCCATCGGCAACGTCGCCGTCGCGATCAGTTGGGGCGGGTACTTCAATACGCTTCTACACTCCATCGGTATCGAATTGCCCCAATGGCTGACTATCGATTATCGCTCGGCCGCCAAGATCGACGGCTTTCTGGACAAAGTTCCCCACCTCTTTGGCATCCCCATCGTCTTCAACATACTCGCCTTTGGCATCGTCATGACGCTCACCATGGTCCTCGTCTGGGGCATCCGCGAATCCGCGCGCTTCAATGCCGTCATGGTGACCATCAAAATCGTCGTGCTTGCCTTCTTCGTTTGCGTTGCATTCTGGTATGTGTCGCCGGGCGACATGGCACAGAATTGGACGCCGTTTCAACCCAACGGCTGGACTGGGACCCTGGCCGGAGCGGCCGTCGTCTTTTTCGCGTACATAGGTTTCGACGCCGTCTCCACCGTTGCCGAGGAAACCCGCAACCCCAAGCGCGATCTGCCCATCGGCATCATCGCCTCCCTCGTCATCTGCACTCTGATCTATGTGATTGTTTCCGCGGTCTTCACCGGCCTGATGCCCTACGGTGAACTGATCACCAGGCCAACCAACGAACTGTCTGAATCACTCACCATGGCGATTCAGCACGTTGCTCCGCAAGCCACGTGGGCCACCGGTATCGTCGCCTTCGGTTCCGTTGTCGCACACACCGCCGTCCTCCTCGTTTTCCAGATGGGCCAGCCGCGCATCTTCTTCGCCATGGCCCGCGACGGACTCCTTCCCCCGGTTTTTACGCGCGTTCACCCGCGCTTCCGCACGCCGCACGTCACCACCATCGTCACCGGCCTGATCGTCGGAACCCTCGCTTCGTTCGCCAACATCGAGGAGATGGTCGACCTCACGAACATTGGCACGCTCTTCGCCTTCACGCTCGTCTGCATCGGCATCCCCATCCTTCGTTTCCGTGATCCGCACCGACCGCGACCGTTCCGCGTGCCCGGTGGTCCGTTTCTCCTTCCCATTATGGGCGCGGCCTCCTGCATGGGCTTGGCCTACTATCTTCCTCCGTCTTCCTGGTGGCGTTTCTTCGGCTGGCTGGCTTTGGGAATGAGCGCTTATGTAGGTTATGGCTACGCGCACAGCACCATCGGACGAAACATGGGCCGACAACCGCGCGTCACTTCCGCGCTGATGATCGTGGCCTTGGGATTCTTCCTGATCGCACTCGGCATGTTCATCGCGCCGCACAACATGGCCCCCGGCGAACTGTGGGCCAC
>CAZKIN010000001.1:55255-58692 GCA_964552515.1 uncultured Phycisphaeraceae bacterium
TTCATGAAAATTGGTTTCGAAAAGTCCTAAAACCGTCAATCGGCGCGGACGATGAATCGAATGGCAATCCCATGCCCGAACCAAAGCGGAAGCGAGGCTTGCATGCCCGTGCTTTCGCTCGTGGGATTCAGTTTCGATTTCGCACCCAGAGGACCGACCATGAACGCACGCATTCTTGAAACCATTCGCAAGTCCGCTGCCGTACCTTCCATGCCCCAGGTGGTGATGCGTTTTCTGGAGATTATGCAGGACCCGAGTTTCAAGTATGACGATCTCGTGCGCGTCCTCTCGGCCGACGTCGGAACCGTCAGCGAGATCCTGCGACTCGTGAATTCTTCGCTGTTCGGCGTGCGCCAGAAAATTGTTTCGCTCCGCCAGGCGCTCACGCTACTTGGCCCCAAGCGCACGCGCTCGCTTTTGCTCGGTCGGTATCTCGTCGACACCATGAACAAAAAGAAGATTGCGGGTCTCGACATGACCTATTTCTGGAGGCGTTCGCTTGCATCGTCGGTGGCCGCTTCACGCTTCGCGGACAAGGTCCTGCCCAAGAGTCGCGATGAGGTGTTCATCGCAGCATTGCTTGCGGACATCGGACTTCCGATTCTCGCGGAGACATTCCCCACCCAGTACAAGAAAATCGCCAACAAGTACGTCCCACTCGGCATAGAGTTTACTCCTGAGCAGGAAATCGAACTGGTTGAAGTAAACCACGCCCAGGTCTCGGCGATGATCATCAAGCATTGGACGCTCCCCGAGATCGTCGCTGATGCCGTGAACCTCAGCCATTCTCCCGCGCCTGGCGAAGGCGAAGCCGCCACCGCCGCGCGCCTGCTTTCCGCGGCCGATCGTATCGGTAAGCTCCTGTGCGAAGTGTCCGACCCCGAAACTGTCGTGCGCGTTTGCACCGAAGCAACGGCGTTCATTGGCTTGGAGGTTCAATCGCTGCTCGACATTTTGCCCAGTGTCGAAAAGGATATCGAGGACCTTGCCGAGGCACTGCGCATCGACGTCATTCCCAGCAACGTCTATACCTTGATCGCCAAAGCAATGCAGGACCGTATTGCTGCACCGGCTGGTGCCGTCTAGCGGCATCGCGCTCATCAGTCGAGGCGACTTGGCTCGGACCCAACATTCAGCCTGTCCGCGTGCAAAACCGCAGGACGCCGCGCATGGCCGCGCGATATTCATTTCGGCCGTTCCGATGTCCAGCGCGTTGGTTTCATTGCCTGCATCGCCGCTTTCCTTTTCGGGTCAAGTTGACGCGGCGACGTGCACATTCCCAGGCTCGAAGTTGCAATGGGTCGTTCTAGCGTGTGAGCTCGATCGGGTTTGGTTCCTGGCACGTCGTAGCCGGCGATTCGTTCCGCTTAAAATGGCAATTCATCAGTCCCTCGTACGATACATTTTGTCAGAAATCCAAAAAAATTTGTGCCGCTATCCTGGCACCATTGTCTGATAACTCCGGCCACGCAATGCCCGGAAGTGATGGATTGCCGGACCTGTGTGGTTACCGGTCTTAAACGGGGTCCGAATCTCCCGCGAGGGCCGTATATGGGGTCCGAATGTACTAAAGGGCGTTTATTGGCAGGTCGATGGTTGCATAGCGTCGCCCACCGAGACTCGGCGGCGACGCCCGGCGCACCAGCGGAAGTGAGACCTCCCCGGCAGCGGCCAGCCAACAACAAAATGTACATGGAGATGGTTTTCCGTGGATGCGGGTTGATGCCCGTGTCACGCAGTCTTGAAAACTCGAAGTTAACGAGCCCGTTGCCGGATTTCCCGGCGACAATGTTCCGCGGCCGCGACGCCTGTTCGATGAGCCTGCGGTGCTTGAGGAGGCACGAATCCGTATGAGTCGGATCAACACAAACGTACAGTCCTTGATTGCCCGTCGCGCCCTGGGTGCCAACAACCAGTCACTGAACCAGGCGCTGGAGCGACTCAGCACCGGTCTGCGGATCAACAGCGGTAAAGATGATCCTGCCGGGCTTATCGCATCGGAAACGCTGCGCTCGGGCATCCGTGCCATCAGCACTGCCATCGATAACGCCAATCGCGCCGACACCATCGTCGCCGTGGCGGAAGGCGGTCTGCAGGAAGTCAGCTCACTCCTGCTTGAGCTGGAAAACCTCATCGATCAGACCGCCAACGAAGCGGGTCTTACCGACGAGGAAGTCTCCGCCAATCAACTCCAGATCAATGCCATCCTGGAGTCCATTGACCGGCTCTCCGATGCGACCGCCTTCGGCAACAAGAAACTGCTGAACGGTACGCTCGATTTCACGACCTCGGGCGTGAATATCAATCAGCCGCTCGGCACGGCGACCAATCATCTGAGCAAGGTTCAGATCAATGCCGCCAAGATTCCGGCCGGTGCCTTCCGCAATGTCAACATCAACGTGGTGACACGCTCCACGGTGGCTGTCGTCAGCGCCGTTGCCGCCGGTACCAATGGCTCCGGTGTATTGAACGGAACCTTGGCGAAGGCCACCACCATCCAGGTAAAGGGCAATTTCGGCAGCGACATTCTCAGTTTCGCGTCCGGAACTTCCGCTGCGAACATCGTCGCGGCCATTAACGCATCCAAGGAACTCACTGGTGTTTCCGCCACCGCTTCCGCAGCGACTGGCGGTGCACAATCCATCGTTTTCCAGAGCACCAGCTTCGGATCAGACGCATTCGTTTCAATTTCGGTCCTGGAAAATGCCAGCACGGCCTTCCTTTCACAAGCGGCGGAAATTCGTCGCGAAGGAACTAACGGCGTCGTTACCATCAACGGCAGCAACGCCATTGTGCAAGGCCTCGACGCATCTGTTCGCGCTGGCGCTCTTTCGCTCGACGTCACTTTGACATCCACATTCGGTGGAACCACCGGTGGAACGTCCAGTTTCCAGATTACGGGCGGTGGTGCGGTGTTCTCCATCTCACCGACCGTGGGACTCTCGGGACAGGAAACGCTGGGTTTGACGGAAGTGTCGTCAGCCAATCTCGGGAACGCGGGCGTCGGCTTCCTTTCGACGCTGAAATCCGGATTGTCCAACGATCTGGCCAGCAAGAACTTTGCGACTTCACAGCGCATTGTCCGTGAGTCGATCAACCAGATCGCCAGTCTGCGTGGCCGACTCGGCGCGTTCCAGAAGAACACGCTGCAAACAACCATCAACTCGCTCGGTGTGGCGCGGGAAAACGTGACTGCGGCCGAAAGCGCGATTCGTGATGCGGACTTCGCGGCGGAAACGGCCGCGCTGACCCGGGCACAGATTCTGGTGAACGCGTCGACGAATGTGCTGCAACTTGCGAATACGCAACCGCAGAATGCCCTGGCATTGCTCGGCGGATAGGCGCAGAAAACGGTCGAAATCCAAGAGAAATTAGAATACTCCGACCGGCGAGATCGCTACCCAGCGGTTTCGCCGGTCGGTTGCTTTTGGTGCTGA
>CAZKIN010000001.1:58792-62937 GCA_964552515.1 uncultured Phycisphaeraceae bacterium
TTGCAGTTGTAACCCGCGCAGACGTAAGCGGTCGCCGCGCCGCCGCGCCGGGTCTTGCCGGTCAACAGAGGCATGCGCGATTCGGTTTCCACGTCGGTGGCATGCACCACCACCTTGTTGGGCACATAGCGATCAAAGACCGTGCGCAAGAGCGCGCGGGTGTCGCCGGCGGTGAGGTCACCAACGATGGCAATCTCTTTCACCTTGTCATGCTGGAAGTCGACCGCGCACATGAGCCGCTCATACGAGGCGGGGGAGTTTTCGAGTTGGCCCGCCGTGGCGCGGAAGATCGACTCCGCTTTTTCGCGCAGGTCCTTACGATCGAACAGAATTGCGAGGCGCAACAGATTCATGGCATGGACCGAATTGCCGGCGGGAATGGCATTGTCCTGCGGTTGTTTGCTGCGGGCCACCAGCTTCTCCGCATCGTGGGCGGTAAAAAAGAATGACCCATTGGCGTCATCATAATAATACTTGATGGACGTTTCGGTGAGTTCCAGCGCCATATCGAGCCACTTGCGATCGAACGTGGCTTCATAGAGGTTGAGAAGCCCCTCGACCAGGAACGAATAATCGCTGAGGTACGCGGTGAGCTGCGCCTCGCCGTTGCGCCAGGTGGCCAGCAGTCGTCCGTCCTTGCGCAACTTGGTCAGAAGAAATTCCGCGGCCTTGGCCGCCGCCTCCGCGAAGCGCGGTTCATTTAAGACGCACGCACCCTTGGCGAGTGCGGCGATCATGAGTCCGTTCCAGCCGGTGAGGATCTTGTCATCCAGTCCCGGCGCGACACGCTTGGCACGCTCCGCCAGCATTTTTTCGCGCCAGGAGGCGATGCGTCGATCCAGTTCCGCCACATCCAGGTTGTTCATGCGCGCGAAGGCTTCCTTCGGCTTGGTGATGCGCAGGATGTTCTTGGGGCCGGGCGGTGCGTGGCCGAACTGCTCGAACCAGTTGCCCTTCTCGGTCACGTCGTAGTACTGACAGAACAGCGTCGCTTCTTCCGCGCCGAGTACTTCGCGCACCTGTTCAACAGTCCATAGATAAAACTTGCCTTCCATGCCTTCGCTGTCGGCGTCGCGGCTGGAATAGAATCCGCCCTCCGGCGACGTCAGGTCGGACAGTACGTAACGGAAAATGTCGCCGGCGATGTACGCATAGAGCGGGTCTTTGCCTACCTGAAAGGCATCGAGGTAAATCGCACTGACCATCGCCTGGTCGTAGAGCATTTTTTCGAAGTGGGGGACCAGCCAGTCCACATCGGTGCTGTAGCGGCAGATGCCGCCGCCGAGATGGTCATAGATGCCGCCGCGGGCCATGTTGTCGAGTGTCACCTTGACGGCATCGAACAAGTCGGATTCCCCGGTGCGCCGGTGCACGCGAAGCATCAGGTCCATGGCCATGCTGGGCGGAAACTTGTTGTTGCCGCCGCCGGAGAATCCGCCGCGGGTGCGGTCGAAGTAGCGCGCGAGCGTGGTGGCGGTGCGGTCCACGAGGTCGCGGGGAATGCCGCCTTCGACCGGCGGGGCCTGGGCCGTCCACTCCGCGAAGAAGTCACCGGCCGCGCCAGCGCCGCGGATGATTTTCTCGCGGTCATCGTGCCAGGTGCCCGCGATGCTGGAGAGAACCTGCATGAACTGCTGGCGTGGGAAATAGGTTCCGGCGTGAAAGGGTTTGCCGTCGGGTGTGAGCCAGACGCTCATCGGCCAGCCGCCGTGGCGGGTAAGCGCCTGCGTGTAGGCCATGTAAATCTCATCGATGTCGGGACGCTGCTCGCGGTCCACCTTGATGCTGACGTAACTTGCATTGAGCGCGGCGGCCACGTCCTCGTGTTCGAAGGATTCATGTTCCATGACATGGCACCAGTGGCAGGCGGCGTAACCGATGGAGAGGAAGATCAGCTTGTCCTCGTCCTTGGCCTTCTTGAAGGCTTCGTCGTTCCATTCGTACCAGTCGACGGGGTTATGCGCGTGTTGCAGCAGGTACGGACTCGTTGCCTTGCTCAAGCGATTGGTAAAGCGATGGTTGGGCGCTGGGGGCATCGGGGTTTCCTTTGGTTTTTCGGAAGAAGGAGTTTCGGGTGATATCGCCGGGACCGGAGCCGGGCGCGGGGGAGTAGCGGCCTGCTGGGCGGTTGCCGACGGATGAATCAGGCACCATGTCGCCAGTGCGCTGAGGGCAGCTCGGTATGGAAAGAGTTTCTTAGTCATGTGGAATCCGCATGACGAATTCTAGGGGTGGGGGAGAATTCAGCCAATTCTTCGCAGGTCGGCCCGGGAAATTGAATGGATGTTGGGCGGCGCTGCTGGTCGGCGTGCGTTGGCCATGGTATCCGAAGTAATGCCACACCGCGGGACTGTTGCCACATAAGCGTCATCTTTCGTGTCCCATAGCGGAGAACAGATCGAGTCCCATGTCCTTGACACTGAGCGGATGGAGCCAACATTGATTGTAGTTAGCCTACCCATTGGATAAAATGGCGAAAGTGGGTCGCGAGGGTGCGCGATGATCATCTTTCTTGCACGGAGGAACAAGGCATGTGTAAACGGACAATCCAAACAACCTTGGCACTTGCGCTGGGCATTGCTGCCTCCGCTTGGGCGGGGCCGGTGCTGCTGTCGAGCTACTCTGAAATCTCTAGCGGCGGGCGTGCGCCGTGGAGTGACCCACGAATTCAGATTGAATTGGGACTGACCAGTCCAATGACCGGTCAAGGAGCACACATCGGGAGCGGCGTGTTCTGGTCCCAAGGTCAGACCGGCATTTTCGATTTTTCGGCAAGCAATTCTGTTGGTTTTCCTTTGTTCGAACAACTTGCCACTAATGGCATAGAGAACCAAGGAGGTATCTCCGCGCTTTGGAGTGCTGGGGGAGGAGGAGGACATGGGATCAAAGATTCCGTTCTTTTTGATCGGTTTCCACCGATCGGACGTCCACCTGACTTGGTCGGATATGATCTGGACTTTATTCGCTTGATCGTCAATCGTTTGGATTTTACCCCGTGGATGCCCGAGCGTGGGTTGGAAGGATTGTATTATTCCTACGACATTACGATTGAAGCGTATGGAAATTTAGTACCCGAATCCACGACGGTCATGCTACTTCTCATGGGATTAGCTTTCAGCCGTCGTTGTTTGAGCAAGCGCGAGTGGCAGGGTGGCATTCCTTGGGTGGCTGGGCCAAGCGCAGCGTCGCCTTGCAGATAAACGGCTGTCAAGTTGGCTGCCGCCCTCTCTGCAGTGGTGACAGATAAAGACTCCAGCGCAGCGCCGCCATGCTGTTCAAAGTGCCATCAATCTGGCATCCGTGCATTGACTTCGTCGTTCTTTCGACCTCTCCACAAGCATCCATGCAATCGTTGCACAGATTGGCCTGACCAAATGAAGCATGCATGCTAACGTCTTCAAATAGTGCTAGTTTGTGTGCCATGCATCCGGCACCATCCAACCAGCCGCACAAGCGCAAGTCCTGCATTCGCTACGACAATCCGGGCCATGCGCATGCCCTGACCTTCACTTGTTTTCGGAGTCAGCTGCTCTGGACGGAAATCGAGATGTGCAGCGCGACCGACTACGAACGTGACAGGGCACAGGAAACTGCATGGCGGCGCTGCGCTGGGACAAAGGGTTGGACAGCAACTGACGCGTATGTGACACTTAGAGTGCCGCGCGGCTGCTCGCGTAACGTGCTGCGCTTGGCCATGCCACCCGACGGTGTGCTGCGAAGAGACGGATTCGTGTCACCCATCGGGGTTTGAGTGCGACTTGGAGTTGTAGGCGGGACAGCACAAAAAGAACGCGAATCCCTCGACAACGGAGTGCGAGCGAGTCCGCTTCCTCACGGGCGCGGTACTGATTGCATGGCCACGCCTGGGTATGAGGTGCGCGAGAGGAATTCCGTAACTAAGGCTGTGCGAGGGCAAATGTGATCCCACCAGCGTGGCGCATGCCACACGACGAAGGTGGGGGCACCAAGGGCGGTGTCGTGAACTGAGCAGTTTGTTACGCCCTTTCAGGGCTGGATTGTCATGGGGGTCTAATCCGTGGGCGGCGCTGCGCTGGCCCACGGCTATGGTCTGCAAGCCCTTCGGGCTGGGAATGTCACGGCCTGTCGGACTCGGAACCGCTTTGGTTCAAAATGTTGCCGCCAGA
>CAZKIN010000002.1:0-28925 GCA_964552515.1 uncultured Phycisphaeraceae bacterium
AGGTTGGTGAGCCGGAAGAAGCCTTGCGCGATATGGGCGGAGAGTCCAGTGTTCGGATTCGCCCCCACTCGGAATTGTGCCCAATCTTCGCCGACTCCGTTGTTCTGAAAAGCTTCGCTGTTTGCGATGATGGGGTACTGATCTTCCGGATCGGCCCAAACGCTGTTCCCGTTCGAGCTCGATGGCGGAACGTTGAACTCGAGCACGCCGTTAATGTCACCGTTGTCGTTCGTGCAGTGACCGGCAGTAAGCACACCTCCATTGGAGATGAGCCAGCCTGTGCAGCCGCCTTTGAACAGGCGACCGGCGCGCGAATCACTCGATGCGATGCGATTGTCGCTGTTGCCGCAGATGCTGGCCACAGATCCGGTTGGTTCTGTCGCAACTTCCAACGCAAAAATCTCGGCGAAGGCAATCGATTCCACGGTGACAAACACACCCGTGTCGGCGGGAGCAACGTGCAGCGCGATTTCGATCGCGTCTCCGTTGAAGAACGCGGTCCAGTTGTCCCATTCTGGCAGCGTGGAGGCCGAATGATGCTGCATACGGCCGTCCTGCAACGACATGATCGTGATATAGCTATTTTCGCCAAGGTGGTGCGCGCCAATTCGCGCACGCATCCAGTTCGTACCGGGACGCCCAATCACCTGGCGAAATGCATCGCGAATTTGTACTCCTTCGCCGTCATAGACGTCGGATGCCACGCCAACCTGTTCGACGATTTTTCGTTCAAGCTCGGGACCGCTGGCCCAAACGGTAGTCGCCAATACGCAGGCGAAGACGACGATCGTTGCGACTTGCACGGTTTGTCTTAATTTCATGGTCATTTCTCCGTGTTGGCACAGTCCCTATTGCAAGCTCACCAGAACCAGCACGAGACCGCGCTCGCCTTGTGGCAGGGCGGTCATGGCCTTGCCGAGAATCGCGCCGTGCGCGCGCTCGCGGTCGATGACTTTCATCGCGTGACCCAAGGTGTTCGAGGATGTCAATAAATCACCGGGTTTGATTGCCCCTTGGGTTGCATCCACTTTGCAGTAAACGCGTCCGGTGAGCGCCACGGGGTGCTTGCCGTCGGCGAGCGTGCCTTCGTGCGCCATCACCATGCCTGTGCCAACTCCGCCCGCGCCGCTGATGATTCCGGCAACTGTAGTGTCATAGGCGCTTGTCGCGACGCGAAGTTTGCCGGGATTTTCCGGGTCGATCGCCACTACGGTTCCCGGCTCGGCCACAGCTACGGCATCAAGGCCGAAGGTATCTTGCAGAACATCAAAGTTTTCCGACAAGTCCGCTCCGCCGTCGATGGTGAGTACGTTCACCCGCGCGGTCCCCGCCACGTCGAGCAAGGAGGCCGGTGCGGTCGTACCAATGCCGACGCGGCCATTCGATTTGCAGGTCAGCACGTCCACCGCTGCCGCGCCCGCCTTGGATCGCAGGCGCAAATCGATATTGCTCGTCGTACTGTCGTCGCGCGCCTGAACGAAGGCGGTTCCGGAAGCCCCGTCTCCTTCGTAGGCGTAGAGGTACAGGTGGCCACGGCCGTAATAATCGCCATTGACGTGCAGTTTGGATTTGGGAGTTGTCGTCCCCACGCCGACGTTACCGGTGGAAGCACTCATGCCGAAGCCCCAACCTGCACCGTTGTTGCCATACAATCCGACGAAATTGTCACCGAACATGCCCACGAAGGCCTGATCAGCCGCCGGAGTCGTCTGATAGAACCAGATTCCCGAATCCACCCCACCTCCCTCGCGCACCCGCACGCGCCCCGCCACGTCAAGACGGTGGCCCGGTGACGAAGTGCCGATACCAACGTTTCCGGTTCCACCCTGGATCAGGTTGACGTTGCCACCCGAAGCATTGAGCGCCAATGGTGCGGTGGCACCCGCGTCGCGGGCCATGATTTCGTTGTTGTCAATGGAGATGTTCGTCCCCGCAGTGCCTCCGAATACGGCAAATCCGCCGCCGGATGGAGTTGAATCCGAGCCGCCAAGGACGGCGAGAGGTACGTCGGTGGCCGGGTCGTTTGCGGTGACGTCACTACTGACCACCAGTGCGGGCCCATTGTTCTTGAATATTCTTACCGCATGAGTGGTGTTGCTTTGATGGCTTTCGAACAGGCCGGCCCGGCCTGAACCGTAGGTCGCTGCATAGAAAGCCGTATCACTATCCGTATTGGGTACCTGAACTGAACATCGAATGGAGGATAGCGCACCGGAACCGATCCCGACGTTGCCATTGCGGTTGAGAGTCAGCGGCGCGGGCACACCATTATTACGAGCCAAGATTTCGTTGGTGTCAAAAGCAAGATTGGCTGCGGAAATGGTGCCTAAAACGATTCCACCGCCCGAAGCAACATCTGTGGAGCCATTCACATGAAGCAAGGCTGTTGGAGCAGTCGTTCCAATTCCCACATTTCCGTTCGCGGTAAGTGTCATTTGATCGGTGATAAATTGCGCATTGGGGGCGGTCTCCACAGCGAATCGAAAATCCGCACCGGAATCTCGCGTGATTCGGTGAACGCTACTAGCGACATTGAGATACGCCCAATGGGGGACAGGGTTCAACGGATTGGTTACGTATTTTCCTCCAAGAGTCACATTTGGCGGGTCACCTGATAGCAACACCGGTCCGCGAGTGACCTGCACGTCAAAGTCATTGCTATTGACGTTGAGCTTGACGGGGCCGGAAGTGATTCCTCCGGAAACGCTCAGTCCGCCGGGGCCGGCGATTGTGACGGCTCCGGCATCAGCAGTGATCGTCCGACCTGCGCCTGGTCCGCCAAAATCATAGGCCTGATCAAGAGTTCCACCGCTTCCGCCACCACCGCCTAATACATTGAGTGCATACAAGGCGTAAGGCGCGCCCGTAATTGCCTGCCTGGGCGTAAGCGACTCATAGGCGTTTGGTGAACCTGCCGGGGTGCGCACTTCAATTCCCAACCATTGAGCTTGGGCGTAGGCTGACGCCGGAAAATCCAGCGTGACTGTGAAGAGGCCGTGCACCACCTCCACGGCGAGTCGGTCTTTGACGGGAGGAGTTCCTCCGACAGCAACCGGGTCGTCCCAGAGTGTGAACCTCAAGTCGACGAAGCCATTGAGAGGCGCGCCGTCCTGCTTCAATTGACCTTGATAAGTAATGACTTCCGCCGGAGCCGCGCCAAGCGCGGGGGCGATAATCGTCATCACTACAAATCCCGAAACCCACTTTGAGCTGCGCATGGCAAACCTCCGTAAACCTTGTTGGCCGTCGTAATGGCCTTGGAATCACCTACTCATCCTGGTAACGCATTATCAAATGCAGACCCTTAAAGAATTTTCGGAATTGCGCATTGGGCTTGGGGTTGGACGTTCGGTAGAGTTATGATTGGCCTGGGATCGGTGAACCGCATTTGGGGGGAATTTGTGTCGACGCCGCCGCAAAACGCTACTGAGCTTCTTACTGATCTTGGCCGTGGAGATGAATCCGCCGCGCAGCGCCTACTGCCGCTCGTTTATGCTGAACTCCGAAACCTGGCAGGTAGCTTTTTTAGAAATCAACAAAAGGATCAGACGCTCCAGCCAACCGCCCTGGTGCATGAGGCATTTCTGCGGCTTGTCGACCAGACCAACATGCAATGGTCCGATCGTGCTCACTTCATGGCGGTCGCTGCACTGGCCATGAGGCAAATCCTGACGGACCATGCGCGACGTCGGGGGGCAGCCAAGCGCGGAGGCGACTGGGCGCGATTATCGCTAGATCAGGCGGTCGCACCCGATGCTCAACCCGAGGTGGATATCGAAAGGCTTGATGCCGTGTTGACTAGGTTGGAAGCGTTGGATGAACGACGTCACCGCGTAGTGCTGTTGCGGTTTTTCGGCGGACTTACCGTTGAGGACGCGGCGCAAGTGATGGGCGTTTCCATATCGACAGTGGAGGGCGATTGGCGCTCGGCACGGGCCTGGCTGAGCATGGAACTCTCGAAGTAGGAGACGACCCGTGGATCGTAGCAGCTATCAACGCGTGATGGAGATTTTCGATCGGGTCCGCGACTTGCAGCCCGATGCCCGCGCGACACTGCTTGATGTTATTTGCAAAGGCGAACCCAAACTTCGCGCTGAAGTCGAAGAGCTGCTGCGACACGATCAGCGCCCTTTAGGAATCCTGCAGAATACGTCCGACGGAGGAGGTGCGGCGCTTCTCGCTGACTCCATCCGCCGAAGTGAACCTCAACCAGGAGGCCTTCCCAGGAGAATCGGTCGGTACAACATCATCCGACTGATCGGCGAAGGTGGGATGGGCACGGTCTACGAAGCACAACAGGAGCAACCCCGCCGAACTGTTGCACTAAAGGTGTTGCGCGGCGGCATTGCTTCGCCGAGCCTGCTGAGGAGATTTGGTTATGAAGCCCAGGTGCTGGGGCGGCTTCAACACCCAGCAATCGCCCAGATCATTGAGGCCGGAGTCGCCGACACCGGTGCGGGAGAACAACCGTTCCTGGTGATGGAACTGGTGGCCGGCCAGAGGTTGGACACATTTGTTCGCGACTTGGATTTGGGCCTGCGCGAGAGGCTTCACCTATTCCTGAAGATTTGCGACGCCGTACAGCACGCACATCAGAAAGGCGTCATTCACCGTGATTTGAAGCCTGCGAACATATTGGTGTTGCAGTCGGATGCTTCCACGCGCGGAGTCACGTCAGACGCCAGCGGCTCTTCCTCCCGAAACAGCGTGGTTGGCCGGCCCAAGGTACTGGACTTTGGACTGGCCAAGATTGTCGAATCCGGCGCGACTCTGGCCACGATGGCCACCGAAACAGGTCGCGTACAGGGCACACTTGCGTACATGAGCCCGGAACAGGCGAAGGGAATGTCCGACGAAATCGACGTCCGCAGCGATGTCTATTCACTCGGCGTCATCCTGTACGAGTTGATGACCAATCAACTCCCCTACGATGTCAGTCGGATCACATTGCCGGATGCCGTGCGCGTGATCTGCGAAAGTCCGCCCCGCCGGCCGAGCGCGGTGGGCAAGTCGATACGCGGCGATCTCGAAACGATTGTGTTCAAAGCACTGGAAAAAGACGCTGAACGAAGATACGCGAGCGTCGCCTCATTGGCCGAAGACGTGAGCCGCTATTTGGATAGCCAGCCCATTCTCGCCCGACGCCCTACAGCGACGTATCAGTTGCGCAAGCTTGTTACTCGCCACAAGTTACCCTTCGCATTCGCGGGAACGCTCTTCTTATTGATGACTGCCTTTGGCATCTGGATGAGTGTCCTGTATGCACGAGCAGAGGCTAATCGCGCCCGGGCGGTGGCGGCAGAAGCAACTTCGAGCATCGAAGCTCAAACTGCAAAACAGGCGACGGCGTTCCTGGTGAACTTATTCAAAGTTTCGGACCCCAGCGAAGCACGCGGCAATTCGATTACGGCTCGTGAAGTCCTCGACCGCGGTGCAGAGCGCGTCCGAACGGAATTGAAAAGCCAGCCGCTCGTACAGGCCTCGCTCATGGACGCCATCGGTAACGTTTATCTCAATCTTGGGCTGCACAACGCCGCTACGCCCTTCATTGAAGAATCTCTGGAGCTGCGGCGCGGGCAACTCGGCGAAGACAGCCTCGCCTACGCCGAAAGCCTCGTATCGCTGGCGGTCCTGAAAGATGTAATGGGGGACACCGTCGAGCCCGAGCCGCTCCTGCGCAAGGCATTGGCCATCCGCCTAAATCACGAATCCCCGGCGACTATTGCCGTGGCGGACCTTGAAAACAACTTGGGAAGCGCCCTGTATCGCAACGACAAACTCGACGAAGCGGAAGCGATGTACCGCAAAGCACTGGAAACACGCAGAGCGCTTCTGGGCGAAGATCATATTGACTTCGCCGAAAGTCTGGCCAATTTGGGGGCCGTATTAAAGGACCGGGGCACCAATACGGACGCCGAGGCAAACCTTCGCAAGGCCTTGGAGATTCAACGCAAAACACTTCCCTCGAATCATCCGTACCTCGCAGTGACTGCACGTCATCTTGCGGAGCTTCTCCAGCGCCGTGGCGAGTTCGAACAGGCACTGCCTCTGTTTCTCGAATCTCTTGAAATCGATCGCAAAGTTCTTGGGTCGGATCATCCGCGCGTGGGCTTGGCAATTGAGGGGCTGGCGAAAATTACGTTCCTACGGGGGGATTTCGCAGCCGCCGAGATGCATTATCGCGAAGCTCTTCGCATCCAACTGCTTACTCTGGGCGAAGAACATGGAGAGGTCGTTCACACCATCAACAATCTCGGCGCAGTGCTGTATCGCCGCGGCGATCTGCAGGGCGCGGCCCAGATGTGGGAGAGCGCCCTCGCGCTGACGAAAAAGCGAGTCGGCGACGAGCATATTGATGTCGCGATCGCTCTCAACAACCTCGGCATCATTTACTGGGAAAGGGAAGATTGGGAAAAGGCCGTCGAAACGTTTGAGGAGTCGCTGGCCATCAAGCAAAAGAAAATCGGCCGCGAGAATGCCGACTTCGCATTGACCATGGACAATCTTGGCAGCGTATACCGGGATCGGGGCGATCTGGGGCGCAGCGAACCACTTCTCCTGGAAGCCATGGAGATGCGAAAGAAAGTACTGGGACCCGATCATCCCGACGTCGCCATGAGCTTGAACAATGTCGGAGAACTCCTTTTTGCGAAAGGCGATGCTGCGGGAGCCGAGGCTTATTTCATTCAATCGCGCGACATTTTCCTGAAAAAACTTGGACCGAAACATCCACATCTGGCCTATCCGCTTCTGGAGTGGGGACGCGTTCGATTGTCGTTCAATGATCCGGTTGGCGCGGAAGCGCACTTTCGCGATGCGCTGGAGCTTCGCTCGGCGACCCTCGCACCCGACAGCGCGGAGATCGCCGAGTGCCGAAGCTGGCTTGGCGTTGCACTAACGAAACAACTGCGCCTCCGAGAAGCCGAACCCATGTTGTTCCAGGGATTTATGGGAATGCAAAAAGCAAAAGGAACCAACCACAGCGAAACCCGACAGTCCTACGCGCGCCTGAAGGCACTTTACGGATCTATGTGGCCATTCCATACCTATTAGAGCTTGTGATGCACCTTTGTCGACGTAGATTTTGCCTACCTAACAGAAGATGTGGCCGGATTGAGCATTGAACCATGCTATAGAGCAAGCGAACAATAGTGCGGTGCGTTTGGAGTATGACGATTATCGAAAACGCGAATTCTCCGCGCCTGACGCTCACCCCACCCGCACATACTTCATGATCGAGTTTTCCGCACATTGATTGACCGGCGTCGCCAGCATCAGTCTCGATCGTGTCGAAGGCGTCATACCGAATTCCTGCTCCAACCGGGTCAGCTGCTGCGCCAGCTTGTTGGCAATGGATACCTGCGGCCAGGGCTGGAAGGATTTCGGCTGACCGGCATCGTCCTTCAGAGGATACATGAGGGCATGCTTGGCGATGAAGGATTCCGCCTCGCGCCAGCGTGAGTACAGTTGGCAGTACCGCGACAGGGCGTTAGCGTCGATGCGGGTAAGACTTCGCCCGCGACCGCGCCGCGGCGCTGCCCCTGCCGCTGCATCCCTTTGATCCCTGCATGCGTCAGGAGGCCCAAGTGGATTAGTACCAGACGGTGCGCTTCGACAGCGTCCGCTACAGCGTTCCGCGGACGTGCGCCTTTCGGAAGGTGACCGTCAAAGGGTACACCGAACGCATCGAAGTGGTGGCGGACGGTCAGGTCGTCGCCCGTCACGAGCGTTCCTATGACACAAATGCACCGGGTTTGTACCCGATTCATTACCTGGTCACGCTGGGCCGCCGACCGGCGGAGCTGGATCATGCCGAGGTCTATCGCCGCTGGCGATTGCCCGGCGCCTTCCTCACCTTGCGTCAGGAATTAGAGAAACGTCACGGCCCCTCGGCCGGGGTGCGGCAGTTCATCCGCGTCCTGCAACTTCTCGCGGAGCATCCTGTCAGCCGTGTGGAGTAGGCCATCGCGCGCTGCGAGAAGCCGGAAGACCTGCATGCGGAGTGCATCATCCGGCACACCCAGCGTTTGGCGCTGCGCGAATTGCCACGTTCGTCATCGTGGGAAGAGACGCAAGGCCTGAGTCCCTGGTTATCCCTGCAGGTCGCGTTGCCCGACCTGAGTCGTTTTGATCAATTATTAGGAGAACCTGTTCATGTCTGATGTACCGATGATGTTGCTCAAAACCAATCTGAAGCAGTTGCGGCTGCCCACGGTCAGCGCCGAGTTCGAGAAGCTGGCCCGCGAGGCGGCGGAGGCCGGGCAGCAGTACGAGACGTACTTGCTGCGCTTGACCGAACTGGAGGTGGCCAGCCGCCAGAGCAACGCGCTGCACGCGCGGATCAAGACCGCCGGACTCCCGGTGGAGAAGGACTTCGACACCTTCGACTTCACGGCCATCCCGGCGCTCAATAAGCCGAAGATTCTGGAATTGGCCCGCGGAGAGTGGATCGACGAACACGCCAACTGCTGCTTCGTTGGGAGCGTGGGCACGGGTAAGACACACCTCGCCACGGCGCTGGGTCTGGCCGCCTGTCGGCTGGGCAAGCGGGTGCGCTTCTTCACGGCGGCGAATCTGGTCACACGACTGGAGGAGGCGCAGAAGCTGTATCAGCTCGATCGCTTCCTGGTCCAGTTGGACAAGACCGATCTCTTGATCTGCGATGAACTCGGCTATCTCTCCTTCAGCCGCGGCGGGGAGGAGCTGCTCTTCCAGGTCTTCGCCGACCGCTACGAACGGGCCAGCTTGCTGATCACCAGCAATCTGGCGTTCAGCGATTGGGGCCAGGTCTTCCAGGGTGAACGCATGACCGCGGCGCTGCTCGACCGGTTGACGCACCGCTGTCACATCTTCGAGATGAACGCGGAGAGCTACCGCTTCCGCGAATCCGTGAAGGCGAAGAAAGAAACGACCAAAGGCGCCGCCGCCACGAAAGAGAAGTGACGTGTATCAGGCACTGAACGGCACCGGTTCCCGAATCGCACCGATGTCACAGCTATTCACAAAGAGAAAGAAAAAAGAAGCAAAAAAGAAAGAGAAACTGCATACGATGACGGCGACGTTGTGTGCGCCAGGAAGAAGAGTATGATGCAGCCGGTGGGCCCGGATTCCATGCCGATGCGGACCCCATTTACATGCCGATTACCAGCCGAAATTCAACATTCATGGGATTACACCACACCTATGGCAAAACCTGCGGATTTGCGTGCCGGGTTGCGACCACGGTCGCGGCCAGCATGCCAGATATCCGACCGGCTACCGGCAAGTGCCACATCGATGGCACTGACTATGACGTTGAATTGTACACGTGTCGGGAATGGGGCTTTCCAGCTGGTGGAAGGTGAGGTATGGAATCAACGAGGCCCGGACATCTCTTCTGCAAGGACAGTTGAATTGACAAGTGAAAGTAGTCCGTCTGCATTGAAGTCTGTAGCGACACATTTGGGATCCGAAAGGACCGCCATTTCGGAAAAGCAGTGATACATCTTCGCTGCATCGACTAAATCCACATCCCCATCTGCATCAAAGTCGACATCACAGCCATCAGGAATGTCATTTTCATTTCGATCCTTGGTCAATTCAGAATAGGAAAGCTGAACCGCCGCGAATGTGGGTTGTAGTATGCAAGCATCCGGCTCGACAAAGTACGTAGGAAGCATTTCGATGTGCAATTCTCCACCACTTACCAAATTATTGAAGACTGCACCTGAGAGGACTAATTGGGCCGCGTCCGGCGTCGCTGGACAATCGTGAGCACCAAATTCAAAAACGGTACCAACGAACTCAGTATTTGCTTCAACGCGCAGGTTTGCGATATTAACGCGCAGGTCTGCGCGGGCCCAGAAGCGCAACGTCACGTTTCCCGAAGCGGGCGGTGGCGTGGGAAAAAGCCAATGCTGGTTAATCAAGTAACCGATCGGAGAAAGATCGGGTGATTGGGCGCCAGCGGCAATTTCGCACAGATCTGGCGTTCCATTGCCATTGCAGTCATTGCTTTGCCCAGACTCAATCGCACAGACGTCGCCAACCCCATCATTATCACAGTCACGCTGATTCGAATTGAACTGAATCGGGCAATTGTCACAGATATCAATCACGCCGTCGCTGTCGACATCGCTTTTTGTTTCGCAGATATCAGGAATCCCATTCTCGCCGCAGTCCTCCGAAACATAGGTCATCGTCACCGACGCCCACGACTCATCTGGAAAACAACTCAACGTATCTACCACACTGGAAGGACGTAGTGTGATCGTCGCCACACCTATTGGTGCCGCCGCGTTGAATTTCCATGCGGGAATGGTCCAAGCGTCAACATCCGGCAACGCTGGACAATTACTGCCCAACGTCGTAAGCACTTCGCCCAGTTCGACCCCGTTCAAGTCTAAATAGATTGACTCTCCGGAGGCCCCGAAATTTCCAAAAGCGGTAACGTGAAGTAGGACGTCGCTACTTGCCCTTGGAAGTCCGCTGAATGTAACGGACTGCACAGTGTCTTCACCAATCGGAGCGAGCCGAGGCGACTGCCGCAGAACATGAATGTCGCAGAAATCGGGAATTGCGTTTCCGTTGCAGTCGCTATCTAGCCCCAACGCCAATACGCAGAGATCACCTGTGCCATCGGCGTCGCAGTCCGCCTGATCGGAATTGACATATTCCGGGCAGTTATCGCAGTCCTCGGTTACGCCATCGCCGTCGCAGTCAAGCTCGCATTCATCCGGAATAGTATTGTGATTGCAGTCGCCGCTGGTTAGGTGCGTGACATCGCAATGGTCAGGCACACCATTCGTATTACAGTCGGGCTCTTGACTCTGCGCGACAGCGCAAGCGTCACCTTCGCCGTTACTGTCGCAATCCTGCTGCAGTGGATTCAGATGCAGAGGACAATTGTCACAATCGTCCGGAACGGAATCATCGTCCGCATCGATATCGCATTCATCTGGAATTCGATTGTCGTTGCAGTCATGTCCGTCGCGTCCTGCATAACTAATCGTTACGCGAATGTAAGATGGTTCGGTGCATTGAAAAGGATCGACCGCGTTCGAAGGCACCAGCCGTACCTGTGCATGCCCGCCGGCTGCTGAGTCAAACATGATACCTGGAACCACCAGCCGTGTGAGGTCAGGATAATAGGGACAATCGTGGCTATCTCGTCCCAAGATGGTGCCAACTTTGATCGTATTGACGTATACATCAATGGTTTCAGAAGAATGGGAGAAATCACCTTTGACTTCGAAGTCCAAAATCACATCGCTGTGAATGCGTGGTGGATGATGGAAATCGTAAGCCTGCGGGAAACCCCAACCAATGGGGGTCAGGACTGGCGACGCCTTAAAGAACCCGAGTTCACAAGTGTCCGGAACGTCGTTTCCATTACAATCCAATGAATGGTCCAATTCCACTGAACAAGCGTCACCCATCCCGTCGCCGTCGCAATCCAATTGGTCGGAATTCACTTTGTTCGGACAATTGTCACAGTCATCGCCAACTCCATCGTGATCGGTATCGGTGAGTGATGCATCACAGCTGTCCAAAAAGAGGTCGCCGCCACAGTCCCGCGCCACATTTTCATATCGCAAGGCGATTGTGATGTACTCAGGAAAGGCACATTGATCGACGTTGACTGTATAAAAAGGAACTACTCTTACCAACGCCAATCCGCCCGACGTCATTTGATTAAATGCTCCCTTGGGAAGGCGGATTTCAGCAAGTTCAGGCGGCTGGGCGCAAAATCCCCCGGTGGCCACGAAGACATCACCGAGACGAATCCCATTAAAATACACTGAAAGGTATTCAAACTGCGATGCTAAGTCGGCCGCCGCAGCAATACTCAAATAGACATCCCCCGCGGCAACCGGTGGATTTCGTACTACGAACTCGTGAGGCCATCCTGCTCCGACAGGATTTAAGGGCAGCGATGTCCAAGAGGTTCGCGTTTGGCAAATGTCTAAGTAACCGTCAAAATCGCAATCCTGTTTTGGCGAGAGTTCGATAGTGCAGACATCACCGATGCCGTCACCGTCGCAGTCGATTTGTTTCCTATTCGCCGTCGCTAGGCAGTTGTCGCAGGAGTCGGCAACACCGTCACCGTCAAGATCCTGAATTGTCGCATCACAGTCATCAGGGTTTCCGTTTCCATCGCAGTCACGGTCGCATAAATCGAGACGACCGTTGGCATTGCAATCTGACCAGTCTAACTGGAGGGTATAGGTAGCCCCTCGTGAAGTCCCGTCGTCGTCTTGGCCTGGAGCAGAGATTATCCATCGACCGCTTGCATGGCGAATGTAGCCTCCGAAGTAGCTCCCATTCTCAGCATCTGGTGCCTGCAATCGCGCGACAAAATTCCAAGTTGCTCCGTCAAATCGAAAGACGTAAGCAGACCCAGCGTCTGCTAACCCTGCGAAATTGTCACTGTGTGCACCCACGAGGATCACATCGTTATCGATGAATGCAGAAATACCCAGGCTGTCGCCATCACCGGGATCGGGGGAAGTCAGTTTGGCCTCTTCATTCCACACAGAACCGTTCCAACGAAACACATAGGCTGCACCGGTCTGCCGAGCTTCGGAAGCGTCGTTGTAAGCCCCGATGACAGCAATATCTCCGTTGAGATTGACTTCGTGGCCGAAGTAATCGTTGTCCGATGCATCGGATGCGGTCAGCCTTGCCGATTGTTCCCAAGCCACACCATTCCAATCAAAGATGTAAGCGGATCCGCCGAACGTGGCGGCCGTTGATGTTCCATGTTCGATCGCACCGACAATGAGGCGACTGGTGTCAAGGCTCAATCTGTATCCAAACCAATCACCCCCGAGGTAGGAAGAGGGTATAATTCGTTGGACTTGCACCCAGGCACCATTAATCCGCTGAAAAGCATAGGCGGCTCCGTAATAGACATTCTCCTCCGGAGCACCGACAATGATCATATCTTCGTCGATAGCGACGGTAACGCCAAAAACGGAATCGGGTTGTGGGAAGGCAGCGGTCAGTTTGGCCGTTTGAGACCACTCGTTGCCAGTTTTCTCGAAAACATAAACGGCACCAGGTCCCAACGAGTAGTTGCTTGGTGGATGTCCAGCATAGATTGAACCAACGGCAATGACCCCATCGTGTATAGCGACAGCGCCGCCAAATTCATCTCTGGTCTGGCCATTAGCGGCCTTTAGCTTTGCCTCAAATATCCATTCATTGCCTACAAATCGATATACATAGGCCGCGCCGGACAACAGTCCCAATTCATCATCGGTGCGCAGCCCAACTACAAGCAAATCGTCATCGGTCGCGAGCGCTCCTCCGACTCTGTCTAGGCCCTCACCCGTCGATGTTCGAATGGTGGACAGTTGTTGGATGACGCAGATGTCTTCAACGGGCAGGATCGGCGGGACCGCTGCGAAGAGCGCGATATTCAATAGAGCTACCCAAATCGCCGTGCTCAAGATTCGACGTCCTCTTCGATGACTTGTCATCGTTAACACACCGATGGCGATTGGTTTGTCTGCCCCAATTTCTGACAGTATCAGTAATTGTATCATCCCGCGAACAACTCACAAACAATGCCCGAAATCCATTTTATTGGACTTCGAGACGTCAGAATTAAGGCAGACTTACTCCAACAGCACCTTAAACCTGTGCCCACAACATGCGCGCCGACACCGCACCCCCACATCGCAATTCCATCGCCTTGATCGTGGACTGAGCGTGTCTTGACCAGTTCGATGCTGCCACATGCGGGGCATTTTGGCCTTTCATAGGTCACCGTCTCCAACCGGTCCCGCTTCAATGCATCAGCTTTGGGTTCATCACTCATAGCATTTTCCTTGCATAGGCAACATCCGTGCCTGAACGAACATCAATTCCGCAGCAGGATCCCAACGAAATTCGACACAATTCGCTTGATTGATTTGCCGAGACTTGCGCTCATGCCACTGTACGCAATTGGGCGTACTTTTGGAGATACGAACATGGCGAAGAAAACAACAGCAGCGAAGAAGAAGACGACCAAGAAGGCCGCCGCACCGAAGGCAAGCGGCAAGGCGAAGGCCGCCAAACCCAAGCGCGTCAGCGCATTGGACGCCGCCCACACGGTATTGGTGAAGGCCGGTGGCGCGATGGCCAGCAAGGAACTTATCGCCGCGATGGCCGACAAAGGCCTGTGGTCCTCGCCGAAGGGCAAGACGCCGCATGCGCCTCTTTATGCAGCGCTGCTTCGAGAGATCAATGCCAAGGGCAAGGACGCTCGATTTCGCAAAGTCGAGCGCGGCCAGTTCGAAGCGATTGGGGGTGGCAAGTAATGTCCGAACCGATCGATCTCGTTTGGCCAAGATATTTCAGATGTGGCCAATACTATCATAAGAGTGCTCGAATGCTCTTGCGACGAAAATGCCGGGAAGCTGCGAACGCAATAAAACGCTATATCCACAGGACAATTCGTGCAACACGAGGGGTGGAAGACATGCCGCGACGTGGCTGCCAGTGCCATTACATGGCACGCGACTGGCTAAAAGTTCCACCACCGCCAGCGCCACCAAAACATCGCCAAACACCAGCTGTCCGCACCCCAACCGGCGAGAGAAATACCTATGCCAAAAAGTTGGCACCGAGTCCGGCTTCGTGAAAAATTTCACAATCTGTACTGGATTCGGCGCCCCGGTTATCGGACGACGAACGCAAATGAGGACGACTGGCACGAGCGCAGGCACGCGGAGTCACCCAGTTGAGTGACAGATGATGGGCTTCATGGTGGCGATCCAGTCCGCTTACGCCCGAATCAAATCGCCACCATAAGTGTCTGATAATTGACAGTTCATGCGCGCCTCACGCGCTCAAAATGATCTTCGGTCCGATACGTCGGGGACCATGCCATTGAAGAACGGATCATGCACAGCGCGCACACCGATAGGCCTTCCCCGCGAGGGGGGAATGCTTCGTGTCGTATCCCATCTGCCGTTACGGCGCGGCCGGATCCAGCGTGAGGCCGAACGTGTCATCAAACACCGGATCGAACGTATTGCCGTGAATAATCGTTTTCAGGTTCTGAAGATCAATGATCCCGTCAAAGTCCAACGGCAGATCGAACGGCGGCACATTGTTGTCCACGTAATCGCGAATCAGGTCAAAGACCATGCCTTCGAATATTTCATTGAACGCATCGTTGCCACCCGGCACCACCACCCCGCCGGCGCAGGCGGTGGGAATGGTCATTTCCGAGTCGACCACGCTGAAGGTAAGCCTTGGCACACCGCCCGGACCACTGCCCAAGGTGAGTTCGGCTGTGTAGTTCACGTTGAAACAGGTCGCCCACAGGGCGCACTGATCGTTACTCGGCGGCGTGCCGGTGTAACAGCTTTTGATCGAACTGTAGTCACCGGTGAACATCCCATCGCCGTCACGATCGGCGACAATACCGGCAAAGGCCTGCATCAACCGAATGACCACGACCACTTCGTCGGGACCATTGGTACGGAAGACCATGAACTTCGGCGGCACGTTCAACTTGCCATGCAGTAGAATCGGCGTGGTATCGGAGAGATTCAGGCTGCTCAGCAGGAAGGTGGTAGTCAGACAGGCCGTCTGATCGTTCGGATCGACCAGGGTCGGACACGAGATTCCCTGAATGGCGGCGCACTGACCCAGCTGCCCCGTCGGCAGCGTGTTGCAGTTGGCGGGCAGCAGGTCCTTGAGCTGCCGCACATCTTCAAACTGGGTCTTGAGAATCCCGTTGCGCGTCAGGGCATGGAACAACTGGTTGATCGCGTCGTCCGCCACGAGAGCCGTCAACTGCAGCGCCTGGGCATTGGGCAGAATCGGCAGCGGAAGCGCAGCGATGGTGTCTGGCAACCCGGGCAGCGCGGGAATTTCATCATCCACCTGAGTCGGAACGAACTCGGTCATGAATCCCGCCGTCAAGCCGCTGGGATTGATCTGTACTTCGGTGAGGTCGAAATTGAACGCGACGTCCAATGACTCGATGTTCACCGGATCGAAGTCCAGCACATCCAAAGGAATGGGCGGCACGGGAATCAACCCCAGGTATTCAGTGACATCCAGGTCGGCCAGGTAGTCGTCGATCTTGTTTTCCACCACCTGGTTAACAATCAGGTTGATAGTTCCGAGGGAAAGAATCTGAGCCAGCACGCCGCCCCAGCATTCCACCTTGGAAGATACATCGCTGACGTTGATGTGAATGTCGTTGTTGTCGATATTCAACGTGGGGTTCAGCGGGTTTTTGTTGATCAGGTCGTCTTCCGTGATGCCAACCTTCAGCACCACCTTGTCAATGTCCACTTCCGCGCCCACCTTGATCCTCACGCGAATGAAGCACTCCCCGAAGAGCCCGGTGATCTTGCAACTGCCGCGCACCGATCCGTCGACTTCCATCAAGCCGGACGTAACGACCACATCGAGCTTGTCATTGCTGGGGACCACGTCGAAAGTGAAATCGTTCGGATCTGCAGTGAATTGGAACGGCACCGGGTCATCGACCAGCAGGCTGGCATTCACGTCGCAGGCGCTGGTGGGGATCGTAATCGTCGATCCCTTCAGCGAAGTGAGCATGTTCTCCACATCCTGAATCACGGTGTCCACAAGGGGCTGCAGCGCCGCGGTAACGATCGTGCTCAGCCCTGCGGCCGTTGCGGTGACGCTGAAGCCGTGGGGTACGCCATTGGAACCGAGGGCCTTGGCCCCCGCGATCGCCGGAGCCGGCGCGGGGGCCAGCGGACCGACGGCCATCGGCACCACATCAAACGTGGTATTCAAGAGTGGGTCGCGCGCCTCGGCGATGATGTAGTTGCTGCCGTGATCGAGCGTGCCCGCCACGGCGTTTCCGATCATTTCCTGAAAGATGTTCGTCTGCGGTAATGATGCCTGGAACAGGTAGCGATAGGTCGTCGCCGTAAACACGCCGTCGTCTACGGTGATGCCACTTAAGAATACAGGAACCAACCCGGCATTGATGCGCACAAAACCATCCACGCTGGGCGTAGGGGAATCAAGCGGGAGACCGTGGCACACGGAGCCCAACACCGCGGTTGGCGGCGCGGGATCCACGCTGTGATCGGCTGGAGAAGTGACGTCCACCTCAAAGCCGTATGACAGACCACTGTCATTGGTCAAGGGCTGGGCGCAGGCCAGAGGCGCCGGAAGCGGGTAGGAACCAATCAGCTCCGGTGCGCGGGCCACCAGGCGATGCCCGCCGCAGCACATATTCTCGACGTACATCCGCAGCGTATTGGCCGACAGCGTGTTTACATCCGCGGCATCAACGATCAGCTCGCAAATCTGCGCGCTGCAACCATTGGGCAAAACGACATTGCCGCCATAAGGCCCGCCCGGAAAGTCGGTCGCTGGATTGAGTCCCAGCGCGGCAAACACGGCGACGCCATCAATGTAGAGTTCCAGCGCAGCGAGTTCGACGTTGGACAGTTGAATTTCCGCGCGAACCCGATCGCCCTCGGACAAACTGACCACCGTTTCATCCGGAGACCAGACACGGACATGGGGTACCGGCGAGACGTATGCGTTGGCTAATCCCATGCCATTGTCCGCGTTTACGCGCAGCACCGGGCGCTGCGCGACGATGTCATGAACCGTCCATGATTGGCCGAAACGCAACTGAAAGTCAGCGACATCCGCCAGATCGAGATCGTTGTCGCAGTCCGTATCGAGGAAGCTGCACGCCGCGCCGAGGGCGACGCTGGGGCCCTGGAGGCAGGGTTCCCAGCGATTCTCCCAGTAGGGCAATGAACCCTGAGTCAGGAATGAGTTCACTGTTGTTTGGGTCACGTCATCTCGGGGTGTGATTCGCACCACGTCATTCGCCGATACCGGCGCAGAATCCAGGATTTGGCCTTTGGCATCCATGGCGAGCAGGTCGACGGACTCGACCAGCGCGGGGCCGCCGTTGAGCGTTGTCCAATCGACGTGGTGCATGCTGCGGCATTCGCCGTTGTGGTTGCGGCAGATTTCCGGCAGCGCAGCCTGAACCCGTAGAATGCTTCCGCCACAATCGGGATCGTCGAGGTCGATCAGCCCATCGCAATCGTTGTCGATCCCGTCGCCGCAATCGCAACCGGGCCCTTCAGGACTTTTTGCTCCCGGAGTCACACTGCATTGCGTTCCGGTGCCGTCCGGCCGGCAGACAAACACGCCGGTGCGCTCGCAAGCACCGATTCCCACGGTGCAGCTCTGTCCCAATTGCGGCCAGAGTTCATCGACTTCCCCATTGCCGTCATTATCCTTGCCGTCGCATTTTTCCGGTTCCTGACAGTCCGGGTCGTCGAGATCCTTTAAGCCGTCGCAGTCGTTGTCGAAGCCGTCGCTGCATCGGAATGACCCGGGAGGCCCTTCGATCCCGGGCTGGGCGGGCTGGGCGCTGCACTCGGTCCCGGTCTGGTTTGCGCGGCAGATGTAGGTGCCAGTCCGCTGACATGGCCCCTGCCCCACCGTGCAGTCCTGGCCCAGTTCGGGCCACAGTTCGTCGACCTCACCGTCGTTATTGTTGTCGAAACCATCGCACAGTTCGGGCCCCTGACAGTCGGGATCTTCAAAATCAACCAGCCCGTCGCAGTCGTTGTCTTCGAGGTCGGAGCAGTTGGGCGCTCCGTATGGTCCTTCGATGCGCGGCGGAAGGGGCGTTTGACCGGGCACGCAGATCAAGTCTGTCCCATCTGGTGAGCAGACCAGCCGGCCGGGTACTTCGCAGTTGCCCACACCGATGACGCAGGTACCACCGGGGCCGACCTTGGTCGTTCCGCCCGTGTCCGGATCGAACTGCTCTTCAAAATAGTCTTCATCGATGAGTCCATCACAATCGTCATCGAGGTCGTTGCACACTTCCATGCCGCCCACTGCGCCGACCTTGAAAACGCGGTGACCGCCGGACAAGGTGCCATTCGAGGGAAGCCAGATAACCGGTATGCCAGGAATTCCCTGAAGTACGACCACGGTTCCGCCGCCGCCCGCAGGAACGTGCATCACGTCCAAGACGTAACAGCCGTCGTCATCTGGCAGGGTGGTCCGCACACGGCCGAGTTGAATAGAGCCCATCGGTGGCAAGATATTCAGCGTTGGACTCGGCGCGGAGAAGTCCGGCACGGGGAGATTGGGGTTGCCGGCACCGCTGGGCGAGAGGGTCCACTCCATAACTGGCGGCAGTAGCACGGTCGAGTTCGTGTAGTTCAGGCGAACAAAGGTGATGAACAACTGCTGATTGGTATTGTTGTCCAAAAAGATGTCGACGAGAAATGACTCATTTCCGTTGTAGGGGCCGGGATTGGCCGGCACCAGCCGAAGGATTCCCGTTGCCCAGGCATGACCGGCCATCAGACAGCACAATGCGAAAGCGAAAATCGATTTGCGCAGCATCGCCAATCTCCTTTTGACTTAAGGTGATGTACCCCTCACATTCGTTTTTCGGCCCGCGTGGCCCGGCATTCGCAGCGTACCGGCGAAGCGCCGGGAAAAACCAATCTTTACCAGATCGATCCAAATGAACAGGCGACGCCGCAACATCCCGACCTTGCCGGCCACAATGGTAGCGATGAGCTATCTCGCTTCACGGATTCTGGCAGTAACGAATGTTCTCCAAGAGTGTTGCACGACGTTCCCCCGACCGTCGGGGAACTATTTTACAGTTCACCGTTCAGCGCGCCAATCTTTTTTCGATTGTTTTTCTGCGGCAAAAAGCTGAACAATGGCCTGATTTCGCGTATTCGACAGAAAATGCGATTTTTTTATGCAGGGCGCAGGGCATCCCTTGCGTCCCCGGCGCGGTCATGGATTTGGTAGCGGTACATGGTGGATTTTGTGGCGGCGCTGCGCTTGGCCGGTTTCCATTTGCATTCGCTTTGTTGCACCACGAGGGTCACGAAGGAATTGAACTGCGCCGGGGAACGTGCGACGAGTCAGAGTCAAGAGATTCGTGAGAGTGCCGACGTACTGTTGGGACCTGTCTGATATATGACGCAAGGAACAGCATGGCGGCGCTGCGCTGGGGTCTTGGATTCCGCGAGGGATGACGTCGGGTACAGACGATTACGATGGTAGAACTACGATGCAGAACATGGCCACGCCCGGCATGGGCAGCATGATTGAAGTTTCATGTGTAAGGAGTGTCGTGCCGCAAAGTAGGCGCACGTGCGTGGGCCATGCCACCCCAGAATGCCACATTCGTGACACAGGGACTACAACGCCGCCCACAGGGGGCGACGCTTCATGGGTTGGTCCTACTGCGAGAGGTAGTCGAGAATCAAGGCACCGCACTTGCGCTTGGGGTTAGGATGGCAGGTGTTTCGCATAGATGACATACGTGCCAGACGAAGGTTTAAACTTAGCTGCGCTGCGCGACGCTTAAGGTTAGGGAACAGTGAAGATTCGACGCGAACCACGAGCAGAGTCGAGCACTTGCCAGAAATGATCGTGCTTCAACGAGCGAGCGACTTGCATGACAGTTCGAGCCTGCGACTTCATCCAACGAATATCTTATTCAACCCCAGACAAGCCATTTTCGGTCGCGCAGCGCGCACCAAACAATAAATCACAAGAGGTGTCAAATGCCCTTTGAGTGTGGTCTATAGACCCTTGCCGTGCCGTTGGATTGTCACCCACATGTCCGGAGTTTCGGACACCAGAAGGACCATTCTTGAATTGGAGCCAAATCCATGCATAAGCATCAGTCATACACCTCGTGCTCTGCGGTTTCCATGTGCCCGACGATTGCGTTAGCGTTCGCCTTGTTCGCGCCGCTGAGTAATACTCAGGCCGATGTTTATCAAGACTTCGCGGTCACTGCGATTTCGATCACTCCTGTAGGTAATGGATTGGTCGATGTCGATGTGACAATTGATGTCGTTCCCGGTGACGATCCGCCGACCATGCCGCTTGTACTGCGCTTGATGGACCAGAATTCGGTGCTTTTGGGCGAACTCGATGTTGAATTCCCCGCTGAAACCATGAAGCAATGTTGTTTTACGGTCGATGATTGTCCGACTGCTGAGAACATCGTGCCATCCTGCGGTCATAGTTGTCCGGATGCGCCGCCTTCATATCAATGCACCTTTCGCCGGAAGGGAAAATTTGCGTCGGTGCTATCGCCACCCGGAACGCAGTTCACTGCCATTCTCGATCCCAACATCGTCCACTCAGAATCCATCCCTACCGCACCGGGCAATAACCAGCTCTCCAGCGCCCCAGTATTTGACGTATACCATGATGTCGGCATCACCGCGTTAAGCGTCGTTCCCACCGGACCGACCCTCTACCAAATCAGTTTTGATATTGCCTTCAATGGACCCCAGCCCTCGCCAAACTATGGATCAATTCCGCTTCGTCTTTTCGATAGTCAAGGGAAATTGGCGGATATATCACTGGGCATCGACAATGAAATGAGTACCACACAGTGTTGTGAACCAGGCCTCGAAAGCACCACACCTTGTGACAATCCGATTGGTTGGATCTGTAATTGCAATCCCAACGCCGTTTGTTTGGGGAATCCAGAGGCAGAGCCGCCTGCTGATAAACGCTGCGATTGCATGAGTACGGGTACTGGTGATGAGATGGCACTTACCCCTGGTGATACCATTACGGCAGTGGTCAATCCTGACGGACTGCTCTTGGAAACGGCTCCCGGAGCGGGTGGGAACAACGAAATCAGCGCGATTGTTCCAACAGGTTCTGCTTTTGCGCCTGCCGTCGCGCCGCCACCGCATGATCGCCGAAAGAACCGATACATTTCGTTCGCCCCGAACAATCCAGGTCAGTTGGTGGCATTCCGCGTCAACAAACTAACCACGCCGACCGGTTCATGCTGGGTCCAAGCGCCGGTTGCTGCAGGCGCGGCTATCCACACGGCCAAGTGCGATCCAACGCCGGTCTTCCGAGTATGGAACGAACCTGTTATTGAGGTTGGCGACTGCGAGATCATTCCTGTCGCTGACTATGCAGTAGAGGCCACAATGGATGGAGTGCAGTTCTCGCCCTCGCTGATCGTGGGAACGATCTTGCTGCCGGCGCTGAACTCTAAGCAATGGGGCGATACAGTAGGAACGATCGTGGGTTCGGAGTGGACTCCGCCAAACCGGTTTACAAACGTACAGGATGTGCTGGCCCTTCTGGCCTTCGTAAGTGGTGCCGTCATTAAGCCGCAATTCACGGCAGCGAATCTGCAGGCAACCAGCTCGGCGGATTCCTGCCTGAACACATTCGTGAATGTGGGTGACGTCCTCATCTGCACACAGGCCATCGGAGGAGGTTCTTACGGTCCGCCCTCAACAGGGAAGATCGTGGATCCCGTAATGTGCCCTCTTTGCCCGTGAGATTCGCTTTGATTTTCGCAAATTGAATTCTCGCGCTTCGAGACCAACCCATTCTGTTAACTGGATGGGGTCGGTCAAACGGAGAAAGAGAGAGTATTTGGCTGAGACGGTCGTGGCAGGCGTAATTGGGAGCGGTTCGGCGCTCGAGCTACCACGCTCTCCATGCGAAAACGAGAAACGTGGGCGCGATAAACCCCTACGATTTCCTTGCGAAAATAAACGAACCCCGGAGGCATGGCCTCGTGGGGTTCGGTGCTAACTGGATTGCGGCTTTGGTTCGTATTTTTGGGAGACCTCCCCGAAAGCAACTCTCTTCAAAATCACTCTCTGTCTCCGGATTACAATTGACTGTTAACCGCTCAAGTCCGCAAGGCCCGTGTCGGCCGACCCTGTTTCTTAGCTTGGGAGCAGCGATCAGGACCACCGGTGTCCCTCGACGGGGCCAACACGGCGGAACCCAGCTTTGTGCCCACCCAGAACGGCACCTTTGAGTTCGCGCTGACCGTCACCGATGGCCGGGCGGCCCAATTTCTGAGTGAGAACGAAATATGCAATTTGGATTGGAGAGACATTACGCATGGGGATAACACAAAAGGCGACAAACAGGCGTTAAGGACTTGCAGACTGAGCCTGCGCTTCTAACGATTGTAGGAGCGCGCGATACTTTTCCGTTTCGGCGGCGTGGCCTTGGCCCGGTTTAGCGCTCTCGAGAGCATCGAAGACTTGAGTTAACGCCTTTAAACACTGGACTTTGTCTTGCTTCGAAACCTCCGTTCGAAAAGCAATTGCGTCCCACCCAGCGAGAAGGAAATTCTTTCCTTCCTCGTACCTTCGCAGATTCATTAGGGCGCGCCCTTTGCTAGTTTCTGCTAGGCGAATGCGCCACGTTTCATTGGGATAGAGGCGCGAAAGCATGGAAATACGCTCTTCAAAACTTAACAGCGCATCCGACGTTCGCTCAAGCGATTCCAAACATCTTCCATGATCCTCGAGGATCATGGCTACCCATAGATTGTCGTTTGGCAATGCGCGTTTGCACATGGACAGCGCCTCTTCAATCCGAGGTAACGCTTCCCCTGGCCGACCTAACGTAACCAGAACGACACCCACGGCGTTTAGACTTGCGGCCACGCGTGGGTGGTCGCCTGGAATGAGTCGCTGGAACATAGCCAACGCCTCCTCATGTAAAGGTAGGGCTTCCCCGGGGCGGTTCAATTTCTCCAGGCATCGCCCAATGCTGTTAAGGCAGTTGGCAGTATGCGGATGGTCGCTGGGAAAAAATCGTTTATATGTAATAAGCGCCTTTTCATAATTGCCGAGCGCCTCGGAAAACCGATTTAACGAACTTAAGGAGCTCGCCATATTGTTCAAGCCTGTAGCTACTTCAGGGTGGCCATCCGGGTAAAGACGCTGCAACATCGCCAACCCATTTTCCTTCATGAGTAGTGCGTCCGCATGGCGGTCAAGCGAATCTAGGCAATACGCAACATTGTTGAGACTTGCTGCGACATCTGGATTGTCACCCGGAAAGAGTTGCTGTCGCATTAGCAATGCTTCTTGATATAGCGGAAGAGCTTCACCTGGCCTTCCGAGGTCATTAAGACAACTTGCCAAATTGTTCAACCCGCTCGCGATGTCGGGATGGCCTTCTGGGAACAATCGGCGCCTCATGGCCAAGGACTGCTCATACCTCGGCAGGGCCTCATCCCATCGACCCAACTCCGTGAGGCATGTGGCCAAGTTGTTTAAGACCGTCGCCACGTCGGGATGGTCGCCGGGGAAGTTCTTCTGAAGCGTTTCCAGTGCTTCCTCGTGCTTTGGAAGGGAATCCGACGAGCGTCCCATTGCGTCGAGGCAACCCGCAATGTTGGCAAGAGTCCCTGCCAATTGAGAGTCCCTTGGGGGAAACAGGCGCTTCTTGATTGCCAGGGCTTCCTCAAACTTCAAAAGCGCCTCATCCAAGCGCCCCAAGGACTGAAGGCAAACTGCGTAATTATTGAGGCTCGTCGCCTTCGACGCGTGATCTCCATGGAAGAGTTGCTCAAGCAAAGCGTGAGTCTGTTCGTAGAGTGGCAATGCTTCTGCATACCGCCCGACTGCGGCAATGCTGTTGGCGTATTCGTCCATGGCCGATGCAAGTTCTTCGCTATCGTTACCGTAAACGCGTTTCGCCAGTTCCAAGGCGGGGATCAATACTTTTTCCGCAACGGACAACTCGCCGATTTCTCGATATACAAACCCAATAGTGAGTCGAAGCTTTACTTCGGCCTCTGGCGTATTGAGCAGCTCGCCATCGCCGATACGTTGTGCGATTGCGTCCATCAGTTCCTTGAGCATGGTGGTGTCGCGTCCGAGTGCAACGGACGGCCCGACGCCTTTAAGGGTCTCCTGCATGAAATCCGCGAACTTCTCGGTTTTGTCGCGTTCCTTCCGCGCGGTATCACGCTCTTGCTCCGCGGCGCGGCGCTGCTCAGCCTCGCCGATTAGCGCCGTCTCGGCACGTTCGCGCTGGCGCTCGGCACGCGTGTACATGGAGAATGTGCCGACAAGCCCGATCGACAGCGCGAGCAAGACGGAACTTCCCGCTGCGACTGCCACGCCGTTCCTGCGCACAAACTTCTTGAGCCGATACATTGCGCTGGGCGGGCCGGCAGCCACCGGCTCGTAGTTGAGGTAGCGCTGGATTTCCATGACCAGCGCGTTGACTGTCTCGTAGCGGCGGTTGCGGTCCTTCTCCAGGCACTTCATCACCACCCAGTCGAGGTCCCCCCGAAGTTGCTTGAGCAGCGCCGTCGGCGCCGTGCTCCGCAGACCGGCAATGGTCGCCATGTCCGAACCGCTGCCTTTAGCCTGCGCGATCTCCGCGTGAGTCGTATGTACCTTAGCCGGAAGCGAGGCTGTGGACTTCCACGTATCGACGTCGTTTTGCAGCGCCGCGCGAGCTGAAGCTCGCGGCTCAGCGCGCATCCCCACCAACCGCGTGCTTGGCTTCGGCGGATCGACCTCCCGGATGATTCGCTGGATTTCACTGAAGGCCGCCTGACGCAAGCGCGCCGGGTCAAACGGCAGCACGCCCACCAGCAACTCATACAGCAGCACACCCAGCGAATAAACATCCGCCCGCGTATCGATGTCTGCCGCCTCGCCCAATGTCACCCCGGCCTGCTCCGGACTCATGTAGGCCGGCGTGCCCACGAAATTGCCCGTGGCAGTGACGAACGTCTCTTCAGTCAAACCCTGCTGCGTCGCCTTCGCGATGCCGAAGTCGATGACCTTCACCGCCGCTTTGCCGTCCACTTCTGCAACAAGCACGTTGCTGGGCTTGATGTCGCGGTGAATAATTCCCTTCTGATGCGCATGTTGCACGGCCGCGCATACGTCGCTGAACAATTGCAGCCGCTTTTCCGTACTCAGCTTCTTCTCATCGCAGTAGCGCGTGATGGGCAGGCCCGGCACGTACTCCATCACAAAGAAAGGACGGCCATCCTCCGTCGCACCCGCGTCGAAGACCTTCGCGACGTTGGCATGACTCATCAGGGCGAGCGCTTCGCGCTCCGACTCGAAGCGCGCCACGACGCCCTTCGTATCCATGCCCAGCTTGATGACCTTGAGCGCTACCCGGCGGTGGAGTGGTTTTTCCTGCTCGGCGAGATAAACGACACCCATGCCGCCTTCGCCCAACAGACTAATCACTTTGTAGGGGCCGATTGCGTCCGGCAAAGGGGTGGAATCCGCTAATTTGGATAGAGCGCCTGCTATAATAAGCGGCGGCAGCTTTGTTTCTGGAGGTGCGTCGTAAATCGCAAGAAGTCTCTCTACATCGTTCCGCAGAGAAGGATCATCCTTAGTCCGTTGATTGAGAATCGCCGCGCGCTCCATAGGACGATAATCTCTAACTTCCTTGAAGAGCTCAATAATCCGAATTTCTCGTTCCGTATCCAAGTTAATCCTCACTCATGGGATGGATTCCCCGCATGATTGTCGGTCGAGTCGGTCAGCCGCTTCTTCAACCACGCCTTCGCAGACCTCCAGTCGCGCCGAGTCGTAGCCACAGACACCCCCAATGCTTCCGCTGCATCATCGATCGTCAGTCCCGCGAAAAAGCGCAACTTGACGACCTCGAACCATCGCTTCTCAAGCTTTTCGAGGTCAACTAAGGCGTCATCCAATGCCAATATTTCCGTGTCGTTCAAAAATGGCTGGGATACTGCCAATGCGGGATCCAAGTCCACCCGAACGTGCCCGTGACCGTGCTTCAGGGCATTCCTGCGCCGCGCATTATCAATCAAAATGTGCCGCATGGCCTGGCCGACAGCATTAAAGAAGTGCGTGCGACCTTCCCAAGACTCCTTATTCACCAGTCTTGCGTACGCCTCGTGAACCAGCGCCGTCGCCTGGAGGGTCTGGCCCGGTGGTAATTTCGCTGTCATGACCTGCGCCAAGGCACGCAATTCACTGTAGACCAACGGCAAGAGCTCCTCGCTCGCTACAACCGCCTCACCTTGACAAGTCGCCTTCAAAATCTCAGGCCCAGATTGCCTGTCATTTTTGCTCATCACTGAAATCCCGGCGGTCGTGATACGCTCGCACCATCTTTTTCGTAAATAGAAATGGAGGACGCTCTCTTACGAGCCGCCATGGATTGTAGGGGCGGTGAATGATCGTTGTCCAGAGAACAGCCTCCCTTCGTCAAGAATGAAGAAGCGCAAATCGTCTTGAGGCAGTCGCGGTATGTGTTGTACCCGACAAGGAGCATGTTCTGAAAAGGAGGATGCGATGATTACCAATGGTGCAGGGAAGTTGGCGCTTTGCATGGCCGTTTCGATAACCAGCGCGTTGCACGCTCAGCCCGTTAGCGTGCGGTTCGACGCCGTGAACAATTTCGGAATCCAGCACATCTGGGCAGATGGCAAGGACTTACTCGTTGGCTGTGGATTCAATTTCATCGGAAGCGAAGGAACAACTGACGATTGCAACAACGTTAGCTCTTGCGATGGTACGGCGGATGCGATCATGCGGCCGATTTGCAGCGGTAAGACGAATCCAAACATGCCATTCAACCTCACATTTCAGAGGGATACTCAAGCTCCAAACATCATGCATTTCACCGGATCGATTGGCTCTTCCTCCAATTATTCATTTGCCATCATGGAAATGCCAATGGATTGCAGCCGCGACTTTACATATTTCCGTTATGCGGGCTCGCCGGAATTGAGACGCTACGATCAGAATCCACCATCATATACTTCGCCGGCCGGAGATTCGTTTTTCATTTTCTTCGCGCCGGGAAGCCCGCAATGGGGAGAGATCATTGGAACCGATTACACGATTCGGGTCACAGTCACCAGCAGGTCGCGACCCACGGGACTTGCTTTCGTAGAAGGACCGGATTTGGGTGTCCGAAATGTTGAATTCGCCTTGGGTCCTTTCAACAAAGGGGAAAGTGCGACGGTCACAGGATTCATCAAGGTATCTCGCACCGATACATCAATTCTGCCGAAGACTGTTTTCCAGTCAGAGTCGCTGCCCTTCCATCAGATTGGGCGCCGAGAGGGCAACGCGTGGAGTGTGCGGGTCGGGGATCCTAAAAAGAAATATGCCACGTATGGACCCTATGTTACGTCGCTGGCGGCCGGTCGACGCACTGCAACATTTCGTTTGATGCTCGATAACGTCTCGGCTGACAATACCAAGATTTTGACAATTGACGTGTATGACGCGACGACGGGACGCCAATTGAAAAGCATGGACATCACGCGCCAGATGTTCAACAAAGCGTTCACCTATAAGAAATTCACACTAGATTTTGATGCCATTCCGGGGCACATGCTTGAGTTTCGCACTTTTTGGCATGGAAATTCATACATGCGCCAAGATTCCGTCGTGATTCGATGAGCGTGAATGCAACGAGATGTGCGTGGCGTGACTGCGGGGCATGACCGAGCATGGCCCGCGGGCGCGCCGTTGCACTCTTGCAGCCAGGATTGTCCCAGAGTGCGCAAAGCCCTGAAGGTGAGGGAGCCCAAGTCCATTCCCGTTTCCGTGTCGGATCCACGAGTTCCGTAACATCCTGCGTCAGCGCTACCCCGCACGTACACAATGCCTTCAGCTAATCTAGCAATTCCACGCGGTGTGCTTGCCTTCAGCCGTTTCCGGCAACAGGCCGGCAGGTCTCTCGCTGGTCTACGCGGTGACGAGGAATTTGTCCAAGCGCTGGCATTGCCATAGAAAAGTGGAACGGTAGTCATTTACACGCATCATTTGCGAAGCCCGGTTGTTTCCACGGCGTCAGAAAGGTCGGCCAACGCGTCCCGACACCTGATTCTGTAAGTCGTCGGTACATTCAAGTTTTTGACGACCGCATCACAAAGCGGGAAAAGTATGGCGCTTGCCTCCTCAAATCGTTCTAGACTCACCAATATGCACCCTTTGCCGATCGCCGCGACGCGAGTTCGCCAATGATCGATTGGTAATACGTGCCCATACATTTCAGTTGCTTCCTCGAACTTGGCCATTGCCTCTTCCAGCCGACCTAGCGATTCCAGACACCATGCGACATTATTAAGGCTGTTTGCCACGTCAGGATGGTTGCCAGGAAAGAGGCGCTGTCTCATG
>CAZKIN010000002.1:29025-56024 GCA_964552515.1 uncultured Phycisphaeraceae bacterium
GCCAGGAAAGAGGCGCTGTCTCATGTTTAGCGCTTCTTCAAACATTGGCAATGCCACCATCGATCGATCAAGCGATTTCAGACAGAACGCTAGGTTATTAAGACTAGTCGCCACATCTGAATGGTCGCCGGGAAAAAGGCGTTGTCTCATCGCCAGTGCCTCTTCAAATCTGGGCAGGGCTTCCGCAGGTCGACCAAGAGATTCCACGCAGTTCGCGACGTTATTAAGCGCTTGTGCCACGTCAGGATGGTCGCCAGGAAAGAGGTGCTGTCTCATGTTTAGCGCTTCTTCAAACATTGGGAGTGCCATCATCGATCGATCAAGCGATTTCAGACAGGACGCTACGTTATTAAGGCTGGTCGCCACATCTGGATGGTCGCCTGGAAAAAGGCGTTGTCTCATCGACAGCGCCACTTCATACTTGGGAAGTGCCTCCATCGGGCGGCCGAGAGCCATAAGGCAGCGCGCCAAATTGTTTAGACTAGTTGCCACATCCTGATGGTCACCGGGAAAAAGGCGCTGTCTCATCGCGAGCGCTTCTTCATACTTGGGAAGTGCCTCCATCGGGCGGCCGAGAGCCATAAGGCAGCGCGCCAAATTGTTGAAACTATTCGCCACTTCCGGATGGTCGTCGGGAAAGAGTCGTAGTCTCATTGCCAGTGCTTCTTCAAACTTGGGTAAGGCTTCTATTGGACGACCAAGAGAGTTCAGGCAGAATGCTACGTTATTCAGACCGGTAGCTAGAGAAGGATGGTCCTCAGAGAAAATGCGCTTTCTCATTGCTAGCGCTTCCTCAAACTTGGGTAAGGCTTCAGCCGGCCGCCCAAGCGATTCCAAACTAAGCGCGACATTATTAAGACTAGCAAACACTTCGGGAGAATCGTCTGCGAAAAGGCGCAAGCGCATCCCAAGTGAAGTCTCAAAATTGCGAAGTGCTTCAGTCGAGCGATCTAGTGATTCAAGGCACAGGCCGAGGTTGTTTAGCCCCGTCGCCACCTCTGGATGGTCACCGTGAAACAGCCGCTCCCTCATTGATACAGATTCTTCAAAAATGGGCAAAGCCTCCTCCGAACGGCCAAGCGATTTGAGGCACCATGCTAAGTTATTTAGTCCATTGGCGATTGCCAGATGATCACCTAGGAAATGTCGCCGCTTCATTGCCAGGGCTTCCTCATAAATTGGCAGTGCTCTAGTTGATTGGCCGAGTGACTCCAAACATCCTGCGACATCGTTAAGGGCGTCTGCGACGTCTGGATTGTCGTTGGAAGCGAACAGTTGCAGAATGGCGAATGCCTCTTCAAACAGGGGTAGTGCCTCCGCTGATCGCCCGAGGTCTTCTAGCAATTGTGCGTAGGCGGCAAGCACCCAAGCACGCTCGGCGCTATCGCGACCTTGAATGCATGCCGATTGGTCAAGAGTCGGGGTAAGAATGTTTTCGGCCGCGCCAAACGCTGCAATCTTTCGATAGACGCGGCCGATGGTTAGGCGCAGGCGCACCTCCGCCTCGGGTATGGTTGATAATTCACCATTATTGATTCGTTGGGCTGTAGCGTCCATGAGTTCCTTGAGCATTTTGGTATCGCGTCCCAGAGCGATGGAGGGTTCAATTCCCGCCAGCGTTTCCTCCATGAACTCCGCAAATTTTTCGGACTTATCGCGCTCGTAGCGTGCGACATCTCTTTCCTTTTCCGCCAGTCGAAGCTGTTCCGCTTCGGCATTGCGGGCTGCGACGGCTTCCTGTTGCTTAATTTCCGCGAATTTCCGCTGCTTGGCCTCGGATAGGGCATAAGATGCGGAGACAATGACGGCTGCGACGAGGACAATGAACACGGCTAGTACGCTACCAACTATGACCCTGTTTCGTCTGGCGAATTTGCGGAATCTGTAGCCAGCACTGGGCGACCGCGCCATGATGGGCTGGTCAGCCAAGTAGCACTTGATGTCGCGGCCAAACGCCTCGGCCGACGCGTATCGCCGTTCCCTGTCCTTTTCGAGCGCCTTATTGACGATCGTTTCTATGTCATCATGAAACACGGCAGCGACCGAACTCAACCTCGATGGTTCTTGCTCTCGAATGATGCGTCCCGCTTCCGGTACGGAGCGATCATTAAGGTCGTAGGGAAGCCGCCCTGCGAGCGCCTCATAGAGAAGAACGCCCAGGGCATAAACATCAGAGCGTACATCCAGTTCGTCCGGTCGCGCGGCGATTTGCTCGGGACTCATATACGAAAGCGTGCCCACCAACTGCCCGACTTCGGTATGCATACTGACAAGCTGAATGTCGGAGTGAATGGCGCGGGCCACGCCAAAATCGAGAATCTTCGCATGACCGCGGGTAGCGCCAACTTCTCCGACCAGAATGTTGCCGGGCTTAAGATCACGATGAATCACCCCTTTTTGGTGGGCATGATGCACCGCGTCAGCGATTTCAGCCATCAGCGCTAAGCGCTCTCGTATGTTGAGGCCATGATGATTGACGTACTCAAGCAACGGCCGCCCTTGAACATACTCCATGGCGAAATAAGGTTTTGCGCTGTGTTCGTCTTCCGCCCAGCCAGCTTCATAGATTTGGGCGATGCCGGGGTGTTGAAGTTGTCCGAGGACTTGGACTTCGTGCTCAAACCGACGAAGGAGGGACTCTGATACCATGCCCGAGTGAATTACCTTCAGCGCCACGGGGCGCTTGGGACTATCTTGTTCAACTTTGTACACCGCACCCATGCCGCCCTTGCCCAATAAGGAGATCACTTTGTAGTGGCCAATTGCTTTCGGCAACGGGGCGGAATGCATTGATTCTACCAGAGGGAGACCAAAGGAAGGCGCACGCCAAACTTCATTTTCGGAAGCGTCATAGCCCGCAAGGAGCCTCTCTACATGTTGCCGAATAAGTGGGTCATCGCCGCATCGCTCATCGAGTATTGCGGCGCGGTGCACGGGGATAAGGTCTGCGACCTCCCAGTAGAGCGCTGCAACCCGGAATTTGCTTTCCTTATTCATGTTCATTCTCACTCCTGCGCTTGGTCGCCAGAATGACTGTCGGTTGCGTCGCCCAGCCGATCATTCAGCCATGTCATCGCCTTTCGCCAATCACGTTTGACCGTAAGCATGGACACACCTAATTCCTTTGCAATTTCCTCAATCTTCAGTCCCGCGAACAAGCGCAACTCGACGACTTTCAAACAGCGTGCGTCAATCTTCTCCAGGTCGTTAAGAGCCTCATCCAAATCTAACAAATCGATTTCATCGATAGGCGGTTCAGACACGACGAAGGCGACATCCAAGTCTTCCCTTACGCAGTCACCGCCGTGCTTGACTGCACGCTTGTACCGCGCGCGGTCAGTCAGAATCTGGCGCATCGCTTGGGCGGCAGCGAAAAAAAAGTGTGTGCGTCCGTTCCAGTCGCTCTTCTTGGAGTTCACCAGCTTGAGATATGCCTCGTGAACAAGCGCGGTCGCCTGGAGGGTCTGGCCAGGTCGTAATTTCGCCGTCATGACCTGCGCCACGGCACGCAATTTACTATAGACCGACGGCAAAAGCTTATCGCTGCCTACTGCCTCACCTCGACAAGTCGCCTTCAAAATCTCGGGCACCGATTGCCTGTCACACTTGCTCATCGCTGAATTCCCGGCGGCCGTGATCCGGTCGCACCACCTTTTTCGTATATGGGATTGGAGGACGCTTTCTAACGACCCGCCATGGATTGTAGGACGGGGGAAGCGCCGTTTTCCAGGAGATCGGATTGTAAAGAAACGATGAGCCACTTTGGCCAGTCGAGGGACTAAGAAACGACGGTGGCGAACTAAGAACGCAAAACTGGGCGGCGTTTGGGCTTGTGACGCGCGGCCCGCCGAAAAAATACGCGCTTTCTAGTCTTCGATCTATTGGAAGGCCAAGTTGCGTGGCGCACCGTGCGCGCCGGCATGGACTAATGAACGGAGGAACAGTTGATGAATCGCGTTTTCAAAATTCGAACATTGGCTACCTATGTATCGGTCATGGCGGTCTGTCGACCTGTGATGGCGGACCAGCAAATCGCATACGCAACCATAATTGCAGATAATTCTGCCTGGCGGGATGAATCCGAAGCGACCGGTCATGGTGACGCCGACTGCAACTCGGGTGGAGCGGCTGGTCAATACGCGTATCTGACAAGCCAAACCGACACGACGCCGCTCATTGCAACGGGCTTTCACATCCAGATACCGTCCGGTCATCGCATTCGGGTGCGGTTTAATGTGCAGGTCAGATACAACCAGGGTTCCAAGGCAAAAGTTCGTGTCCGCGTTTATGTGCCTGGCGTAACGGGCGTATATGAACTCCTCGTTTCCGCGCCGGCAGGACCTGACTGTGAATGGATTATCGAGGCCCCCGATAATGATATTACTTTTCTGGCAGACTGGACGCCCGAACTTCTCAATCGGATTCACATCAGCATTTCACGTCCTCAAGCTAACCAAGCTGGATGGCTGAGAGTCAAAGCATTTCGCCTAGTTATTGATGCTGAACAGCTGCCGCCAAGTGATGACACCGATGACCCCGCCGACGAAGAGCCGACGGATTGCCCATGTCCCCTCGAGGCAGACGGATACTGTTGCGACCCGGTTGCCTGCGCCGCGGACCCGGACTGTGCCAACGATGTGAATGAGATACAAGGAGTTTTGAATGAAGCTGAGGATCGAGCCAACTCGACTTCTGCTGGTAAGTACTTGCCATGTGGTGCTGGTGTCATTGGCACATTTGTTCTTGGAGTTCCTGGACTCTTGGGATGGGCAGGTTTTTCTCGTAGACGACCGGAATTTCAAAAGACCGGGACAGGATCTCGGCTCAAATTAGGTGATTGAAGGTAACTCTATTCATTTTCAAGAAGGGAAGGTGCACGATGAGGGTAATGCTTACCAAAGTGATCACGATGGCGGTGGTGCTATTCGCACCTATTGCCGGCTGTGGAGATGTGTCCGCGCCACTCTCAATGCCGATGATGGGGAATCTTGCGGCGGGAACGGAGAAGCCCTTTACCGTGGCAGATATGGACAAACATCTACCCGAAGAGGACGCAAGCGATGCTGAAACTTCCGAACTCAGCCAAATAGGCGGATATTCGGTGTCTACCGGGATAGACGAAGAGGGCATCTTGGACATTGAAAAGGATGACCAGGGGCTGCAGGAACAGAGTGTCGATCTCAGCCAATTCGAAGTAGTTCAGGGTACCCAATCGAGGGTCATAAGTCGCCGCGTGGATGACTCAAGGGTCTTTAAGTTCTATGTGGCCAAGGTCATTCATCGAGTTAGTCGTGAACAGGGCGTGGTAGTGAGTATTTGGCGCTCGAACCGACCTTGGTGGCTGCGTCGGGTTTTGATGACATCGGACCTCAACGAATTGTGGCCGTCGTCGACAGAGGGTGGAGTCCTGCGCGGGGTCGTATTGCGTTCTTTTGTTGGGGATATTGTCGATGCCTTTGAAGACGTATGGGATGATGCCTCGGATTTGTGGGACAAGGCAAAGGATTTCGCCGACGGACTCAAAGGGGCGGCGCGGGCATTCGCTGCTGTCCTTCGGGACGTAGGCGAGTTCTTCACGACTTTCGGCGGACTTTTGATGGATACGGCTGACACAATCGAACAAAACTTCCGAAATGCCCCGGGTTATTACGCTGAAGGAGTACGGCAGGTGAGGGGCGATCCAAACCTGCCGATACAACTCAAATTCTTAGAAGCAATCAAGAGGGCCATAGCACTTGATACAACGCGTACCACTGGCCGAGTCTTGGCGCAGGCGATTTTGAATGCGCCATGAAAGGCTCATGATACACGAATAGAGCGGGTGGGCTGATCTCTAGCGTCAGCCCACCCTGTTTTTGTTATTGTTCTTGTGGTCCTGCCTCCATGGGTCACACCCCCAGCGCACGGACCAACCTTCCCATAAACTTAAGGCCTTGTAGATTGGCCTATCAGCGACTTATCAATGAAATCTTGCACTTGCGATACCATGTGTTCCATTCCAATTTCAGTGTAAATTTCTTGGGCCTTTGACCAATTAGAGCGAGCTGCATCCATCTTGTTTTCGACTGCGTCAAGTTGCCCAATGTTCACGTATGCGAGCGCTATGCGTTCGCGGTGGTTGAGTTTGATATTCAATTCGAGCGCTTTTCCAAACTTGTCACGTGCCTCGCCAAGTTCGGATCGCATCCCATGAATATTGGCCAGCTGTAGATAATCATCGGCCTGACCGGCCAAGTTGCTCACTTCAATGTCAATTCTTAGTGCCTCGGTAATCAACTCCCTTGCCTTTATGAATTCCTTGCGCCCGTATTCAACGCTGGCAAGCTGGCGGTTAACCATAGCAATGTCCGAACGTGCTCCTAGTTGTCGAAATAATCGACGCGCTTCCAAATACTTTTCTTCGGCTCTCTCAAGGTCATCTCGGCCGAGGTATACAGTCCCTAAGTTGGCGTATTGGGTAGCGGCACCGTGTGTGTAGCTGAGTTTCTCATGCAGTGCAATCGAACTTGTGAAGGCTCCTTCGGCGCGATCGAATTCGCGACGAGCAAGGTAAACACTGCCTAAGTTGCCCAGAATTCCGGGGAGCGTTTGCAATCTTCCCAATCGCTCGCTCATGTCCTTAGCTTTGCCTAAGAAATCTTCCGCGCGAGGAAAATCGCCAATTCCTAAGTAAAAACTGCCCAAACTTGCATAGGAATCGGCGATACCATCTGCCCATTTCAATTTCGTGCTTAGCTCCAGGCTTGTGAGATACAATTCTTCGGCCCGTTTGGTTTCTCCCCGCCGAGCCAGGACATTAGCGAGATTGTTAGAAGCTACCGCCTTGCAAACGTCGTCGCCCGCACAGAGTTCGAACATGCGCGTGTAATTACGATGAGCTTCATCGAGCCGGTCTTGGAGTTCATGAATTTGCGCCGTGCGATTGAGAGTATCTGCATCGTCGGGGGCTAATTCAATGGCTTCTTTTAGGGCGGCACTGGCCTGTTCGAGGTCACCAATGACGGAGGCCCATTCTGCGATCTCCAGAAGCAATGAGAGCCGCATAGTAGACGGCGCAGTAGAGTTTCGTTCTAAAATGAGCTGCAATGCTTTCACAATTAGTTTCGGGTCACCAGACTTACGGAGCTCGCCGATTAACCATGGTATTTCGGTCGCGCGAATGATTCCTTCGGTGAGCTTGTCAATCCGAAAAGCTTGGTTCGATTGAGGCATGTTGGCGGATGCGTCGCCCAGCCTCGAACCATTTTGCTTCGTTGGATTTGGCACGATTGTTGCCACGTGTTCGCGGACATCGGATTCGAATGCATTGTTCGCTCCACTCTTTAGCGCTGCAAGAGTATCACCGATTTGCCGCATGTGATCCTGAATGGAAGCAAGATTTTTCCTGACCTCATCCCGAAGGCCGCGAACTTCGGCGACTAGGTCTGCCAAGGATTCCACGGCGCGGTTGATTGAGGCACCTAGGCCGTCCGGCTCAGTCGCGGTGGCAAGATAGTTGCCGCCCACGCCGGCAATCCACGCTGATAGTGACAGTAGCACCGGGCGCAGAAGTGTCCGTTCGCAACATTGCCAACCGTAGTACCAAACGAGACCGGCAATCACGATTCCGGTAAAGAAACGGGGCCAAATTGCCATGGGGCCACTGATCGCCACGGAGCCGACGATCCCGATTAGTATGCAAATTACGCCCATTGCGAACACGAGGCGACGAAATGCAATAGGATGATTTCGATGCACCAAGTTTTGGACACGGGGAACGGATCTACTGCGTCCTCGCCAAATGAGAATCCGAATTGTAGGGAGCAGGGCAGCAAGTGCAGAAAACGCTGCCCACCACAGTGAATGACCGATGTAACAGACAGCCAGGAACCCGAAGACTGCCACTAGCGCAGAACCCACAATATACAGCCTGACGGATCCAACTGTGTCAATACTCGTACGCTCAAGGCGTGTGCTTACCGTCGAACGAATTCTTACATTGTCGACGTCGGCCCCTTGCGCTACCGTTTCTGGCCCCGGGTCCATGTGATCGTCTCCCGTTAATTTTGCCATCCGGCTAAGCCTCTCAGCGAACTGCAAGATCTATGCCGAGCTATTGGGCAAGCCCGCATGCGCTTCGAAAAATGACGACTAACGGTTCGTCGATTTCGACGCCGCAAAGATTTGGTCGGTGCAGAAGGTCCCTTTCCGTTGGCGCGCCTAAGGGCAACCTTAGAGGCGTCCAACTATGGTCCTCTGCCTTCCGACGTGATGTTTGTGATTCTCGCGTGCAGAGTCTGGCCGTCAAATCTTGGGAGACTCTGTCCCGCGGCGGGAAAATGCTCGCTGGCATTCAAACTAGCTGAATGCTGCCCGGATCCAACTCAATTGCACTATGCAATTCGTGGAGTCGGGTCTTGTTTGGGACACATCAGCTTGAAAAATCGGGCGGTGACAATACCCTGAATGAATCGTCGGGCGATCGTTTCAACGCAACAGTAGAGTCCGGATCGGACGTAGCGGCACCGGAAGACCAAGCCGGGTCCTGTGCTGGATATGCGTCGCGCGCCGACACCGATCCATAACCGCTTCGTGTCAGCCATAAATGCGAAACTTCCGGTGGATGTGACTAATTTCGGTCAGCTTTCTTTGCCGTAATCACAAGACCCAAGACGTGAAGCAAGTGGCTCGCTTTTTCGGTGCTGAGGTCTTTCCGGCCTGCGACAAAATCATAGACGTGGCTCCGATGGATACGGGCCGCGACCATCGCTGCCAGCTGGTTGGAATTGATACCTTGTCTCTTGAGCTCGGCAACAACGGCTTGGCGGATACCGCGTTTCATTTGTTGCCTTCGATTCGTCGTCCCGCAGCGATGCCGCCTGCCTTGATCCACGCGTCGACTGCTTCGATTGCATGGTTAGCAATTTTACAAAGTGATTGCATCGCACCACTGTGTCCCGCATCAGTATCCTCGGCCTCAGAGTCAATCTCCTCAAGTAGTGTTTCCATACCCCCATACAAGTTCGCATCGACGTAGTCATGAAGCTCGGAAAAGGAAGCTACGGTTGTCGGAACGATACCATTCTCGACATCAGCCAAGATTTCGATCTTCATCTTCGCGAAGAGTTCCAAGTGCGTGATCATGGCTCCATTATATCCACTGACAGTGGATATGTCGAGTCGGACCTCGGAATCAGCGACGCCTTCCCCCCGGGTCCCAGCTGCATCACAATCAAACGTCTGCAGGTCCGTTTTCGCACGCCGAAATCTCAAAGCTTTCTGCATGGCAATGAACCCAAGAAAACCCAACTTTCCCGCCCTTGCATTCGTAGTGACTCCTCGTACTCTGAGCACGCAAGGAGCGAAAAATGGATGCGAAACATGCTGAAATAGTAGCGGCTGCGATAGGCGGCGAAGTATGCCAATCCGGCGGCGATATCTATGTCGTCACCATTCGGCGTCCAGATGGCAGTCTGGTGGTATTCTCCGAGGACTTGGTCGCGGAATATGATGACGAAGACGCGATAGATGCTTCATCACCCGCTATGACAATCATGCTTCGAACCGACCCAACCGAATATTGGGTTGTTGAGAGCGAAACCGGAGATGTCTGGTTGCAGGATCCAAACCACGGGCGCGGGTGGGCCAGCGAAGAGGAGGCGCAGCAGGAGGCCGCCGGAATCACATCGCGAGTCGGCCGCTGCTGGGTGCGGCATCAACGACTTTCTGACACTATCCACAAGTGAAATCTGTGGTGCCATGTCTCTACAATGATCTCGAATTGACATCTAAAATGCATAGGCCTGCTCAAGCAAGCTTGCCATGAAACCAAACTCACGACTATCCGTTGTTCCCACGACCATCGCGCGGTCGAGTCCCTGATTGATGGTCTCGCACGAAGTTTCGGGCAGGAGCACACAAGCGTGACAGGCCGCTAGGTTTGCGAGTTTCGAACCTTGCCCGCCAAGGTGTTCTGAACAAACGGGATCGGCCGAACACCAAGAGGCCCGTCCTATGGCTCGCTGAACGACTGGCCCGAGTCTTTCCGTTCGCCCGAGCCGGACTAGCCCGCCTAGAGTGCCCTCTGAGTCACCAGCGGCCGTGTAGATCAAGAATGCGGCCATGGGAGAAGAGGTATCGGCCGAAATGTAGAGACGTTCTCGTAACGACGCAGTGCTGTAGCCGCACTCGAATACGAGCTGGTTGATCATTATGTGCGCAAGGCTGTGGACCACCAGATAGCGCGACGCCCAACTACGATTCGCAGCGCTCAGGGGAGGCAGTGTTTGAGAGACACCGGCCAAACGCGACAGATAACCGTCGTCGATACGTTCAGCGATCCAGTTGGCGTGCGCATTCTGCCATTCAACGAGCCGCTGCTCGTGCAGTTCGATATAAATCCCTTCACCAAACACTTCCACCGCCGGAAGCCACCGATCTTGGGGTTGACTTGGCGGGTAACGGAACAATTGCCGCATCGCCGTATCGGGCATGCCTGCGAGCGAACTTCTGCTCTGCTCAAGACGGTCGAAGCCAAAGAATACCCTTGTCTCCTTGAGCCTCTCCACCCGGTTCACTCTTGCAAGCCAAGGCGACAGGAGGGTCGGAACGGTCGTGCGGATTACGCGCAGGTTTGGGACATTCGGAGGATCGCTGACTTCATTGCGGATGATGTTGAATTCGGCACGCCGGAAGGCGAGGAGCTCCGACTCGGGATCGGCAGGCAGCTGGGTACCCGGCGGCAATGCAGCTGCAGACGGATCGAATAGCCCCTCGAGGACCTGCTCCACCTGCTCCGGGTCGCTTTGGATGCCGCGACTGTCTAGCCCTGCCTTCACCATGGCGACGGTTTCGATCCGCTTGCCCAATTTCCAGAGGGTCTTGGCAACACCCAGCGTGGTTTCACCTTCTATCGCATTCCTGAGAGCAGCGATTTGCGGTGATTGAGGCTGAAGATTGGGCAATGCGATGGCTGAGATCGTGCGCGGGAAGTAGAGGTTGGTCTGATTGATCAGTGCGCCAATCAGCGGGTGCGCACACCCTTGCTCGTTCGCACTTTCCCCCAACCATGGCCGGTCGCCGGAACAGGTGATAGCGGCCTTCTGAAAGGTGCTTTGTTCGCCTTGAGCAACATCTGGTCGGACGGTAGTTCCGGCCAAGGTCCGGCCTTTGCGGCCGGAAGAACCTGCGGGACAAGTCTTGCATTCGACTCGAATACTGGACAGTTCCGATCCACCCCGGTCTGTCAGGCACAGCCCTCCATCTCCCGCACACTGACATCCGATCCATTCCTTCCAAGGAAAATCGCACAAGTGGCCTCCCGCGCAAACGGCGACGAACCGCACTGGTTGCCATCGCCCACCGCCGGCAAGATTCTCAATCCGTGAGGTGTGGAGGTTGAATCGCCGCATCTCGCCTGTACGCGTGTGGCGATACCAGCGAGGGAATCTCTGTGCGGGCACTTTGAGCATTGCGTTCAGCGGCGCGGTCGTGCCACGACGAACATACCTGTGGTCTGGCGGTATACAGAAGCGATCTACATGTAACAGCGCGGACAGGCGGGGTTCGCTCCGCTCGAACTCCGCCCGGTTTTCACACGGAACCAAACCGAGTGTCTGGTCCCACCGCAGAAACCAATGGTCGAGCCCGCATACCACATGTGGCGTGCCACGACGGTCTGTGTAGATGCTCCCAGGTCCAAAGGGCGCGATCAGTTGTCCGATACGTACCTGCTTGCTTGCCATGGTCCATTACCTCTCAAGGATTTATTGGCTGGCTGGGCGGTGCCACAGGGGCTGGAGCTGCAGGAGCGACCTCGGGAATGTAACTTTGGTCAATGCCCAATTCGGCGCTCCCGTCTACTTGACGCATACTGCTGGGCACAATCACACCGCGCTGGCGCTGTGACAGCGTCGCAAATTGCCCCGGCCAGAGCATCAGGTACTCCCCATCGACAGTCTGGGGAAACTCCTGCCAAGCCTGTGGGTTCTGACCCCACTTGTGCGCGAGATCATCGCGCACCCGATCCATCTCATCCAGTGACCGCTGGATGTCCTCGGGGGCCTGAATGGCCCGGCACCGATCCCGCAGCAACTGTAAGGCCGTATCCACTGCACCGGAGTAGGCGGACACGTTCTGGACCGATGCCTCGCTCTGCTGTCGAGCCCAAGTGATCAACGCTCCCGGTAGAGCACGCTGAATAGCAGAGAGCGCAAAGGGAGTCGCAGATGTTGGCTCTACGCGCTCGTACAACCTTCGATGGTAACTATGAAACTGCTCGAAGTGGGAGCGGTCACGGCTCTTGGCGGGGCTGTATAGCATAAGAATCAGGCCCGCACGCTCCCACCAGCGACGGCCCACGCGCCCGGTCACTTGGATGTATGTCGCTGTCGTTTTGGGCTGCCCGACAACACCCATCAGCGAAAGCCTATCGATGTCCACGCCGACCTCGATGATGTTCGAGGCCAAGCATGCATCTATCACGTGGGAGCTGTCGGCAGCGGTGTAGGGAGTGGATAGCCGATCCATCATGCCAACGATCTCAGATTGGGACAGCCGACTGGTGAGTTCTTCCACGATCTGCACATTGCGACGGTTATCATGCGCAAAGCCTTCGCGGTTGAACATGAACTTCAACCGGGAGCGGATGTCCGAATCGAAGAGCGTCTTGGCTCCGCCGAGCTCGCGAAGACTGTTGTAGAATCCCAGCAGGGTCCACCAAGGGTCGCGGCGATCCGCAGCAAAGGCATAGGGGCGGAACAGCGCTGCGGAGAAGGACCGGACTTGTGTCGTGAGGACAGAGCCGAAGTCACTGGCGTGTATTCCCAAATAGAGCCGCCCCTCGCGGAGGCGTCCTGACTCATCGCGCGCGTAAGTGCCAAAGAAGGAATCCCCCATCAACAGGCCAGGCGATGGGAACAGGCTCGTCGTCTGACGGGCGTAGAGAGCCCTGACCTGATCGGCAGCGCCACGGATTGTGGCAGTGGAGGCGATGAGTTTCGGCTTGACCCAGTTGCCGTCCATCTGAAACGAACACAGCCGCTCGAAGATGCCCTCATAGAGAGCGTACACGGTCCCAAGCGGACCAGAGATCAGGTGCAGCTCGTCTTGGATGATCATCCCCGGCGGGACTGCGTGTTGGTACGATTGGCCTCCCTCGAATCTCCGGCCGAACAGTGCACCGGCTGCTGGAAGATAGGCAATAATCGCGAGTTTGTCGGCCGTTCCAATGACGAGGGACGGTGGGAAGCGATAGATTCTATCGTCAATGACTTCAACCGGCAGCCAATGTTGAGGGCTTTCCTGCCCAAAGGAACATGCCGCGTCAGTGCAGTGCAACATTGGCCCTTCTTCGGGCACGTTGACAATACCCCTGATTCGTGCGGCATTCCACTGGTTCTGCCGAAGGCCGTTTGGCCGCGGCCCATCGAAGCGGCCGATCTCTGCGCGGCACCAAGGGCATTCGGTGATGATGAGCGGGTTGCCGTCGACATCACCTCTGCGATACTCATTGAGTTCAGTTATTGCTCCGTCGATCTTGTTGGGCGAGCCATCGCCCCCGATCCAAAGGCCGAGCGAAAACCGCTTGCCAGGGATTGCCGGTGCGATGCCATGCCTGGCGGGATTGCGCCGCAGGAACTCCATCGCACATATCAGGCTCGCGGCTCGCTGGAACTGCTGTGTTGTCAGCATTCTGAGCGTGTATCGCATCAGGACGTTCGTGCCGTCCCGCTGTGGCCCTTCGCCTCCATCGGCCATAAGAAGACGCTCATGGAACATATAAAAGGCCATGACGGCCAAGTAGGCTTCCGTTTTGCCGCCGCCAGTGGGGAACCAGATCAAATCTACGATCTCTCGATCTGGCGACCGGCCATCCCTGACGCCATCCAATGACATAAGAAGGAAAGCAATCTGGAAGGCTCGCCAAGCCCCCAAGCTGGTGTTCTCCTGTTCGGCGGCATACATGCCCCATGGCGACTGGTGAGGCCCTTGCGGACGAACTAGGCGACTGGCCTCATCCCAGAAAAAGGGGCGTTTCTTCAACTGCTTGGTTGCGATCTGCTGGAGCAACATCGCGAGATTGGCCAGACGAAAGGCGCGGCGGACCCTTGGGTTCTGCCGAAGCAGCGCAATGCCGGCATTGATCCGCTCGAGGCATATCGAACACGCATCGAGGTGGCGCGTCGCCACAGGCGCAAACTGCACATCGGGCGTTTCCGCAACTTGCAGCCGTCCCCGTTGAATCCATGCTGCGTACTCGGAAGCAAGGCTATCCAAGGACTGCCACGCCGGCCCAACAACATCGTCTGGCAGTGATGCCAGTGCCCGCATGGAGAGCTGCAGCCGGTTACCCTGTGCGTCAGTAATGTCCGGAGTCATGCTCGGCAGCTGGACGGCTGGGAGGATGTCGGCAAAGAGCAGCGTGGGCGAGTACCCCGGCTCCACGTCCCATCCGGCAGCGCAGCCGTGGCCAATGCCCCAAGTTGCGGATTCCCGGTACAGCAGGGCCAGTGACTGTTCTTCTGCATCAAGCTGTTCGAACGGGCGCTGGCTCTCTGGGTACTTCCGAATGCGCCCTCCTCGGGCCAAGACCTCGAAGTAGCTCTGATAAAGAACGCTCTCGTGTGCCGTTTGCGAAGTCGTGCTAGTGGTCGAGTTCCGCAACACGACGGTTAGAAGCCAGGCATCCTCAATATGTCGGTATCGCGGGAATACCTCGACGCGGAGCCCGAGCGGGGAGCCCTGCGGCATCACCACGTCCCGGCGGATCGCTTTGCCGGGCACCAGTTCGTTATGACCGATGACGATCTCACAGTCCGGCACGACTGCAGGCAACCGCCGCCACATCGGCCCTTCCTGCTGTCGCCCCAACTCATCCGTCCACCGGCGCTTGCACGACTCGTACCTGCCATTTAGGGGAAATGGCGGCGACGACTCCTTCTGCCACGTGAACCGGCGGGCTCGCGGAAGTTGGATGACAATACATCCATCGACGCCCAGACTAGCACAGAAGGATACTCCAATTGTTGACGGATGGCGGACATCTGGACTGGTAACTTCAAAGTCATCTGACGTATCAGAGCTTGTCGTAACAGCGTCCGACTTGAAATCTTTCGCGTCCTCCGTGACGGTTTCCACCTCCTCTTGCTCAATTTCCGCACCGATTGTGTCAGTGGCCTGAAGCGCAATAACATCGGGTGGCGCGGGTGAACCAATGGCGGCGTTGACTGTCGGCCCGGGGTGAAGCAAACCCGCGCCATACTTGCGATGCGGCGACTCGCGATCATAGTACAAGACCTCTTCCAAATCGGCCTGCGCGTCGGGCCGCCATGCCAAAGGCCCACGGCGCGTGGCGGTGCTGTCGACAAACTCGCCATTGGTGAAGGTAGCTATCGTTGGGTCTGAGAGTCGCCTGGCGGGACCGACGATCTCCCCACGGAGCCACTCAATCATGTCAGATCGTTCGCTCATGTTTCCGCCTTTCCAGCAAGCCAGCTGCAGAGGATTGCTTCGGACCTCTTGTCGCAGAGGACACGAACAGATTCTGTCGCGCGGGTCATGCCCGTGTAGAACAAGTCGCGTTGGAAGTCATGATCCGTGAGCATCACGTCGGTGAGAATGATGATCTTGTTTTCCATGCCTTTGAATGCGTGTACGCTGGCGTAAGACGTTGCGTCCCCGGACTGCCACGCTGAGCGCAATTTGTACCCCGCGTGCCTCAGGCTGGCTGCCGCGCTTGACTCGTCGCTGCGGAATGAAAGGAGAACGATATCCGATGGCTTGTAGCCCTGGGCCCTCAGGTCGCGCAACCAATGCGCCAGCTGCGCAAATTGGCTCTCGTTCGTTTCATAGAAATAGATGTCGTAATTCTGGAGCCCGCCGCCTGGTCGGAGATAACCTGAGTACACTGTTGTGGGCACACCCCCGAGTCGCAGAGCCGTTTCGCCAACGATCCGGTAGTTCCGGCAGTTCTCCGCGAGATGCCATCTGACCGGGCGCGCCGACCTGTCGAATTCGGCGAACGTCTTCTGCATCGGTTTGTGATCTCGGAGCACCTGATGATCGAAATCGCCGAGAAGCGCGAATGAACCGCCATCAATGCCGCCGCGCAGGAACTGTGAGAGACAAACCCACAAACGTGGTCGGGCCAAGAAGTCTTGCGCCTCGTCCAGAACCAGGTAATCGAATGCTGCCGTCGCATTTAGGTCCGGATCGGTAAGGCGGTCCTCAAGCTGTTCGGGAAGCTCGGTTTCCCAGAATGATGGCGATGGCGACTCCGGGAATGGCAACCCTGTCATTTCCGCCATGATGCGAATGGCGCGTCCAATGACCAAGTTTGGTGGGATCAGCCCGGTCTGTGCGATTCGGTGCCGCATCCACTCACCAACGAGCTGGTTGTAGCAAAAAAGCGCCACTCGCCGGCCCTTTTCAGCCGCGCGCCTGGCGACCTCCATAGCAATCAGGGTCTTGCCGGTGCCGGCCGCGCCGGAGACTACGAGCCGGTCGTTGAGTTCTGAGAGCCGAAGAACAGGCTTCTGCTGTTCACGCAGGATGGAGGCCGCCTGCTCCTCGCGGCGGCGGACCTCTTCACGGGCATCCGGGCGGCGTTTCTGCACAGGTACACATGCTTCGACCATAGCGGCAAGATCAGTTGCAGACAGCGCAGTCGACAAAGGGCGCAGGTTCGCTTCGGCCTCGATGCTCCGATTGAGTCGCGCCCTGAGGTCGGAGCATAATGCCGAAGAGTCATTAAATGTTCGGAAGGCGCGCATATCCATCAGCTCCCAGGGCTGCACGGATAAGTTGGGCGGCACATCAAACCTTGCACGCGGAAAAATGCAGCAGTGTACGACCGGAACACCGGCAAAACGTGGGGCCAAGTCGCGCATGCGTCGATAGAACGTGAACCGACCATCCGCCGCCTGCTTGAACGGCGACCGTTTGATCTCCGGAGGATGCCATCGCTCACCATCGAACGTGATGTCCAGGTGGGACTTTACCTCGATGCAGAGAATACCGGTGTCCGGAATGATGAGAACGAAATCGACTTCCGTTCGCAGATCGCGGTTCCACGGCGCAAGATCAAGTGAGTGGAGCGCCACCCAATCGGACGGGCCGGCGGCGAGCATGTTGAAGACATCTCGCTCGCCCGGCGGTGTGTGCTCATCAACAAAGCATGGAATCATGCGCGCCATTGGTCAATCCTGCTGAGCTCACACAGCATCTTGAGTTCCCCCTGCGGTGCCTGAAACCCTTCCTCGACCGCCAGCACCTTATAGAACCTGAATACGCCGCGCAGTGTCTGGGTCGGAGGAATCGCGAGCTGAAACGATTGCTGGCCCAGGTTGGTCCGAATCTCTGTATGCAATGCGGGGAGCGCGAGGAGGAGTTGCTTATCGATAATCTGTTGTTCCTGGAATCCGGTCTGGATCGCTTCTCCTCGCGCACGCCGGACCTCATCCCAAGCGAATTGCCACCAGGCGGCTCGGCGTCTGTGTGCATGCTGACTGGCGTCAAAATCAAGACCAAGCACTTTAATCAGCATCTCGAAATGGCGCATCTTCTGGGGAGCGTGAATCACCGTAGAAGGTGCTAGGCACCAATGTTCGATGCGTGATCGCAGATGGAGCAGCTTCAAGCCAGCATCTTGCAGGCGTTTGACTAAGCCAGCGGGGTCACGACGGAATTCAGCGTTCAACCTTTCCTTCCAGAGGCGACTGAAACGGCCCTCCTCGGCCTGGAGTCCAGCCAGACGCAAGTCATCCACAACGGGGAGTATCAAGTACATTCCTTCCTGAAGCGTTTCCCCCGGCAGGCGATAGCCGATAGCCTGCGGGCCATCATCGAACGAAAGGACACGTGAGTGAGGCGGGTACAGAATGCCATGGACCTCGTCTACCTGCAGCAGTGTCGCTCGCTGCAAGTCGACCGGTTGGGCCAGTCGGGTGAACAATTCGAACTCATTGACGTCCGGAAGGTCGCCGTGTGCGCTGATGGAACTGTCTCGCAAACGAGTCTCACTAACTGCCCATTTGATGTGATGATCCCGGTTGGTCTCGCATTGACCGCCGCCTTCTGGGATGGGCGGAGCGACCGGGTCATACCCGAAGCCCGGCTCATCGCCGCAGCCGGACCAAACTACTTGGATGAGGGTTTTGAAACGTGGAGCAGTAAGAAGCGCATCCGGCGCTGAGCCCCACCCACGGGGACGAAGCGGACCGACCTTCAAGAGGACATCGAATGGTTCTGCCTCCCGGTACTCCGCGACAGAATGAATAAAGGCGTTCTCTGTTATCGCCGCAATCCCAAACTCTCCGTGTAGAGATTCGAAGGACTCACGCGACTGTCTGTGGCAGAAGATGCGGAATTCACGCCCTTTCTCACGTAATGTCTGGATTTCTTGCGAAAGAACGGCGCGTACGAGGTTTTGCCGTACCATGAGTTCCTGGGACGTACGCCATGCATCGTCAAAGTGACTGCGAATGTCACGTCCCCAGCGAGCTTCGATGGCAAACGGCTCGCCCATCTCTCTCAGGACGCGCAGTACCGCATCGTCAAAACGCACCGGCACTGTCAGCCATTTTGAGATAACTGAGCGAAGTTGGTCGGCTATCTCCTTTGCCTCCCAGTCACCTCCCTCGGTAAGGGCTACGATCATGAACCGAAGGCTTCGGCGCAGATCACCGAACGTCGCTGAGACGATCTCACGACGCTCAATCGAGCACACCGGCCGCTCTACGAAAAAATCAAAGAGCCTCGATGCCGTCACTGGCATGTGTGCCTCCTTTTCATGACGGAGACGCTTATGCCGCGAGGTGTCTGAGGCAGCCCGTCAATCACGGAATGGTCGTACCATTGCCGCAGACTCTCCAGCCTAGTGCCGATGGCCTCAAGCCTGTCACGTTCCATCGTTCTGTGGACGACCCCAACCACGTCGCCCTCTTGAAAGTTCACCGCGTCAACCACCTTGAGGAAGGCCTTGTCGCCATCCGCAACGACAAACTGCGGCTTGACAGACTGGCGGTCAAACGCGTCAGTTCGTGAGTTGTAGTACATCACGCGCGATATGGTTCCGGGCATCCAACTCTGGACCGTGAGAAGTTGACTCAGGTCCGCTTCTGCCCCGTCTTCGCGGAAGCGGATGGCCTGCATGCTGCCCTTTGTCGGAACCTCACCGGTTCCGCGGCCGGCAAGGCAGATTAGGGAATGAGACTCAGAAAGATTCGAAGACCTGATCTCACTCCCCCGCTGAACCAGATGGCTGTAGAGCTGTGCATTGGGAGCCTGCTGGCCGGGAACGAGGACAACTGGTGGTTCGCCATCGATGCGCCAATCCAATGCCGACGAGCGGGGAATATTGACACGAAACTTGGATTTCAGCTGTTTGACCCATGGAACACCACCACTGTCAAGTCCATCGAAAAGGAACACACCTTTCCGCTTGCTGTGACGTAGCGTTGGGCCGTTTGGTTGCATTCGCGCCAATGAACGCAACTTCTCATAATGTGAACTAATGTCATTGGCGTCATCAAGCTCGAGGCACTTGCGCATGGCTCCGAGCGCAACTAATCCTGCTGCAGCAGAATCGGACGGCATGGAAATGACTGCGATCCGGCGGGAATCGCTCGGTTGACCCAGCCAAGCAAACCCGAACTCGATAAGGAATGATGCCCAGTCGGGGATGCTGCGCCAAGGATAGTGTGCTTCCGAGAACTCCATGCTGCCTGCTTATCCGCTGTCCCTCTAGTCGCCATAGGCGGCAACATACTCTTCGCCTTGTTCACGAACCACCAAGAAACCGGACTAATCGGGCCTGAAGGCGCTGGGGGCTGGGGAGATGCGTCTCGCACTCCCAGACTACCAGCACCTGCCACCCTTCGCGCCGAAGTCGCAGTCGAGCCGCCGCATCTCGAGCGGCGTTGCTCTGGAACTTATTCGTCCAGAAGCCCGTCCGGGTCCTCGGCACCACGCGCCCATTCGCACAGCTGTGCCGGTGCCAGAAACAGCCATGCACAAAGATGACTTTGCGCAAGCGGGAAAAAACGAGATCGGGCCGACCTGCCAGACCACGAACGTGCAGGCGATATCGAAAACCCGCCCCGTATACCAGTCGGCGCACGATTAACTCGGGAATCGTGTCCTTTGAGCGGATGCGCGACATGTTCCAACTGCGCGCCGCCGAAGTCATAGTATCCATCAGTCATTTGCTCCCGAAAGGCGCAGAAAGTCGAGGACTATTTGCCCTATCTGCTTAGCCAATAAGGGAGGCACAGCATTGCCGACTTGCACATACTGCGCCGTTCTCGGACCGCAAAAAAAGTAATTGTCAGGAAACGTTTGCAGTCTCGCAGCCTCGCGCACCGTGAGGCTGCGGCACTGCTGTGGGTCGGGATGAATGTAGTAATGACCATCCTTGCTGATATGCGATACAATGGTCGTGCTCGGCCGATCGGCGACCTGGACTCTGAATCGATCGGAGAAATTGCCTCCCTTCTCAAGCGCCGTACCGACGCTTCCATGATCGGGAAGAAGGTCGTTTGGGAAATGCTGAAGTGACGGCGATTTCCCGTGAAGCTTGGCGAAACACGCTGCATAAAGATAGCGAAACAGATCGGACTCCATGTGGCCGCGCGAGCCATGGTTACACAATCCGTCAAGCCGCCGGTCTACATACCACTCGCGGGCATGCTCAGGTAACGCCTCGCCCGCCACGAACTCGCCTCCGCGATCAGCCAACGGCGGCCTGATTGAGCGTAATGATCGCCTGACCATATCACTCAGTTTCTGCCCGTCCGCTTTGCGTGTTCCAGAGTTGGCCCATGGGCTTTCCAGTTGAGAGCGAAGGCAGTGTCTCCAAGCCCGAGGCGAATCGACACTTTTTGAAAGGCCGCTGCGCAGCGGAGGCATCGTTCCGATGACCGATTCCACGCTGACCATGGTGTGCGGCTTCAAGGTCCCGGGTTGGCTACCGTTACAGTCATTTCGGACGCCCAGAAGAATTACCCGGTGGCGTGCTTGAGGAACGCCATACTTCTCTGCTCGAATTACTGCGCACTGCAAATCGCCGTTGTCAGAGATCTGACGCTCTGCCAGGGAATAGATGCGGTATCCGCATGATAACTTGCATCTTGACTGTCGACCTTCCCTCTCGAGTGCAGCCCGTGGATTCCGCAGGTCATCGAGAATCCGATGAAACATGCGCACATTGCCAACAGTCGCGGAAAGCAATCCTTTGACGTTCTCCATGATGAAAACTGCGGGCCGATGGTCAGCCAAGATTTGCAAATACTCCACATATAACTTTTGGCGCCCGTCCTTCTTTGCGTCGTATTCGGGATTGCCAACGTTTCGGGATCTCCCAGCTAGCGAATACGCTTGACAAGGCGGACCTCCGATCAGCACCCAGCTCTCGTTCTTTCCGACCGCTGCGTCTATGCGCTGTCGCACGTGATCCGTTGGCTCACCTCCCGGTCCGAGCTTGGCATGCCAACAAATCGAGTCCACGGCCTTAGCTTCAGCATTGTAAGTGTCGTAAAGCTCGCTCCGAGCGATTTCTCCACGCAGATAACTGTAATAGTCGGCGGGTGCACCATCATGGAATTGCCGAAAGAACGTCCGCAATCGCAGCGTTTCGAATGCGAATTGCTCCATCTCCACAGACAGTACGACCTCAAATGCTGATCGACCGCGTCTGACGCAAACGGACGAAAAACCTTCCCCTAGGCCTCCCGGTCCGGCGAAGATGTCAACGACTTTTATCATTCACACGACCCGAGTGTTGGTCCATGGATATTGGTCTTGGCATCGAACAGGACGGCGAATTGTAATGGACGAATCCAAATCGTACAGGCTTTCCGTCCGTGTCAGGGCGTAGTCAATGCAAAATGAATTGAGGCGTGATTGGCTAAGTCCAAGGTTTCACCCCTTTCCTGTCGATCCACAATCTGGCGCGCAACGGCTAACATTGGAATTTCAGGGAATCGCCGCAGCTCCCATCATAGGAAAAGCTGCCCCTTTCATACAAGGAAAATGATTCAGGGGGGTGACACAAGGGTTTTTTCTGCCATTTCGGCTCGGTGTCAGACGCTCATTCTGCAGAATCCAGCAGCCGATTCGAAGGTCCGCTAAGTCTTGAATGCCGCCGATCCGGCACTCTTGGTCCAAGGCTCGTCAAGCACGAAGGCCGCCACCGCCGCCATAAACGGCGACATCTCCGAGAACCGCCCGGGATGAAGTTTCTCCACGATACTCGACATTGACGAACTCAATGCATTGACCACTTCGCAAGACTCGAACCGATCCCAAGAATTCGATTGTGGATGATCTCAATGGATCGAGTGCCTGGCTTTTATCGATGATCGTAGCGTCAACAATTTCTGGGTCAGTTGGATTCGTGCTTCGAATCGTGATTTCCTTCCCCATCAGGTGAAAGGTCTCAAAGTAAACGCCGGGATGAACCACGATTGTGTCATTTGGCAGCGCCGAGTTAATCGCGCGTTGGATCGTGCAGAATGGGTCGCTGGGCTGCCCGCTGCCCATTGTTGGGCACGCGGCGACATTGACTGTCTCGCTTTTTGGGGAATTTGGCTGCTTGGCAAGATCGCATAAGACTACGGAAACCCGCCGACCGGATGAGCCTGAAAACTTCACCGTTCAGCTGGCTGTTGATCCTAGAACGAGAAACGGGCAACCCAATTGCCCCGAGCATATGCTACTCAATATCCCGCGACTTCAAGACCGAGACGGCCCACGGGGCACCGAATTGCGACAGGAGCCCGACTCCGAATCACAACAACTTCAATCATGCTATCTTGGTAATTGCTCGTCAAAGCCTGATAAAGGTCTTCAACGGTGTCGATCGCGAAGTCACTGTATTTGATGATCAAGTCACCTACGAGAATCCCTGCATCCCGTCCAGGCGAAGTCTCCGCGTAGCCCGAAACGAAAGCACCGCGGAGTCTTTTGTAAGACTCAGGACTGTCCAGTTGGTCCAATCCAATCTTGGCGTATGAGGCCCAAGTCGGATCATCTGCGAACCATTCGATAATACGACGGTAGCCCGACCGCGCAGTAACGTAGCAGCCCACTGCCCTGGCCTTGGCAGCAACCCCTGCCACATCGTCGCGTTTTGATCGATCGAGGCGCTCGAATTCATTTTGTAACGTTAGACAGGTTGTCTGCTGCAACGGCCCCGGGCTCTCGCTGCATTTGCTTGCAATTCGAGCCGACGGTGATCGGTCTCCTGCAGTTCCAGAGGCTAGCGGAAGGTATTTGAAGTCGCGAATCGGCTGATCATCACTTGTCGCTTGCAATGCGAGCTGGGCGAGCATGCCTACTAAATGGCAATGAGCCTCCACAGACTCGACCCAGTGACCAACGGCTTCGCACACAAGGGTCTGGCTTGGTGCCGGTTTCTGCAATAAGAGTTGCTCGACGCCTTGCATTGTACCATTCATTGTCGAGCTGGGTAATCCTTCAGACTTGATGTGTTCATAAAAGGTCTCGACAGCACTCCATTCCGGCAAGACCGCGAGCGATGGAATCGTACGCGCTACTGCGAATGCTTCATGATTGAAAGAGTGTTGCTGTTGCGCATCGCGCTGAACGCGCAATACATCTCCGAGATTGGATGCCGGCCAGAGGTCTTGGTCGGCGATTGTCGAAAGGAGTCCGACGCGTAGATCCGCGACATCCACGTTTTTTCGAATCTCGCGGGCAAGCGCTTGCCTCGCCGCAACGGCCTGCTCGCGAGTGCGACGCTGAGCTACGACAAGCCCGCCGATTGTTGCCAACACAACAATGGTTGCCGATGCTGCACTCAACAATCCCAGCTTTCGCCGTGTAATTGTATGGGCGACATCCTCTCGTTTTCGCGCCTCAACAAAGCCGGCGCGAACCACATGTTCGGTCCGCACGCCCTGTTCTTGCAGGGCTTGGAGCCGGACAATGACGTCGTGAACACGACGATCAATCCGCCCCAGCTTGCCGTCGATTCTCTTCAGCCAGGATGTAACTGGTCGCAGGCGAATCACTTCCCTTTGACCGCCGGTTTTCTCAATTACGGCAACCAGCTCGTCACCGCGGGAACTGATCGCATCGACTATGGCGTCGACTTTCTTGTTCAGTTCACGATCGTTAACCGCCCCCGCACGGGCCGCAAGCACCAAGTCACCCATCATCCGGAGATGTACCCCTGCAAACGCTGCGCCACCTTTCGGGTTGGACAGATCGTGCTTTAGCTCGTCAAAGAATTGCCGTGAGAAGTCCTTCTGGCATGCCTCCGCCGCACGATTGAGTGCGATCGAGTCCTCGGGAAGAACCAATCCAGGGTTCCTTCCGACCTCGTCCAACATCGCCCGCAAAGCACGTCGCCACATGGGAAGGTCGCCATAAAGAGGGAACTCGGGATTTTGGGGATTAACCGTGACGGCGGCTATTACGCTTTGCTCCAACATTGGCTGTACGCCTGGGTCGGCTGCGGAAGCAACTTCAAGCCAAGCGGATTCGGCATTGGCCGCTATCGCGGACAATGCGGCCCGGTGTTGAGCCGGAAGGTCGTCCTGAACTGCCACTCGCTTCACGATTGACCCGATTGCCGAAGCTACTGATTTTGCGATGTCGTGATTGAATAAGCGACGGGCTTCCTGCTCGTCATTCTCTTCCTTTCGATCCATGGCGGCGGCGCGTCGGTTCTGCCAAATAGCTGCAGCTGCACCAAACAGTGAAGCGCTGACTCCCCAAAGCAATGCTGGAATGCCGCCCCGTTCAGGCGGTGACGTTGCCATGGCAGCGCAAACAACCGGCAACGACAGCCCCATAGCATGCTGGTAAACCGAGATGAGGTATTCTTTGGTTTGTGCCATTTTGACCTCGCCGAGACGATGACCGCCACACGCCCGATCTGATGTTGCTACAGTCCAAGTGGCGAACTTGAGCAACATCCTACCTGAGTGTGAACGAATCCTCAAATTTCGACCGGTCGTTTGAACAGAGCTGAAATTGGAATCTGAATATCAAGGTTTAGCCACGGCAGTCGCAGCAATACCGACGATACGTCCGCGACTTTGGTACTCCGTTGCGTCCGTCAGTTTCGTAAAGTCTAACGCAAACCCTACCTTACCCTCACCAGCCTCATAATCGAGTTCTCGGAGTGCTGCGTGACCGGTGTCGCCAGCATCAGCCTCGATCGAGCCGAAGGCGTCATGCCGAATTCCCATTCGAGACGGGTAAATTGTTGTGCCAGCTTGTTGGCAATCGACACCTGCGGCCAGGGCTGGAAACATTTGGGCTGACCGGCGTCGTCTTTCAGCGGATACATGAGGCCATGCTTGGCAATGAACGCTTCCGCTTCGCACCAGCGTGACCATAGATGACAGTAACGTGACAACGCATTGACGTCGATGCGCGTAAGTACACCATCTGTTGGAGAAGTGGCACAACGAAGTCCCTAGCCTTCTGACACATCTCGTCCAGCCACTCCGGCTTGTCGGGAAGACCTTGCGGTCTCTTTAGTTCCCGCTCGAGGCGAACCTTGTTCACGAGCTTGCTGCCCCTGAGCTTCACGCCGCCTTGTCCACCGCCTGAGCCTTATTAGGATTCAGCGACCTCCAAACCCGCGGAAATCGCGCGCTCAATGGCGTCGCCAAGATCAAAATTGCCTCCACAGGCTGCCACATCGATTCGCGTGCGGGCGCTGGGCGTTAGCCCAAACTCGGCCTGGAAGCGGTTGAGCACTCCTATCAGATTGCGCGCGATGGCCACTTGCGGCCACTGCACCACGCACTTGGGGTCACCGTTGTCGTCCTTGAGGGTGTACACGTCGCCGTTCTTTTCCAGGAATTCGACTGCACGCCTCCAACGGGCCCACGTTTCGCAATAGACGGTTAGGGCGTCGGTATCAGCGCGCGTCAGCACACCCATTTCGCGGAGCAGGGGCACCATGCGATACCAGCACTTCTTGGCATCATCAGCGAGCCAGGAGGGGCAACGCGGAATACCTGTTCCGGGTTGCGGTTCATAGGGGTTAATTGTCCGCTTGCCGGGATTGCCCTTGGCCAGTTTGATCGCTGTCGGTTCGGGTTTCGGTCCACGCAGACCCATGTTCTTCTCCTCCTATTTGGCCACTGCCATTTCCAGACGCTGAGCTTTGAGGCCAGTGAACTTCTCCCAGCGCGCGACGATGACATCGCAATACAAAGCATCAAGTTCCATGAGAAATGCCCGGCGCTGCGTCTGCTGCGCTGCGATGAGCGTCGAACCACTTCCTCCGAACAGATCGAGTACGTTTTCACCGACCCGCGACGAGTACTGCAGCGCCCGCACTGCCAATTCGACGGGCTTTTCAGTCAAATGCACCATGGCCATGGGATTGACCTTCTTCACGCTCCACACGTCGGGAATGTTGTTGGGGCCAAAGAACATGTGGCCGGCGCCTTCTTTCCATCCGTAGAAGCACCATTCGTGGTCGCCCATGAAATCCTTGCGGGTAAGAACCGGATGCTGCTTGTGCCAGATGATCGCTTGGGCGAAGTACAGATTGTGGGCTCGGAGAACCGGCGGATAGTTGCCGCAGTTGGCGTAGCCGCCCCAGATGTAGAATGAACGTCCGGGCAACAGCACCCGCGAAATGTTGCCGAACCACGCCGCCAGCAACCGATCAAACTCGCCGTCCGAAACGAAGTCATTGGCCAGAGGTCGGTCTTTCGGCCGCAGTTTCTTGTCTGTCTTCCGCGGCTTGGATTTACCCCGCGCGAGGTCGAAGCCCTGGTGATGGGTAAGGCCGGGTTCGCCGAATGAACTCAGGCCAGCGGCGATGGCGTTGTTTGAACGCGGTTCGACTTTGACGTTGTATGGCGGATCCGTGCTTACCAGATGGATCGGCTGGCCATCGAGCAGCGCGTCTACGTCGGCCGGCACGGCGCTGTCGCCGCACATCAGACGGTGATCACCGAGTAACCACAGGTCACCGCGCTGCGTTATCGCTGCGTCCGGAGGTGCGGGAATATCGTTGGGGTCGCATT
>CAZKIN010000003.1:0-18630 GCA_964552515.1 uncultured Phycisphaeraceae bacterium
TGTCATCGTTTCCGTTGACGTCATCGTCATTCCCGCTGTCATCATTTCCGTTGACGTCGTCATCATTTCCGTTGTCGTTCCCGTTGCCCGAGTCCATGAACTGACCGGTGGCCGTTCCAATGCTCACCAAGTCTCCCGCACGGGGAAACTCGAAGTTCGACGGTAAAGCCAGTTCACCCGTGCTGTCATCAGGTCGACTGCTGTATTCGACTTGCGCAGCACCATTGGCATCGAGCGTTACCGTGGCGACGACTGCGCCATTTATGGTCAACTCAATGACGGCACCAGGCGCACCACCCTGAATGTTGATTTCCAGGCGGGTCTGATCATCGCCGTCCTCGGCGTTAACCTCGGCGGACAATGTTCCGGCGCCCAATTGTGCGGAGAGTTTTGGCGATACCGTGTCGCCACCACTTCCCGCGGTAGTGACACATGAGACCCCGAAGCCAGTCAACGCAACGGCGGTTGCCATAGCCAACAATGCAGTGAAAAAGCGATTCATTTTACACCCCTATGCCCGTTATTCGGGCTGACTCCCCATACTGAATCCACCGATGTGCAAAGTGCCGGCGGTAAGCACCAGTAACGACATTGCAACCACCCCCCATGTGCCCATAGTGGGTACGGGTATCGCTGCAACTATGAAATTAACGCTGCCATTGAGTGGTTCGGCAGATCCCGCGCGAGCGAGAGTGCTGACGCTATCGGTGGCGTTGTCTATGCGCAGCTGGTAAACGCCGTCCACGAGTCCGGTTGTGTCCACGGTCACCGTTCCAAGCAACTTGGTGGTCCCGACGGACGTCGGGTTGTTTCCGCCGACAAACACATCCTGTGGATAGAACCCGACGTCAAAAGATGGAGTGGACACCGTGGAAAAAGCGGACGTCCATTGTGCGCTGTAGGCGAACGAAAGATCGAACGCGTTGCCGGCGCCAATAACCACATCGGCGGCATCGAAACCCGACAGCGTACCCACAGTGACAGTCACATCGAACACCACACTGGTACCAGCGGGCACTTGCGTGGGACCGACTGGTGTAAACGTAGCGGTCGCCGCGATGCTGCCAGGTGTCGTCAATGCGATCACCAACATGACGGCATAGAGACTCTGTCTCATGGTTATCCCTTTCCCAATTCCAATCGCATTTCCCGGCAGTCCTGGGAGGCATACTCCGGCGCCGGTTGGTCTCGCTGCGTCAGCCAGGTCCATTGAATTCATTTGCAAAAGACGCGAAGTCCATCGCGTCCACGTCGCCATCGCCATCATGGTCAAACGCCAAGCATGAGGGAGAGGCCGCCATGCCCGGTCCAGCCATACACGAAGGGAGCGAAGCGTAGTCGGTAAGGTCGATTCTTCCATCGCAATCCTGGTCCGCAGCAAGGCACTGAACGGTCAATTCGGTAGAACCCGACAGCGGCTCGCGCGTACCGGAACGAGTTAGACCACTAACACCACCATCGATGGCGGGATTGATGGAAACCGAGTAAGTGCCCTCAGCCAAGCCAAACGTGTCCACCGTTAACGTGCCCACACGCATTGAAGCGCCCACGGAGGCGGGGTTGTTTCCACCGATGTAAATCGAATGCGGATAGAACCCAACGTCGACCAACGGCGTGGTGACATTGACAAATGCCCCAAGCCATTCAGCGGAATAGGAGAATGAAAGACCCGCGGCGGTTGTTCCCACGATCAAATCGGCCGCGTCAAAATCAGCCAGCGAAACCACGGACACATAAAGATCGAATGTGACGGCCCCCCCCGGAGGAACTGTGGTGGCGGTGACGGGCACGAGTGAGGCGGTGGCTGCGTAGGCGAATGCCGGCAGCAAAGCGACCGCCAACGCCGCCATAGATCCGCGCATCCACTTTGAATTACCTGCGATCATAGTCCCCTTTCCCCTTAGATTAGTGCCCCGTCGGCTTTGATACCGCGAAAGACGGAATCCGCGCATTGACAGCGCTTACATCGGCGTTGAGGATTGAAGAATCTCCATCGATGTTGCGACGGTCATTGTCCACTGGTGCGAAGTTTGGCACTGCTGCGTTCACCAGGCTGGCATCCAAATTGACGACTTGACCATCATTGCTGGCGTCGCCGACCTGAACCAAATATTGAAGCGTGAAATTGGTGACGCCCGCCCAGCCGCTAATGCTGCGAATGGCATACCAATTCCGGTGTATCAGATCTGCAGGACCTGTGTCGACGATTTTCAAAATGCGCGGCTGCGCACCACCGTCATTCTCAACAGTGAACGTAAAGCCAGATGAAAGGTCGGCGCCGTAAAGACCGTTGGGCAGCATCTGGCGGATCTCAATCTGCCCCGGGACCGGCACGGTAATGTTCTGGCTGAAAGTCAGTCGGGTGATGTTGTTGGCGGACTTCCATAGACTCTGTCCGGTAGCGGGAACTGCTGAAACCAAAGTCGGAGGTACAGCTGAAGGGTTCAGGCTGAAGACTTCGACCACATCAATTTCGCCGGTACCGTTTCCGTCCACAACAATGAGAGCTTCGGCTTCGCGAATTCCCAACACACTGTGCAGGTTGTCCAAGTCCAAGTAAGTCAGGGTTGCAACATTGTTGCCCGGAGGCACTTCAACGCCATCGATGTCGGCGCCCTGCAATCCGCCGGAAAAGCTTAGAAAAACGAATTCTCCCACGAGGACCGGAGATCCAAGCTCTACGGCAGCAACTTCGATGATCAATCCGAAGTCGTCCGTCGCGCCGGTTTCGAGAGTACTGTTGTCCCGAACGTTGGTGTCGAGGATGGCCAATTCGAAGGTGCGGCTGGTGGCGGTGGCATTGGTTAGTCCGGAACGAACTTTTCCGGCACGCCCGGTACTGTCGGCAAAGCTGATAAGCTCAGTTGGGGTAAATGTTCCGTTGAACACCAGCGTGTCGGGAATGTTGACACGATTGGCGCGAACGGCGGTCATAGTTCCATCAAAGGAGTCATCATAAGTGGCAGCGCCACTCTGCACTTCGGCGCTTTGGACAATTGTTTGCACCAAATTGAGCTTGGGCGCGCCCGGCCCGGGAAGACTTATGAAGAATCCGGGATCGGGCAGATCGAAGACCAGGGCCTGCATCAACAAGCCGTCGTTAATATTTGTTGCAGTATCCAGGAGCACCGACCCTTGGCTCTTGGAATCCTGTACGAGGCCTTCAAGATTGGCGGCTGCATAGTTGCCAAAGCTGGTGGCACGAAACTCGTTTAATGAAGCTGAAGCTGGTATTCCCTGGACAGCTGCAAAGACCGTGGTTTGAAATGCCCCGCCACCAGCGTTAAGTCCCGTTGTGGGCTTAAGGACAGTGGCCGTCATCGAAGCGGATTGCATTGGCGAGAGGACCGCTGGATCTCCGCCAATGGAATTGGTTGCTGTTACGCTCACGTTGGAAATTGCCGTGGCACCGTTTGCCGCAGCCGCACTGGCGGTCACCGCGACGGTGGGGAGTGCAAGCGTTTGTCCCGTTATGGCGTTCGACGAAGATCCGGCACCGAAAGTTACAGCGGCCGGGTTGCTTGATGCTCCGGGAGAGGTACTCACATTTATTGAAAAGTTTCCACCAACATTGGCGGCAAGGAGGGCTGGTCGCCCGGTTGTGCCGGCGAGGACCTGAACCATCTGCTCGGCCGCAACTCCCACTCCGAGTTCTGGCGCGGAAGTGGTAAGGACGGTACGCCCCGGCGTTGGATAAAATGGTCCATTATTGCGTACATGTCGATATGCGGTGGTGGCGTCTGTCACGGGATTGTCTGCGGCCAAGGTCTCGGTGGTCTTCGCGATATCAATAAAACGCCTGGCGTAACCATTGGCGGTTCCGGGATAGGTTGCAGTTCCATCGCTTTCGGAAATCTGAGCGGTGAGCAAACTGAACGCCCCCCCTAGCGGCAAGACAGTTTCCAAATCAATGTCGTCTCCGGTAGGTACATCAAACGGCTGCGCCAGCACATCAAATTTCGCGTGGTCGTTGCACCCAAATGCGTCGAGTAATGCCGTCGTCTTGAGGATGGTGTTTGTCGGCAATGACGGGTTGGAGCCTGACGGACAACTGACCGCATGCGCATCGTCACAAAGCATGACGTATCCGACTCCGTCCCGATTCATCAGCAGATAAGCGGCGGAGCCGTTCTGGACGATTCCGCTGGTCGCCTCACTGGGCATGTCGATCAAGTTTTCAGCCGTGGGAACCGGAAAGTTGGTGGTTCCGGCAAACTGTCCGCCGTTCATTGCTATGAATGTGGCACCCGTCGGATGTGTAGTGACGCCACCGTTAATCAGGGCGACACGAGTCGACGGGCTTCCAAGCAATCCGGTCGGAGGGTTGCCGATGTAATCCACCCAGCCCAAGACAAAAACCCCATTGACTGGCCGCGCAATGGCGCCAGCGGTCAGCCCATTCGATGAATCAACGTCGATGGTGGGAAGGTCGAAGCGGTAGTTTATCAGACCAAGTCCCGAACTGGTGGAATCGCCTTCGACTTCGTAAAAGGTTAAGCGCAACGCATCCTTGTTCAAAGTCGGCGAGAGCGAAGCACTCGGTGGAACGTAGATTTCAATGAACTCCTGATGCAAATTGAGTGGGTCACGCAAGACTGGCCCTTCATTAAGGCCGTTCGGGTCAGTATATATTTCAGTGATCACAGGATGGTTGGGAATCTGCCCGTTTGCAATGGCCGTCAGTGTTATGAAAGCCAATCCCGCCACGACCATAGGCTGGAATATTCGAATCATCATCTGCGTCTCCCTCTCCGTTTTGTGGTTGGTGCTACGGCGGTCCACTTTTTGACTAGTCAGCGGAAGCGTATCGAAACCAACCTATTTCGGATGGCTGTAGCAATTGGCGTGCCAGCCGGCCGACCCAATTTGAGTTTTGTCGATTTCGCGGCACCGTTTTCACCAGTTGGACTTTTCGAGATGGAACCAGCCATGAAATGCGCTACGCTTTCAGCCAATGCCTGCGAATAGACTCGCAACTTCTCAAGCGACCATGCGAGCCAACTCGCAGAAGCATGCAAAAACGCTGTTCCCCAAAAAGCGAGATGAAATTCCGGCGGTTTTCTGCGGGAAAAACCAACTGTATTTTGTAGGGCATCTGGCATGGATTGTGCTAGGAGTGGCAGAGACTTGGGTTACGAGGAACCCAACCCAACGGTCCGTTTCGGGTCGCGGAAGCGAAGCACAAAGAGGTAAGCATGGCTAACCGGGGACGAGTATTTGCGTATTGCCACGACAGTGTGGGTATTGGGCATCTGGCTCGCACGCTCGCCATCTGCGACAAATTGAGCGGTCAATACCCGTTTTCGAGTTTTCTGGTTGCAACCGGTACACCGTTCATCCCGCTTTTCAGTGAACTTGCCCGCGTGGATTACATCAAACTTCCGGCACTCGCGAAGGAATCTCCAGAAGACTACCGTAGCAAGTATCTACCGATCGAATTCAACCAATTGCTGGAATATCGCAAGGCGGTTCTGCGCAATACGGTCGAGCATTTTGCGCCGGAGACTGTGCTGGTGGACAAGGCACCGCTCGGCGTGTGTGGAGAACTCATCCCGGCGCTGCGCTGGTTGAAGGCGAAACGTCCCGAAACTCGAATCGTCTTTGGGATGCGGGATATCGAAGATGATGCTTCGTCGACGATTGCCCAATGGGCCCGATTGGGCGTTCCAGAAATACTCGAGGAATGCTTTGATGAGATTTGGGTCTATGGACAGCGCGATCTGTTCGACGTGGCGACGGAATATCAACTTTCCGCAACCAATCAGGCGAAATTGTCGTTCCTTGGCTACGTAACCCGGGGTATTTGCGGGCATGCACTTCCGGTTGATGTGAATGTGAATCAGCGCGAATCTGTACTGGTTACAGTTGGCGGCGGGACGGATGGCGAGTTCCTGCTGGACCTGTATTTGAGTGAAGCGGCAGAGCGCGTGTCAGCGCTGGGGCTAAAATCGTTGGTGGTCGGAGGTCCCGATCTGCCCGCCATTTCAGGTCGCGTGCTGCGGCAGCGTGCCGCGCAGTTGCCGAACGTGGAGTGGGTGGATTTTGAACCTTGTGTCTCGTGCCGCATTCGTACATCTCGTCTAGTTGTTTCGATGGGCGGTTACAACACCATGTGTCAGATAGCGGCCGCGGGAGCCAATGCCCTGATTGTGCCGCGTACGAAACCGCGCATGGAACAAGCACTGCGCGCACAACTTTGGGCGGATCGCGGATTGGTGCACACCACCGATCCCACTCACATCAATTCGCGCACCTTGGCGGACGCAGTGGTCAAGGAGCTCTTGGAGGACAAGAAACCGAACCAATGCGATCTGGACCTGCATGGCCTGGATCGTGTCGCGGAGCGATTCGGTGCTTTCTGGATGGGGGAGGCGACACGTGCGGCTTCTGTATGTGTCTAGCGATTTTGGGATCGCGCTGGACGGTGTCAAAGGCGCGTCAGTGCACGTCCGTGCAATCACTCGTGCGCTCGCGCAGCGGGGCCATGAAGTGACGGTCTTGGCGCCGCGCGGGATCTTGCCGGCTGAGCATCCCGCGCAAAAGCTTGAGATGTCGCCATGCAAAATGGCTGAGGAAGTGCATCATTCCATCAGGGGCTGGCTGCAGGATAGAGAACTGGATGAGAGCGTCGCACGGGAGTTGCGACCCTTGATTTATAATGCCACGGTGTTGCCGCAGGTGGTTGATGCCCTGTCGATGCAACCTCCAGAAGCGGTAATTGAACGGTTGTCATTATTCGGCCACTTAGGCTTGGATCTGGCCCGTAAGTTCAACGTTCCATTTGTGGTGGAAATGAATGCACCGTTGACGCAGGAAGCCAGCGCGTATCGATCTTTGAACATGCAGACGCTGGCCGGAGACATTGAGCATCGGATTCTGAGTGCTGCAGATGGCGTTGCGGTGGTATCGTCCGCGCTGGCGCTCCGCCTGAGGCAATGGGGAAAGGAATCCGGCAAGATTCGCGTCGTGCCCAATGGTGTGGATTTGCAGGAGTTTGCGGGCTTGGGGCCACGTGCGAGCTACCGTCCGGCAGAAATTCCGTCCGGATCATTTGTCGTCGGCTTTGCGGGCAGTTTGAAACCCTGGCACGGAGTCAGCGTACTGGTTGCCGCGTTCGCCAAGATCGCGAGTCGCGATGCGGGCGCGCGTCTCGTCATCGTCGGGACGGGCCCGTTCGAGAATGAAATTCGCAACGAAGTGGCGAATCGGGGCTTGGGGGATCGAGTGGTGATGGCCGGCGCGGTACCGCATGGTGATGTACCGCGCTGGCTTCGCGCGATGGATGTGGCCGTTGCTCCATTCCTTCCCACCGACGATTTCTATTTTTCACCCATTAAGATTTTCGAGTACATGGCAAGTGGGACCTGCGTGGTGGCGAGTGAGCTGGGGCAGATTGCCGACGTCATCAAAGGTGGGGTCAATGGCGTTTTATGCAAGCCCGGAGACGTCGACGACCTGGCAGCCGCATTGGATCGCTTGCGTTCGGATCCGGATTTGCGTCATTCCATGGAACGACGCGCGCAGGACGACGTGCGCGCCCGATTCACTTGGAGTCACGCAGCGGAATCGGTGGAGGAACTCGTACAGGCCGCCAGCCGGGAGCCTCATCTTGTCGCAACGTGCACACGAGCGGCCCATTTGCCATCAGTTGTAACATCGTGCGTTAGCGGGAATGCCTCATGAAAAAGAAAACAAATGAAGGCGTACGGGTCGGCTTCTTGCTGCGGATGTACCCGCGATTCAGTCAGACGTTTGTGGTGAATGAGATTCGCGAACTGGAGCGTCAGGGACTGGAAGTGCATATTGCATCAATGCGATTGCCTGATGAGGGAATGTTTCATGAATCGGTCACTCAAGTTCGTGCCAAAGCTGATTACCTTGAGCAGCGCTTCGTTGGCAGCATGATTTCGCATCTGGCGGCGCAATGGAAATTGTTTCGGGCGGCGCCACGGAGATTTCGTAGTGCCATCAGCCTGGTGATGAAGCACCGCGGAATTGCGTTGTTCGAATTGTGTCAGGCTGCGCAACTGATCCGCTGGGCCAGGAAACGAAGGATCAGTCATGTCCATGTGCACTTCGGCACGGATGAAGCGGATGTTGCGCTCCTGGCGTCAATGCTCGGTGGTCCGAGCTACAGCCTGACGCTACATGCATTTGACATTTTCCGGGACAACGTGGATCGCGTATTACTCGCCAGAAAGATCAATGGTTCCCGTTTCACAGTGACGGTCTGCGAATCGAATCGCCGGTTCATCCTCGAAAATATTCCCAACGTCGATCCTGCCAAGGTGCGGGTGAACTATAACGGAATCGATATGGATGAATTTGCACCGGGCGACGAGGACCGGGAGGCCATGTCGGTATTCTCAGTCGGACGACTTATCGAAAAGAAAGGGTTTTCGTTTTTGATCCGAGCGGTTGCCTTGCTTCGTGATCGTGGACTTAAGATCGCATGCCGTATAGCCGGCGAGGGTCGCGAACTGAAAGCTCTTCAAGAACAAATACGCTCGCTGGGGCTGCGCGACCACGTATCGCTGGTCGGCGCCATGAGGCAGGATGAGGTTCGTTCCGCGATGCAACGAGCCGCGTGTTTTGTATTGCCCTGCGTGCAAGCCAAAGACGGCAACGTTGATGCGTTACCAACGGTACTGCTGGAGGCAATGGCCTGTGGCTGTCCGACCGTCAGCACCATTCTCAGTGGAATCCCTGAGATTATTGAAAACGACGTAAGCGGAATGCTGGTCGAAGTGGAATCGGTAGAGCGTCTGGCGTCGGCCATGGAATCGATTCTGAAAAATCCAGACTTTGCGATGCGGCTATCGGAGGGAGGACGTCGTCGCGCCGTGCAGCGATTCGACGTGTCCAAGAACGAAGCCGTCATGCGCCGATGGCTGGTGGCGGAAGCGGGAGGCATTTCCGCTCAGGGCGAAGGTATTTTATCTGAGGATAATGCGGACGGTAAACGAATCAGCGAGGCGGCGTGATGGGTTGGGTCTTGAAAACTCGACGTGGGAAACTGGACATTGGTGCAGCCGGTCGCATGTGGGTGCGATTCGCGTCCTACCTGCGACCTTATCGCTTGGGATTTGTTGGGGCAATTCTAGCCGCGATTGGTGCCATTGCCGTTCAATTGGCAGGTCCCTGGCCGATTCAATTCCTGTTTGATTACGTCATTACTCAACGGCAATTGCCATCCTGGGTCCGGTTTGTAAGTGCTGGCGAAAGCGTTTCACCTGCGACACTGCTGTTCTGGTCATGCGCGGCCATTCTGGTATTGGCCATTGTCGAGAGCGTGTTCGCATATGTGCGCGATATCACACTGGCAGGCATCGGTCAGCGCGTGGTGGGAACGGTCCGACGGGATTTGTTTGCTCACCTGCAAACTCTTTCGCCTTCGACGTTTGAGCGGCGTCGCACCGGTGATCTGCTTATGCGCTTGACCGGCGACATACAAATGCTGCGCCAAATGCTGGTGGGCGCAGTAATGACGGTAGGGCAATCCGGGCTGACTATTGTCGTAATGGCGGCCGCCTTGATTTGGTTAAACCCCCTGCTCGCGCTCGTCGGGTTGGCAACACTTCCTGCAACATTATGGGCGGGATGGCGAATTTCCAAACAAATACGGCGTGCAAGTAACGACCAACGGGAAAAAGAAGGCCTGGTCGCCAATATTGCACACGACGTACTCGGCGCCATACCGGTGATTCAGGCATTTAACCGCGAGGGAGTGGAACAGAAGCGTTTCGCGCGTCAAAACCGCAGCACGGTGCGCGCCGGGCTGAGGACGACACGACTCGAGTCAAAGCTGGAAAGAACGGTTGGATTGGCATCCGCCGGCGCGACTTGCGTAATCCTGTACCTTGGGGTGCATTCCGTACTAACCGGCGGCATGACTGCCGGAGGGTTGCTTGTTTTTCTGGCGTACTTGCGGGCATTGAACAAACCCCTGCGCCAAATCACCAAGCTTGCGGGACAAACCGCCAAGGCGACCACCTGCGCCGAGCGAGTCGCGGAGATATTTGAGTTGCGCCCTGAAGTCTTTGACGCCGCGAACGCGTGTTCCCTCGAGACTGTGCGCGGCGAGGTGGAGCTTGTGAACGTCGGGTTTTCCTACGGCGGACGTCCTGCATTGACTGGTGTGTCATTGCATATCGAGCCGGGACAGCGCGTGGCCATCGTGGGGCATTCGGGTGCCGGAAAGACCACGCTCGCAAAACTCCTGCTACGGTTCCACGATCCGATCGAGGGAAGTCTGCGTGTTGATGGCCACGACTTGCGCGAGGTGAAGCTTGCATCCCTTCGCAGTCAGATTGGATGGGTCCATCAGGACACCATACTTTTTGGGATGACCGTAGCGGAGAATATTGCACTGGGACATCCCGATGCAGATGACATTGCCATTCGGAAAGCCGCGAGCCGCGTGCATGCTGATGATTTCATTGGCGAACTTCCGCACGGTTTTGATACGGTTCTTGGACAATCCGGCACCACACTTTCCGGCGGTCAGCGCCAGCGCATAGCACTTGCGCGAGCACTACTGCCTCAACCAAGAATCCTTCTGCTGGATGAACCGGCATCGGGGTTGGACGCACTGTCGCGACAACTGGTTGAAGAAGCATGGCTTGCCCCGTCGAATCATGCGACTACCGTCGTAATCTGCCATCGGCTGCGCGACATGTACCGCTTCGATCGCATTTTCGTCTTGAGATCCGGTCGACTCTGCGAGCAGGGCACTCATAGCGAATTGATGGCGGCACAAGGTGAGTATGCGACGCTGGTACACGCGGGATCTGGCATTGCAGCGTGGGAAGTGGAATCAGATTCGGAGCGCGTGGCATGTTGACTTCGTCGGTTGAGGTACCACCGGATGCGACTCTGGCATCTTTGCCATCTCTGCTGGATGCGAATGCCATCCTTGAGACCGCGCGGACCCAACTGGTGGACATCAGCTCTGTTGAACGCGACGGGTGGCAGGAAGCGCGCTTGCTGGAAGCCACCTATCATCCGGGCCGTCACGTCCGTGTTGTTTACGCGATGCTGAGTGAATCTGGAGTTCCATTGAATCGCGTGTGGCCGCAGGGGCAATTGGTGTACTTCAATGCACCTGCGCGACTGCCGATGTCCCGTCGCGGAGCATTATTGAACATCGCCGGTTCCAACATCGAGGCCTACGCATTCCCGAATGATCGTCGCCTGCGGGGACTTCGAACTTTTGCTCATCGTGACCTCGCCCTTGCGGCTTGGAAGCGGTGGCGCAATGAGAATGAGGTGGGCGGATCCGTGGACGAGTCTTCGTTTCAACGCCTTCTCATGAGATACGTGCCCGAACATAAATGCGTGGTGCGATTGCGCGCCGCGTGGACTTCGACCACTGGCGAGACGACAACCGATCGGTTGGTGGTCCGGGCTGCCGATGTTTCGCGGTGCACGCTGCTGGCCGGTCTTCATCAACGTCTTGTTGCCGCGTCAGAGGAAACCACTGATTCGTTTCGCGTTGCCAGAGTGGTAAGCAACGAAGCGGAACATGGTTTGCTGGCGTGCGAGTGGCTACGTGGAGACGCACTCATCGAGACCATGTCCAAGAGCAATTCCGTGGAACCATTGGCAGCTGTGGCCACTGCCTTAAGACAATTGCATTCAAGTAGTTTGCCTGGCCTGGGCATCCAAACGACGCCTGAGCTGGTCGTACGAATTAACGATGCATTTATAGATCTGTGCGCAGCATGCCCTGATTTGGTGACCAGTCTCTTCCGATTACGCAGACAATTGATACAAGCGCTGAAGCAACTTGCTCCTGAGCCGTTGGCCACCTTGCATGGCGACTTTCATTGGAAGCAGGTCGTGTTCAAAGGGAATCGGCCCGCGCTTCTGGACCTGGAGCGTATGACCCGGGGGGACGGACTTCTGGACGTGGCTAACTTTGCAACTCAATTGGAGATGCTTGCCTGGCGACCGGAAACGGGCGTTGCCCCCGACTCAGCCAGTCGGTGGTCCGAGTCGTTTCTCGATGCATGGGCATTCCAGTCCGCCACGAGAATTGACCGGGGGCGTCTTTCCGTCTACGCGGCTGTCGCGCGTTTGGAGTGGGCACGGGGCATGTTGCGGCATTTGCGCCCGAACTGGCGCGAACTCTGCGCAATGGCAGTTTCCCGCGCCGGAGCGGACTTGAATTGCGCTGGCGTAATTACGGAGGCAGCGTGAGTCGGGCGATGGATCCGAAAGCACTAGTGACATCCTCATGCCAGCGACTCTTTGACGTCGCACAGTTGGCCAATCTTCTTGCCGAGGATGCCCATGTACGCAGCCGTCTAGGCGAGCCTCCTTATTCCATGAAAATGGTCCGGTACTGGCCACAGGGATCACCACAGATCAAGGCTCTCCAGGTGGAATGGTCGATACAAACTAGTTCAGGGGCAACACACTCCTTGTTCGGTCAGCAAAGTTTGGGCGGAAAAATCAGCCAATCATTGCGACAACGTAAGGCGACCAAGGCCGACGGTGACGCATACCAGGGCATCAATCCGGGCGTGTTTTGGATGTCCGAAGATGACGCCCTGGTTATTCATTCACCGGAATGCGACGGATCACTGACACAACTGGCCACATGCCTGTCCACACAAGCGATGGAGCCAAGGCTCAACGCTTTCGGCTTTCATGCATCGTCGGGTGCGGGAAGTCTGGCTTGCAGGCTGGCGGGGTACAGAGCGAATCGTCGAGCTGCAATTCGGTATTGTTTTGATTCGCCAAGCGCACCGGGCACTAGCCTCCTTGGAAAAACATTCCGCGACATGCGTGGGCGTGAGCTGATTCGCAGGCACATGCTGGTGAGCGGGGCGCTGCGGAAAGTTTGCGGTACGCGTGTTCGGGTTCCCGCATCGGTTGGCTTTGACCCGGAGTTACAATTAGCCATATTCTTCTGGATGAATGGTACTTCCCTGGAATCGCTACCGCGCGGACATGGACGCTGGTTGGAAAGCACCGTTGATGCGCTGGCGGCGATTCATGAATTGAGCATTGGCGACCTTCCAATCTTTAAGGCAACGGATGAAGCAGCGATAGTCCGCCGTTGGAGCGAGGCGATTCGCCATATTGCGCCTGAAATGCATGTATTGGCAGGCAAGACCGCCGAAACCCTTTCGCAGCTTTCAAGCGAAATTCGAAGCAGACACTTGCGCACCATTCATCGCGACTTCTACGAAAAGCAGGTTGTGGTCGCGGACGACGGAGTTACGGTACTTGATCTCGACACCTTGTCCGTCGGGGATCCGGCGGTCGATCTCGGTAATCTCCTCGCACACTTGTATTTGAATTCTGTTCATGATCCAGCGAAGTCGGCTGAATCAGCGCGACAATCCGCGACCTTCCTGGACTGCTGGGAGTGTCGATGCGGCCCCGTTGACCGAAAATCGCTGAAGTTCTTTACCGCTTCGGCGCTGTTTCGTTTAGGAGCTGTGCACGCGCTTCGGTCGCAAACCGGGTCGCTTGCATCGCTGCTTTGGCGCGCGGCCACTCAGATTTCCGATGGGGCTCCGGACGCCATGGAAACCGTTTTGGCCGCCGAGGGCAACAGGTGGCGTCATGATGATTTGTCAGGTGGCCCTGAACAGATGTCCGACCGCCAAAGGAGTCGGCGTTTGGCGGGGTGATTGTCTCGGTTGGAGACATCGAAATTCTTGGAGATGTTCGGCATGGGGAGCAGTGAGTTCATGTTGAAATACCGGAAAGATATGCGCGGTTTTACGCTGGTGGAATTGTTGGTCGTCATTGCGATCCTCTCCATGCTGATCGGCTTGATGCTTCCGTCCATGAGCAAGGCACGGACGCGCGCGCGCGATGCACAGTGCCTGAGTCACCTGCACTCCTTGTACCTCGCTACCACCGAATATTTGCACGATTACGACGTGTTTCCGGAAATGAACAATGACGTCAACGAGGGAGCGTGGCAATACAATTACGTGATCTATGACGGGCGCGATTTCGAGAGCAATTTCGGGCCCCTTGTCGCAGACGAGCGAACTATTGACGACTTGCGCATACTGTTCTGTCCGCGACAGACGGATCCTTATCATAGCTTCGCAACGGCCGAGAACCCTTGGCCCGTGGTGCCCTTGTTGGATACCCGCGCGGGCTATGGCCGTCGATACAACCTCGGAGGAAAATCACTTGCGCAGCTTCGGGGGAATCCTGGAATCATGGCTGACATTTTCCACCTTCCCAAGGTGATCAAAACCGGGCACGAAGACGGCATTAATGCCGTGTATCTCGATGGATCAGCGCGGTTTGTTCCGGACCGCGAGAAATTCACGGATAGTGAACTGACACACCCTTTCGAAATCGTGGACAACGACATTGTGGAAGACCTGTGGGACTATATTAATCGAGCGACGCCATGATGAATTTGATTGCAGCATTGCTACAGCGAGTGCAGGCACGAATTGTGTGGCTGGTATTGGCGGTTCTCATCCTGGGATCGCTGGGATTCACGCTACGACCGCGCGGGCGCGTTGACGAACATGAAGACGCCGAGGAACGACTCTTCGTGGAAGTCAAGCGCGTGCTGAGTGCGCAGAAGGTGAAGCTCGACAGCGACAGACCTGAGGATGAATACCTGATCTATGCCGGCATCCGCGCCCCGTCCGATGGGGAACCAATGGCAGATGTAGCCACCAGGCGAAATAGTGAACTGGTTGAGGGTCGCGAGGTTCGCATTCGGTTTGATGAGCAGAAACGGGACAAGGATGGCCGGTTGGTGGCCTATCTGTTTAGCGGCGAGACCTTTGTCAACGAAGTGCTGGTTCGCGAGGGGCTTGCTTATGCCCGATTAACACCCACAACCAGCCGCTTCAGTAAGCGGCTCCTGGATGCACAGGCTGAAGCACGCAAGGCCAAACGAGGCTTGTGGAACAAGCGAGTCCCCGCCAAGGAAAGTTCATTTGCCGCGGACCCCAAGTACGGCAATTTCCATCGTTTGTCGTGCGAGGAGGTTTCCAAGACGCCACATGATCGTGTCGCAAAGGTCAATACGGAAAAGGAGGCATTCGATCGAGGTTTTGCCCCGTGCATCAAGTGCAAACCCTGATTGGTGTAACCATGATCGCCGCGCACGACTCAACTTTGCCCGAAATAGGTGAACCGCGGGCCTTGTGGCTGCAGCGCCTCGGGCCGCGGATCCGTTGGCCGGAAGGCCAGGTGCTGCTGGACGCCAGACTGGCCCGCCTCTGGACACGTAGGAATGGTTCTCCATGTTTCGAACATGAGTTGACTTTTTCCAATGGCAGCGACGTTCGTCGGCTGCGAATCCAAGGTGCTTCCAGCTGTGGCGAGCGATCGAAAGCACAGCGAACCCATGCTCATTTCCGAAACGGGTCGTTGTCGGGTATTCGCATTTTCGATCAAACTACCGACTGCCTCTGGTGTACGGCAGATCGTGACCGGGCACTGGATTCCCGAGAACTCTTCGATCGGGAATTTCTGAAGATTTGGCTCCGTGAACGGCTGCAGGGTGTTTTGCCACGAGAGTGCTCGGTTGATTTTGATCAGCTGAATGTACGCGTGATCGCGCATCGTATGGGAAAGCGATGCGTCATGAGAGTCCGAACGGCCGGTGCCCGCAATCCCGGATTGTTCTTGAAGGTACATGCGCACGCGCCTCCCACAGGTCAACTGTCGCGATTGGTCGAACTTACGTCACTGCTCGAACTGGCAACGGGCGGACGATTTCGAGTCCCTCAACTCTTGTTTTATGACCATGAACGCCACGTCTCGATCTGCCGCGAAATGCCATTTGAAGTTCGAAGTATCGACGACACTTTGGCAAGCGATGGTGAAATTGCTGTGGTTCTTGCGGCACTGCATGCCCTGCCGGGAAGGATCGGAAAGCGCATCCATTCAAAAATGGATGAACTTAATACCGTCCTGCGGTGGCGTACGCTGTTCACTCGCCTTTCGCCGGATTTGCCGTTGGAGTTGTTCCACAACTTAGTTGAGCAACTGAGTCGTCGAATGCCGGAAATCGTGCCGGGTGAACCATGCATGATCCATCGTGACCTTCACGCCGGACAGATAGGGACTGGACAAGGCCAGATCTGGATTCTGGATTGGGATACCTGTTGTATGGGATCACCCGAACTTGATATCGCGACGTTTATGGCACATCGAATGACCAGCGATCTGATATCCGGTCCGGCATTCACGGGCGTTTCGAAAAGGCTGCCCGCCTTTCTGGCGGCCTACACTAGAGCGGGTGGCCGGTACGGTGCCCAGACATTGCGCTGGCACTTGGGAGTTGCGCTGACTCGATTGGGTGCACTGCAATCGGGTCGCGGATTGGATGCGTCACATATTCAAGCCATGTGGAGCCTGGCAGGTGAAATCCTGCGCGGCGATTGCTGGTCAAGCGGACTTGATCGTATGTAATCTCTGGTCAGCATCCGGGTACGTCTCGCCCGAAGTCCTGGACAAGTTGGATCATGAGTCAGCACACCATTCTCATTATTATGGATTCGGTACGGGCGGATCATCTGTCGGGCTACGGTTATTCTCGTGAAACGTCGCCAACCATTGATCATCTCGCACGGCAAGGGGTCCGATTCTCGGATGCGCATTCTACCTCATCTTGGACCAAGCCCTCGGTCACGTCGATCCTGACCGGGCTGTATCCTTCACAACATGGTCTCGTCCGTGGCGCCAAGAGAACCAGGGAAGGAGGAGCCGGCACAATGAATACCTTGGCTGAGCCCCATCAGACCTTACCTCAGTCTTTGGCGGCTTCGGGCATCGCGTGTGCCGCCTTCTTGAACAATGTGCAATTGGATCCGGCGACTGGCCTGCACCGCGGTTTTCATTTCTATGAACCGGAATGTGGTGCTGCAGACGTGGCACTTTCCAAATGGGAATCATGGATGAAGGCGCATAGCGAAGGGAAGACCTTCAGCTACCTGCACTTCATGGAAAGTCATTGGCCGTACAAGCCCCGGCGCCGCCATGTATCGTTATTCGGCGGTGATCGCGATGCGAGCGCATTCGATCAATACAGCGCCCGGGACTTTGGTCGCTTGCGCAAGTCCCTGCACCGGGGAACTGCGACAGTCTCTGAAATTGAATTGGTCGATATGACGCGCATGTATGATGCATCGATTCGGCGACTCGATGGCAAGATCAAGAACCTGATCCAATCGTTGAGCGACTTGAGCATTGACTCACGAACCACGCTGATCATCACATCCGATCACGGCGAAGAATTCATGGAGCACGGTGCAATCGGGCACGGACACACGCTTTACCGGGAAGTAACCCACGTTCCTCTCGTACTGTTTGGCCCTGACATTGCCAAGTCCCTGGTCCGAAGTGAACCGGTAAGCCTGGTTGACCTTCCCGCAACAATTGCCTCGCTCGCAGGTATTCGACATGGCTGTGGCAAGGACCTTTTTGCCGGAGCGGAGTCAGGCTTCTCGCCCGTATTCGCCGAATTGACTGCGGGAACACGAACCGCCCAAATGCTCTACCAACCACCATGGCGGTGCTACCGGGAGGAACAATCGACAGCATTTACACCGCGAACGCCGAACTCCGCGGCGCAGACTGAGACAGATCAAGTGGCTGAGTCGATCGTCCGTTCTTTGTACAACGTTCAGGAAGATCCGCTTGAAACAACTGATCTGGGAACACACTCTGTGTTGGACGAAAATGCCAGTTCAAGTTTTGAAGACCTGGAGCGCCTTCGTTCACTGCTTGGTGGCACGGACCATACAAGCGATTCGTCAACCGAACTCGATGCTGCCATGATGGAGCGTATTCGGGCTTTGGGATACATCGATTGATTGTTTCCACCATTAATCGAGTTCAGGAAGGTTTGGATTTCTTCTCAAATCGATCCAGCCGGTAACGTATGGCGTCTCTGGAAATGCCGAGCCAGCGCGATGCGCGGCTGAGATTGTGCCCCGCTCGCTGAAGCGCCGTGGTGATGATCTGGTGTTCAATCTCATCGAGTCGGGGACCGTTTTCGGAAAACTCGATATGTAGAGTGGGCGAACCGGATATCTCCACTTCCATGTGGCTCCCCTGTGCGATCACGGGTAAACCCAGATGTTCGGCCTCGATCAAGTGTGAATCGGAAAACAGAACTGAACGCTCGATAGTGTGCATAAGTTCGCGGACGTTTCCCGGCCAATCGTAGCCCCGCAGCGATTCAATGGCACGGGATGAGAAGTCCTCAACAGCTGCCCCAAAACGCGTGCGCTGGATCTGCAGGAAATGTCTGGCCAGAATCTCAATGTCGTTTCCGCGCTGTCGAAGGGGTGGCAGAAAAACGGTCAGCACTCTCAGTCGGTGATAAAGGTCTTCGCGAAATTCGCCACTCTCCACGGCCTCTTCGAGGTTTCGATTCGTAGCTGCAATAATATGTACATTGACCTTTCGTTCGGTAGATCCACCGACGGGCCGAACAAGTCGACGCTCGATCGTGGTCAGGAGTTTGCCCTGTAGCGAAAGGGGCATGTGCCCTATTTCATCGAGAAACAGCGTGCCTTGGTCGGCCAGTTCAAAAAGACCGCGCTTGTCTGATCGGGCGTCCGTAAATGACCCTTTGACGTGCCCAAAGAACTCTGATTCCGCCAGGTGTTCTGCGATCGC
>CAZKIN010000003.1:18730-43679 GCA_964552515.1 uncultured Phycisphaeraceae bacterium
GCCGCAACCGCCATGGTCACATCGCCATGCGCGGTCATGATAATGAAAGAGACTGGATGCTGTACCTGGGACTTGATTCGCCTCAACACCTCGAGTCCATTGATATCGGGCAGTCGAAAGTCGGAGAGAACAAGATTTGGGCGGATCGCCGAAGCCTGATGGATTCCTTCGGTCCCTGTGGTTGCGACCACCGCTTCGTGCCCCGAAAGAATCAATGCGTCGCGCAGGTTGCGACCAAGGATGGGCTCATCTTCCACAATTAGGACCAAGGCCATGGATAGGACCTCCTTTCTGCTCCCGCCACGGACACGCCGGATTCGAATCCTAGATTGGCAGGATTCTGGTATGTTACGCGATAATAACGTCGTTGCCGAACCGGCCCCAGGGATGGTGAAAGCGAAATTCCGGCCAGGTCGATGGGGCGCGTGAATGTAGAATGTCGCAAGTGCTTCTCCAGCGAACACAAGGTACAAATGAAGGATTCTGAGATCAACATCGGCTTTCAGCCTGTCGGACAACCATCGCACTGGCGCTGGTATCATTTTTATTTTGTCTTGGCGGCTGTCGATCTATTGCTGATTGCGTCGAGTCTGGTTCTGTTTCATCAAACGAGCCAGTCATACGACACGGCCATTCAAAAATTTCGGGCTATCCACACGCGACAGCGATGGGTCGCGAACCTGCGGATCGCTGTTACCAATCTCAACGCCCCGGGAAACGATGTCTTCGAATCAAAGGACGTTTCGATCGAGCAGGGTCGATTTGAAACCCAATTAGGACAAGTCAATTCTTTGCTGGCCCATGAACAGGAGCAGGAGGTTGATCTGACCAGGTTTCGGCCCCACCTGGAGGCCATGATCGTTGAGGAACGACGGATATTTGAGAAATTCGGCGACGCCAGCAGGACGTCGCGCACGAATGACGATCCGCAAATGGTACTCTCGGCCGCCGCCGCCATGGCCGCCATGGATCGACACCAGGCAAGAGCATTGACGGCGCTCACGCAAATTGAGCAGGTAATGCTGATGCGTGTGGAAAGCCTCCTTAACGAATATGGCGCATTCCTAACCCTTGGCGCAGTGGTTGAGAAGTTCTTCCTCGCGGCTGTCGTACTCACTCTTGTGGCCATGTTCTGGTATGGAGGAAAATTGCAGAGAATGAATGAAAGAATGCTGGCTGAACAGCAGCGATCATTGCTTGAACGCACGGGACGTCTGGCCGCGGTAGGCGAGGTCTGCACCGCGGTTGCCCACGGCATACGCAATCCGCTGGCGGCGATCTCCAGCTCCGCGCAGCTCGCGATGCTCCAACTTGGCGAATACGGGCATCACGCTGAACGTCTGGTCGACATCCTCACGGAATGCAAACGCCTGGATATGCGTATCACGCGCTTGCTGAGTTTTGCTGCCGCATCGCCGCTGGGAAGTACGCCGTACGATATTACTGACGCCGTGCTGCAGGCGATCAAGGAGATACAGCAACGACTCGAAGAACGCCGCATCCAGCAGGAGATTTCCTTTGAAACGTCACCGCTATTGGTGCTTGGCGACCGCGAACGGATGGTCCAGGCGTTCATTGAGATCTTGTCCAACTCGTTGGAATTCGCTCCGGAGGGTGGATCGGTGTTCGTAGGAATTCGCCGCTTGCCGGAAAAGCCGGGATTCGCGGAGGCGGTTTTTGCGGATTCTGGCCCGGGAATTCCCGAGTCGATTCGCAATCGCGTTTTTGATTTGTTCTTTACCACCAGACCCAGCGGAACAGGAGTGGGACTTGCGTCGGTTAAGCACACCGTACAGGCATGTGACGGAACTGTGTCAGTCGGAATGGACTCCAACAAGAGGCCATGCATCCGATTGGTATTGCGCACTGCCGATTAAGCCGGCCTGCATGGAGCATTTCCATCGGCTCCCTTACCGCGCTTAGGTCGCGCTCCGCGGTGGGCGCCAACGTCGATCCGCTATGCGCTCTCCTGGTTACGGGGTTTAGTCATGCCCCATGCATCCTTTTCCACCGCCACGTCCAAGGCGTTTCCTAGCCCACGCGCCGACGGTATGAAGGCGTTTTTGGCATGTGCGGTTCTCCAAAAGGACGGAGCGCGGTGTTACACCGCGCAAAAATCCGCCTTGAGCCGCACTGCCGAACACCGGCAGGTCTTCGTAAACCTTGAAGTCAGCTACACTTACGTCACCAGCCACCGAAGGGACTCGAACCCTTGACCTGCGGTTTACAAAACCGCTGCTCTGCCAACTGAGCTACGGTGGCAACATTTTCTTCTTCTCGAGTCTTAACCAGAATCTACCACGAAAGTGCCGGCCGTGAAACCCAAGTCCCCGATTCCCGACTTTCGTCGGGGCGTCGGTAACCGACGATTTGGCGACGAGTTTGGAGTGCCAGCCAGTTCACATTACCGACCGAATTCAGTTTCGAATTACCCCGCATTCACAACGTCACGAATCACAAGAAGTCGGCCTTCCGTCATTTCCTCGATGGCATAGCGGACGCCCTCGCGGCCCAAACCGGAATCCTTCACTCCCCCATAAGGCATGTGGTCCGCGCGCCAGGAAGGAACATCGTTGATGATGACCCCGCCCACCTCTAATCGATCCCATGCGCGAAATGCCTTGTGTATGTCACGGGTGAAAACGCCCGCCTGAAGTCCGAACGCACTGTCGTTGGCTTCGGCCAGAGCGGCATCGAAACTCGAAAATCTTGAAAGCAGCGCAACCGGACCAAAGGCCTCCTGCGCACACAGGTCGACGTCTTTCGGAACATTCTCAAGCAGTGTCGCCTCGAGCACCGAACCCCTGCGGCCTCCGCCACAGAGGATGCGTGCGCCTCTTCCTGCGGCCGCCTTAATCCATTGTTCGAGACGGGCGGCTTCAGATTCGGAGATCATCGGCCCGATGAAGGTGGATTCAAGTTTTGGATCTCCACTCTGCAATTTTCGCGTTGCTGCGATCAGCCGGTCGCGAAGCGTGTCATATATTGCCTCATGAATTAAAATGCGCTGAACGCTGATACAACTCTGACCTGACTGATAGAAGGCACCCACGATCAATCGTGCAACCGCATCTTCCAAGTCGGCGTCGGCATCCACGATGCAGGCGGCATTGCCTCCCAGTTCCAAAACGACTTTCTTCTTGCCTGCACGGCGCTTGAGATCCCACCCGACTTCCGGTGAACCGGTGAAACTAAGAAGCTTGAATCTCTCATCCGTGCTGAACAGGTTCGCGCCGTCGCGACGGCATGGGAGTATCGAGAACGCCCCGAAGGGAAGTTCTGCTTCCGCGAGAACTTCACCGATCAGAAGAGCGCCCACCGGCGTCAGGCTGGCCGGCTTGAGAACGAATGGACAACCTACGGCAATCGCGGGCGCAATCTTGTGCGCGGCGAGATTGAGCGGGAAATTAAAAGGCGAAATAAAAGAGCAGGGTCCGATCGGCACACGCTTATACATTCCACGATATCCAACGGCGCGCGGCGTGCGATCCATGGTCAGCACTTCGCCGGTCATGCGCACCGATTCCTCCGCGGCGATGCGAAATGTATCAATCAAGCGCGCGACCTCTCCGCGACTGTCGCGAATTGGCTTTCCCGCCTCGATACAGAGTACCTGGGCGAACTCATCCGCGCGCTCCGTAAATCGGCGCACACAGTGATCGAGTACCTCGCGCCGCTTGCAGGATGGCAGCGCACGCAAGGGTTCAACGGCCTGAACGGCTGCGGCAATGGCACGATCAATCGCGCCTGCATCGGCGAGGGCGACATGCGTGGCGATCTCTCCGCTGAACTTATCCGTTACTGCAAGATCAGTGTTGGGTTGCAGCGGCTGATTGGCCAAATAATAGGGATAGCGCAGCTTGATCATGAATCTGCCTCCTCAGCGGCTACCGTAGCGTGGAAGTGATGGGATTGGCAAGCGGCCGCTGGAAGACAAAAGCACCGCGACGTCACCTGCCGAAAGTGCCGCCGCGGTCCAAGGTAGATTGCATTACAAAATCAGATCGGATTCACCATGCGGACGGCGTTCGGGGTGTTCCCACTCCTTGCGCACAATCCCCAGACCATGGAGACAATATTCAAAATCTTCACTCAAATGCTGGAACAAATCGCGCGGCGGCACGTCATCCGGACGCGCGAGATCCGCGACAATTCCATACGAGCGCTTTCCCCGCGCGACATATTCGTGCAGGCCGTCCGCTGACAGGCTCACGTCGCGGCGCAGGTGCTCGGGATACATGCCGGCCCAGAACAGGGTAAAATCCCCGATGTGACGGTATAAGGTCATATCGCGATGCGGACCGGTCGTGCCTTCTTCGCCGAAGACACCCGCCAGAATGGTCGCCACTTGTTCGAGGCGCTTGCCGCGAATGCGGCGCAGGGTATTGAGCGTGTCAATATGCGTGAAATTCACCAGCAAATCGGAGAGATAATCGGTGAGTCGCGGATCGCACATGCCCACTTCCGTGCAGAAGGCATGTTCGACCACCGCGGAAAAATGGCGGCGTAAAGGATGATTTTCGCCAATCGGCTGCATCGTGCATCACCGTGGACGCTTGCGCACGGACCACATGCGGACACGCTGTGGACCGGCGTCTGTCACCAACCTCTATCCTAGGATTCAAGAAATGGCGAGGCAAACAAAAAATGAAAAAGCGGTGAAGTTACCAGGGGGTTATCGGATGCAGGTTGGCCGTTGGACGAAAAACAGCCAAAATCCAGTGCGAATACGCTGTAAGTGACAGAAATGCGTCAATGCACGGTCGCGAAATCGCGCCACCCCGGGCGCCACCGCCCGCAAGCTGCCGACCAGCCGGGCGCCGCCCAGAACTAGGGCTTGGGTTCCGCCGGCTTTTCGTCCGATTTTTTCGCCTCGGGCGCGGCCGGCGCCGGTGCCGGAGCGGCAGCTTGGGGCTGCTTGTCGGCAGGCTTGGTCGCTGCGCCCTCTGCCGGGGGTGCGTCTTTCGGCGCGTCAGGAGCTGGAGCCTTCTCCGGCTTGCGTTCTTCCTTGCGCGCGGCGTCGCTGGCGGCCTTACGCTCGGTGCTTCGCGCGTTCGGATCAAGGTCACGGTTGTTGGCGTTGTATTTTTCCATCTGGACGCTGGTTAGTAGACCACGCAGGCGCACTTCAATACCAACGACCATTTCAGAAACGGGCTGAGTCAATTTCCGGAACTCCGTTTCCGATTCGACACGTTTGCGTTCATTTCGCTGTTCGCGGGCATCGTTCATATCTTTGGTGAGGCGGGCCAGTTCTTCCTTGTTGCTGTTCTTGAAATCGGCGGCCTTGTCCTTGTATTCGCGCAGAATGGAGCGGGCACTAACCACCTGACCTTCGTCAAGACTGTAGTCCTTGATGAAGTTCTCCACGATCGTGTCAAAAATGGTATCTACCGAGACGACTCGTTCGGTAACCGGATCGGGCAACGATTCCGTGGGCGGACGCGGAGGGGTCGGTGGTCCCTGTCGGGGATCCTGCTTCGGGAAGAGACTCTTACCGGTCACACGTCCCTGCTCCCACTCGGAGAAGTTACTCTCGATCTGCTTGAAGGTCCCCTTCATGTGCTCCATGTCGAAGTCGTGCGTTTTCTTCTGCGCTTCGGTCAGGACCTTGTCGCGCCATTCCATGTTGCCCTTGATAATGGCTTCCTCGGCGAGCTTCACAAACGGACGGCAGTTTTTCCCAAGTCGCTTGATTTCCTCAGGATCGGTCGGCGGATTGCCACCAAGTTGATACTTGAGCAGATCGCGAATCAACGGCCACACCTCGGCCTCATGGTCCTTCAGGAACTTCTGCACGTCGCGCTTCATGATTTCTTCAGTGGCGGCGCGCTGGGCTTCATTGAGGTTATAACGCGCGGCCACACCCTGCACCGCGACCTCGACCATCCGCTCCACGGTGGCCATGCTCTGCGCCACGGTGGGTTGCAGGTTCAGCCCATTGGCGGGCGTTGCCTTTTTTTGCGGCTTGGGTTTCTCCTCAGCTGTTTGCGCGAAGAGCGGCGAACCGCTCACCCATACGAACAGTCCAACCAAACCCACGAATGATGCTTTATTCCACATAGCCTTAAGCGTCCTTTGCCAACTACCGGCAATCCTGTCGGCGTAGATCCGGGAGAATCCCACCGGGAAATCTACGCCCGGACCTTTTCCCCTATTATTACCATCCGGTCAATGTCCCGGTTGCATGGCCCCCGAAACAAACAGGATTTTGAGACTCGACATTGGGGCCCACCCACTCCGATGGGCACTGGGGGCGAGGATTATTATCACGCAGGCTGACGCATTGGCAAATTGGGGGGATCAGGACCGGCCGACCGCCCATCGGAAGAACGCTGAGCATCGCCGGGCATAGTACAGCATGCGCAGGCGCCACAGGCGGCGCAGCGTGCGACCGATCAGCTCGTTGGTCGGGTCCTGCTTGACGGCGCGCTGGAGCATCGACTTGGCTTCTTTCCACCTGCCGAGCAGCGTGTAGCCGATTGCGGCGTTATACATCGCCACCGCGAAATCCGGACGATTCTCAATGGCGGCGAGGCAATGCTGCAGCCCCGCTTCGTAGCGGCCCATGCGCATCATGGCCAAACCCAGATGATGGTGGGCAAACGAGTTTTTGGCATCGCGTGCGATCAGGCGGCGGAAATACTCAGCGGCTTCATTGGGCTTGCCGTCAGACAAGAGACAGTTGCCCATGATCATGAACAGATCGTCGGACGGGTCACCTTCCGCCAGCGCCTTTTCCAATCGCCGACGGGCTTCCGGCAGGCGGTTTTGCAGCAGGAGCGCTTCGCCGAATTTCAAATGGTAATCGAGCAGGTCCTCCTCCTCGATATCCGCAATTTCTTCGACCTGTTCAAAGCACTTGATCGCTTCTTCCACCTTGCCGGTCGCGAGAAGAATGCGGCCTTGTGCATACTTGGCGGAGATATGTTCGGGGTCGAGTTCCAGCACCTGGGAAAACTTGCTGGCAGCGGCCGCCACGTCACCCGCCTGCAAGGCCAATTCGCCCAATTCACACAACAGGTCCGTGTTACCGGCATCGCCGCGCAACTCATTGAGCAGATACTCGCGGGCTTTTTCCAGATCTCCGCGGCGACGATGGGCTTCGGCAATATGGCGATTGACGCCCACGTAAGTTGGATCGAGTTCCAACACGCGACGCCAGCAATAGAGCGCACGATCAAGCTGGCCGCGGGTGGCCAATGAAACACCGATGTAGAAGAAGCAATTGGGGCAGGAATCATCGCGCTCCTGCGCGAGATAGAATACTTCCTCCGCCTTTTCGTGCTGGCCCAGTTCGCAATAGGCGCCGATGAGCGGGCAGTAGGCGGATTCAAATTCCGGTTGCTTGCGGATCAGGTCCTGCAGGAGATTGGCCGCACGGGCATAGCGCCCCATGTTGAGCAGCGCGTGGCCCAAAGCGAGCATGACTTCGCGGTCATCCGGTTCGATGGAGAGAGAATGCTGATAGGCCTCCACGGCTTGATCAGGCTCGCCCAATTCGTCGAGCAGGAAACCGCGCTGCGCATGCCAGGCGGCGTTGTGGGGATTGATGGCGAGGGCCGCGTCCAACTCCGCCAGTGCCTCGGCAAAGCGATGCGATTCGGTAAGCTGTTGAGCCCGTTCGACTCGCTGCTCAGCCTCGAACCATTCATTCATAGCGGCTCTCGTTTTCCGCGTGGGTCCACGATAACACCAGCCGTGGCCGCACACCGACTAATTCTACACAAGTTATCGGATAAAGGCAATTGGCAATTCAACATTCCGGACGTGCGAAACATCCCCGCCAACGTCGATTTGTATGTGAAATTTCAGCCTGCAATGGGTCGGACACTTGGGGTTTTACGCTACAAGCAATCGCTCGATATGCAAGGCCACGCTGTCGGCCAGTGCGGCCAGGTCGTACCCTCCCTCGAGGATGCTCACCAGCTTTCCGGCACAATGTTTCCGGGCCATGGCCAGTAGCTCGTCGGTCAGCCAGCCATAGGATTCGGTTTCGAGTTCCAAAGGTGCCAGCGGGTCACGACGGTGCGCATCGAAGCCGGCGGAAATGAGTATGAACTGCGGTTGGAATTGGTCGACGATGGGCCGAACCGTCTCATCAAATGCGGCGCGCCAGACTGGTTCCTTACCCGGCGGCAGTATGGGAACATTCACCGTGAATCCTTCGCCCGCATCGAACCCGCGCTCCCGCGCATGGCCCGTACCGGGATAGACGATTCCCGGGTGGCCATGCAGGCTGATAAAAAGGACGCGCGGGTCACGTTCGAACGTGTGCTGTGTTCCATTGCCATGATGGACGTCCCAATCGAGGATCAGTACACGGGAAAGTCCTTTTCGCTCCACCAGATACATCGCCGCCACGGCGATATTGTTGATCAGACAAAATCCCAAAGAGTGATCATGTTCGGCATGATGGCCGGGCGGTCGAACGGCGCAAAAAGCGTTGGAAAGCCGCCCCGAAAAAACCTCCTCCACGGCATTCACGACGGCACCACAGGCCAGTCGCGCAATGTCCCAGCTCTCGGGACAAATGGCGCTATCGGCGACGTCAATATACGGGTCACCGGCCGCGCAGGCGCTGCGGACGCGCTGCAGGTATTCTTCGGAATGAACCAACCGTACCAAGTCCAGGTCGACCGGACTTACCGCGATCGGCGTACATCGCTTGGCTATACCAGTCGCCGCAAGCTTGCGCGCAATGGCGACCAGTCGTTCAGGACGTTCAGGGTGTCCCTGACCGGTGCGGTGAAGTTGGAAACGCTCGTCCTGTACCAACCCAGTGGAGGCCATGGGGGACATTTTGATCGAACGGGCTGCATTGTCGAGCGTGCCGGTTGCGCGCAGAATGCAGCGCGATGGCGGCAAGCGGTTGACCGACCCAAAGAACGATGGGAGTTCCACCATGTCCTCGACAGCAGGCTGGAGTCGCAGCATCCGCACGTTGACCTTTGATTGCTATGGCACGCTGATCGACTGGTCGGCGGGTCTGCGGCATTCTTTCCGGACTATTTTCGGCGACGATTTCCTCCGCCACGAGCGCGAGTTCTTTGATATGTATGTCGAAGAGGAAGCGCGTCTCGAATCGGGAACTTACCAACCGTATCGCCGCATTCTCGCAGCGTGCGTGGATCGGCTCGCTCAGCGGCTCGAACTTTCCTTCCCACCGGGCAAGGCGGACGAACTGGCTGAGTCCCTGGGCGGGTGGAAGCCGTTTGCTGACACCAACGAAGCACTTACCCAGCTAAAGGAGCATTTTCGCCTGGGGATACTTTCCAATATCGACCGCGACTTGTTCGCCGGGACCGCCCGCCACTTTGATGTGAAATTTGATTTCATTATTACGGCCGAGGACGTGCAGGGCTATAAGCCGGGGCTGGCTCATTTTCACCGGATGCTGACGACAGAGGGTCCGCCATCCCAAGTCCTGCACGTGGCTCAAAGCCTTTACCACGATGGCGGTCCGGCCGGACAGCTGGGTCTTGCCTTCGCATGGATCAACCGATACAAGCAAGTGAACGACACGCGAGTTCGGCCCACGATTGAAACGCCGGATTTGAAGTCGCTGGCGGTCGCGATATGCCCGGCGTAGCTGCAGACGAGAAACTCGAAATCCGCAAAGATTCAAACATGGTGGCAGAAACAGAAAAACTGACCGAGCAGTTTCCCTCCGGCACACCGGTGGTGGTCACGCAAACAGTGACCACTTTCGACCGTAACCGCGCCGTGACGCACTCGCAGACCATCGGCACCGTAGAAGATTGGGAATTCCTGCCCACGGGGAGTTGGTATGCCCACGGCAAGAATGACCGCTTGTGGCTAACGCGGCTCAAGCTGCGCAAGGTCGACGGCGAAATCACCCTGCTCGTTATTGATGACCTTACTTCGATCGCCCGGCTTGAAGCGGCGAAGAATTAACCACCGGCCACCACCGATTATTCACGGGCACCGCTGTCGGCAGCACGGTTGGGAACGACATATGCGAAGTAATCCGGGTCGCTGTCTTTTTCCTTCTTGTCATTCTTCGTGACCACTAAGCGGGTCAATCGACTCATCGGTCCGGCGAGATAGGTTTTTCCGTCCTTACCCTTGCGTTTCCAAAGCTTGATGGTCGTGGCTTGCATGGAGGCCTTCTGGTGCCAGATGGTGGCACCTATAGGGAACTATATCTTGGAGGGAACCACGTTGATCAGTGCGCCGGCGATATCCCGCAGCACCGCGAGCGGCGGCTGATCGGCATTCACCCGGTGTATCAGTTTTTTCGGATAAGCATCTAGCACCGGGTGAGTCTCGCGTTCATAGACTTCGATGCGATTCTCGATCACCTTGCGGTCCGCATCATCCGCACGGCCCGACTTGGAAGCCCGCGCCGCCAGGCGCGCCACGAGCGCATCACGGTCGTCGATCATCAGGTAAACCACCGCCTTCACCTCAATCACGTCGGCCAGTACTTGAACCTGCGCCACCGTGCGCGGAATCCCGTCGAGAATCAGTAGATGGTAGTTCAGATCGACCTTGCCCGCCGCGATCAGTGCGTCCACATGGTGCCGGAATACGCGAATGGTCAGCTCATCCGGAACGAGCAAGCCCTTGGTGGAATAGGATCGAAATTCCTGTCCGATCGGCGACTCCGGATCCAGCCCGCGAAATATGTCCCCCATCGCCAAATGCACGAGATTGGGCATTTTGCCCAGGACCGTGCCTTGGGTTCCCTTCCCCGAACCGGGACATCCGAACATCAAAATGCTGGGATATTTGCGTGCGGCCGTCACGTCACTCTCCTTGCCGGGCCAATCGACTATTATCTGCCGCGCCTGAAGGCGCTTGGAATTTCGTAGGGCCTGACGATCGTAGCGTCGGGCTACGGCCAATACCAGTGGTTCGGCAATGGCAGGTTAGGGGCTTCTAACCGAAGCGCTTCAGCAACTGGTGGTGCCGATAATTGAAGATGCGTTCCAAGTCCGGTCCGACGAATAGTTTCTGGACCAACCGGCCACCGATCACCGCATATTGCACGCGATCGCCGACCAGCGTTCCGCCGTCGCAGGACTCGAACGTGTGCTCGTGAATCCACATCCGATACGGGCCGCTGCGCTGCTCATCGACAAAGCGATGCGGCGGCTCCCACGCGGTGATTTCACTTTGCCAGCGCAACGGAATGCGCCGCACGCGAATTCGATAATCAATTCGGAGTCCGACTTGCATCTCAATGGGTGGCGGCGTCAACACTTCGAAGTACACCCACGGCGGAGTCAACTGCTCCAGATTGAGCGCATCCGCGAAAAAAGGGAAAACAACGTCGATCGGCTTGGGCAGGAAAAGCTGTCGCGTGAGCAGGAATGTTGCACCCATGCCGCCCCCTTATGCCAACTCGCGCCGCTGGAACCCGATCACCGCCAGTGACACCACCGCGACAACGATCAGACCGGCGTACGCCGTCGCGTAACCAAGGTAAGTAAAAGGTATCGCCGTTTCCTCGGTACCCGCCATCAGTCCGTCAATCACCCAGAAGGCGCCGAGATTCGGAATCAGGTGGTATGCCGCCAGTGCCAGGTTCGAGTCGGCCGCATGCTGCCCGAACGCGTAATCGGAAATGCTCCCCACCGCCAGCACCACCGTACAGATGAGCAGCGTCACCAATTGACCGCACCGCGTAGACACCGCGACGGCCACCGCGGCGATGATGATGATGGTGAGGTAGACCAAATAAGCGGCCAGCAGCACCTGACCGCCGATGAAATTGCTGGCAAACGGAATCGTTGTCCACTTTTCGTCATAGAACCCAACGGCTACGACCGCGAGGGTCAGCAGCGGCGTCAGAATGGCGATCACGGTGGTGGGGAAGTTAAGTCCGTAGAAGTAATTGCAGAAGCCCGAACCGATCAGAGCGACCAATACGCTCCCCGCGCCCAGGAAAATCACCGGCTGGTCCCAGGGGTCCGACGTGTGCTGCAACACCCCATGCCGTTGCGCCAAGATGAAAATCAACAGGGAGAGATAGAACGCCAGGGTCAGCGCGACCAGAATCCCGGCGAATTTTGCCATGATGAACTGCGGACGACTGACCGGCTTCGAAATTACCGTAATTGCCGTCTTGTTCTCAATCTCCCGGCTTACCACACTGGCCGCACTGAACGCCGCCAAGAACAAACCGCTCAGCAGCAACGTATTAAGCCCCAGGTCCAGCAAAAGCTTGTCGTCGTCCTCCAGGGTGAACGCCGCCAGCGAAACGTTGAAGACCATCAGCATAGCGGTTGCAAAAAGCAGCACGCCGAAAATCGGCTGGCGAATGGTTTCAACCACCGTGCTGGACAGGATCGTGGTAAATCGCTGGAACATGGAAAGTCTGGGGTTCCCTTAAGATGCGGGTGGTACGGAATTTCGTTCTCTGGGTTGCCGGTTCCAATCGGAGCGGGCTGATGATTTTCCAATCTCCACCCGGCGAGTATAGTAGCCCGGCCTCGTCGCCGGACAAGTAAGGTATTGACTCCACCCAGCGACTCATGCGTGGTACGTTGCATCCGCGTCTCCGGTTCGAACCGGGGACTTGTTAAACAGTGGGCGAGTGAGCGGTTTGTATGCCAACCAATGACGCCTCCAACATGAACGACCGCCGCGCGCAGCACATCGCGCTGGGCGGTTTCCTCCTGCAGTTCGGCGCGTTCGCAGTACTCCTGGGGATATCTCTCTGGTCCACCTCGGACGCCATCAATGCGGTGGCCCGGCTCGCCCTCTTCGGCGTGCCTATATGGTTCATGCTGTTCCTGGTCTTCAAGCAGATTACCCGCGTCAACGCCGAGGCACTGGAAACGGCGGAATTGCGCCGCTCCCGCGCGGCCGGCGGCTCCGAAGCCATTTTTGAAATGGATGACGAAGCGCTGCTCCTCGAGCAGAACCGCCTACGCTGGATGGTCAAGTGGATGCTGCCCGGCGTCACGATCGTCCTGGCCATTCTGCTCATTGGCGGGCATTTTGTCGGGTGGCAGTGGACGCTCGACACCGCGTTCGACAAGACCGGCGAACACATCATTCGCCGCACCACCAATCCCACGCTGGTCATGTGGTTCGTGGTTTTCGTCGGCTTCCTCTGTTTTCTATACGCACGCTATTCGCTCACACTTTCCCGCATGCCGGAGTGGCGGCTCATTCGTGCCGGAGCAACGTCACTCGCCGGAACCGCCGTCGCCTGCCTGCTGCTTGTCATCGCACTGATGGCCGGCGCGCACATGGAGTGGGCCGAACCGCTCGTCGCGTACATCGTGCGCATCGCGACCATCGTGCTGGGCATCGAATTATCCGCGAATTTCATCCTTGATTTGTATCGGCCGCGCACTCCGGGCGTGATTCCGCGTCCCTCGTTTGAAAGCCGGCTGCTCGGCCTGATGGGCGAACCCGGCGGCGTGGCCCGCTCCATCGCCGACGCGGTGAATTACCAGTTCGGCTTCGAAGTCAGCTCCACCTGGTTCTACCAGTTGCTGCAGCGCTGGCTGTTTCCGCTCATGGTCGTCACTTGTGTCATCATTTTGGCACTTTCCAGCGTGGTCATCATCAACGCCGACGAACGCGCATACATCGAGCGCTTTGGTCGGCTGGTGGGTGATCCGCCGCGCATCCTCGAACCGGGTTTGCACCTCAAGTGGCCGTTCCCGGTGGATGTAGTGCAGCGTGCGCCCGTTCGCCGCGTGAATGAAGTGGTGGTCGGCGAAGCGACCGTCGAAGATGACCCGGACCCCCGGCGGGCGATCGTCTGGACGCAGGAGCACGAATTCGTACCGGAAATGATGCTACTGGTTGCTTCCCCCAAGCTGGGCATGAAGGGTTCCACCGACACGCAGCCCGGCACCGCGTCCGCCGACTCTACCGACAGCGTCGCGGTCAGTTTGCTGATGGTTTCCGTCCCGGTCAATTTCCGCGTGCGCGATCTGCAGAAATTCCTTTACACCTACGCCGATCCGGTCAAGGTGATGGAGTCGGTCGCATATCAATATCTCTGCGACTATGGCGCCAGCGTTGACGTTGACGAACTAATGGGACCGGGTCGTGAGAATTTCAACAAGGAACTGGTGCGCCGCATACAGGCGCGTGTCGACGAATTGGACCTGGGTATCGAAGTTATTTTTGCCGGCATTCGCGGCGCTCACCCCCCCACCAAGGAAAAAGTGGCCGACGCGTTTCAGGCGGTTGTCGCTTCGCAGACGCAAATGAACGCCACCATCAATGCCGCGCTCGGTGAAGCCCAGAAGAAGCTCACCGCCGTAGCCGGCACGGAATCGCGCGCCCGCGAACTGGACGACGCCATCAGGCATCGCGACCAGGTGCGCTCCGATTCCGCCGCCACGCCCGAAGCCATCGCCGCCGCGAACGCACGCGTGGAAGAACTGCTCTCCGGCAATCCGCTCAAGGGCGTTTCTCCGCTCAGCGGACAGGCGGCCGCCATCATCGCCGACGCCCGTGCCTCGGCCAGTCGCATGATCGCCGATGCCGCATCCAAGGTGCGTGTTTTCGCCACCGATGTCGCTGCTTATCTGGCGGCGCCGGCGCTATACAAGGAACGCAAAATACTGGAGGTCTACGAAGACCTGGGCACCGTAAGAAAATTTCTGATCGTCGGTGATCCGCGCACCGTCATCGTCGAATACCAGACCACCGCGGAAGGCGGTCTCGACCGTGTATTGTCCGAAGGGGCGAAGCTGAAGAAGTAACGGGAATCATAAGTTGCCAATCATCGGTCCACGCGCCGGTGCCACAGGGTGGCATGCCCGATGAACGCAGGAGCATGAAGGTATGAAGAATCTGGGAACAATCTTCGCGGCGGTTTTTCTCGTCGCCGTCCTCACTTTGTACATGTGCACGTTTCAAGTGCGCTTTACCGAAGTGGCGATCAAGAAAACCTGGGGCAATCCGGAGAAGGACGCCATCACCGATCCCGGCCTGAAGTTCAAGTGGCCGCGCCCCATTCAAAGCGTGGTCATCTACGACAAGCGCATCCAGACGCTGGAGACGCGAACCGAGGAAACGCGCACCGTCGACGGCAAAAACGTCATCCTGTCGACGTTCGCGCTCTGGCGCATCGCGGACCCCGGCAAGTTTCACACCAACTTCCCCGGCAGCGTCGAGGACGGTGAAAAGAAACTGCGCACCACCATCGTCACCCAGCAGCACTCCGTCATCGGACAGCGCCCCTTCTCGCAGTTCGTCTCCACCAATCCCGAGGAGCGCAAGCTCGCGGAAATCGAAGGCCAGCTCAAAGAGGCCGTCGCCAAGGCCGCGATGGACGAATACGGTATCGAAGTCGTCGGCTTCGGCATCAAGAAGCTCGGCCTCCCGCAAGCTGTCACGACTGCCATTTTCAACAGCATGAAGTCGCACGAACAGGCGAAGGCCTCGCGCTACACCGCCGAAGGCGAAGCCCGCGCCGCTGACATCATGGCGTCAGCCCAGGCGACCGAAGACCGCATCATGGCCGCCGCCCGCCAGAAATCTTCGGAAATCGAAGCCGAGGCCCAGCGCGTGGTCAGCGACTACTACAAGGAATTTGATAAACATCCGGAACTCCGCATTTTCCTCGACAAACTCCGTAGCGTGAAGGAAGCCCTGCAGGAGCGCACCACCATCATCATGGACTCCGGCCAGTCGCCCTGGGATGTATTTAACGAACAGGCGCGAAAGGACGTTCCACAAAAAGCACTTGTTGGCACGGATCGAATTGACTCTGCTACATGGGGGCGATCAAATCAATCAGCTCAAGACGTTGGTGTGCGAGTGATAACTCCTTTGCCAAGCAGCATTCCCAGTGACGAGCCGGACGAATCCAACAAACCCGGTAAGGAGTAATCGTGATGCACCAACACCACGACAACTGCGATCACGACCACGATCACGAGCATCGTGCGCTCCTCGCCAATGAGGAGCCGCTTGATGCCGCCAATCAGTCACTTGCCGACGCCCTCCGCGCCAGCTTCGGCATTCTAAAGCTCATCATGCTTGTGCTCGTGGTGCTATATTTGTTTTCCAATGTGCGCGGCATCGACGGCAGCGAACAGGCCCTCGTCGTCCGGATGGGCAACCTTCAACCCGGCGTTCACGAAGCCGGCCTCGTCTGGGCGCTGCCCTTCCCGCTGGAGGAAATAGTCACCCTCCCCACGCGCAAGAGCAACGACCTCCGCGTCGATTCGCACACCTTCTTCCGCCGCGAAGGTGAAATGGACAAGCCCTTGTCATTCATCGTGCGCGGCGACGGAGAGGGTCTCGACCCCTCGCTCGACGGCGCCCTGCTCACTGCCGACGCGGGTCTCGTCCACGTGCAATGGAAAATCACCTATAAGATTGACGATGTCCGCAGTTACGTCAGTAACTTCAAAGGCAGGAAAGTCGAAGTCGCTGAGGCCTTGCTCAAGACGATCGTAGAAAATACCGGCATCCAGGTTGCCGCCGAACTCACCGCCGAGGAACTCATTCGCAAGCGTGTCGACTTCGTCCAGAGCGAAATGCTCCGCCGGGTCAACCAGCGCCTGCAGGACCTGCACAGCGGCATAGTCGTGACCATGGTCGAGGTATTCGAGCCCACCCCCCCGCTGCAGGTCCGCGAATCTTTCGACAGCACCCAGCGGGCGGAAAACAACAAGCAATCCAAAATTCGTGACGCTGAACAGTCACGCACCAAGCAGCTCAGCGAAGCGGCCGGCGCCGCATACACCCGGCTCGTCGCCCTGCTCGACGATTACGATCAGGCCAAGCTGGAGAGAAAGCCGCTCGCTCCCCTCCAGGCCGAGATCGACCGCATGCTCATGGATGAAGTCGAGGGTCGCGCGGGCCGTGTCATCAAGGACGCCGGCGCGTTCCACTCCGTCGTCGTCGGACGCATGCAGAGCGACTTGGACCTGTATCGCACCCTCGTTCCCGAATACGAACGCAATCCGCATTTGCTCATCGAACGACTCTGGGAACGTACCCGCGAGGAAATCGCCAATGCGCAGGGCGTCACCAAGCTCTACCGCCCCACCGGTACGCTCATGCGGCTTCAGATCGGCCTCGATCCCGACCAAACGCGGCTGGAGGAGGAGAATCGCGTGAAGAAGCAGGAATTTGATCCCAAGAAACTCAACCGACCTAAGATGATTCCGCTCGGCCCGGAAGCGGGGTGATGATGACACTCATCTGGCACGTTCGTTTGACGGTATCCAAGGGGAGGTAACCACACTCATGGCTGAACGAACCATGCCTGTCGTCCAGACCGCCGGCCTCACCAAGATCTTCCGCGATTTCTGGCGACGCCCCAAGGTCGAAGCCGTCAAGGATCTCAACCTGGAAATCCGCCCCGGCGAAGTCTTCGGCCTCCTCGGCCCCAACGGCTCCGGAAAAACCACGACCATTAAGATGCTCCTCGGCCTCCTCTTCCCCACGCGCGGACGCATCTCCATTTTCGGCAAGGCGCCCACCGATGTCGCCGTAAAGGCACGCATCGGATTCCTCCCGGAGGAGTCTTACCTCTATCGCTTCCTCGTCGCGCACGAAACGCTCGACTACTACGGCCGTCTCTTTCAATTGCCCAAGCGCATCCGCCGCGACCGCGGCGACCGCCTGCTCGACATGGTCGGTCTGCGCCACGAAGCGGACCGCCCCATCGGCGAATACAGCAAGGGCATGGCTCGCCGCATCGGGCTCGCACAGGCATTGATCAACGATCCGGAGTTCCTCATTCTCGATGAGCCCACTTCCGGCCTTGATCCCATCGGCGCGCGGCAGATCAAGGATGTCATTCGCGATCTTGGCCGCAAGGGAAAAACGATTCTTCTCTCCAGCCACGTTCTCTCCGATGTCGAAGACGTTTGCGATCGCGTGACCATTCTGTATGGCGGACAGCAGCGCGCCGCCGGTGACATCGGTGAACTGCTCCAGAAAACCGACGTCACGCAGATCACCATTCCCGCGATCTCGGAAGACACGCTCAGGCAAATCAAGGACCTCGTCATGCGCCTGGAGAAAAAAGATATCCTCGGCGTGTCCCACCCCCGCGTAAAACTGGAAGACTTCTTCCTGCAGATTGTCCACGACGCGCAGGTCGCCAATATCCGCACCTCCGGCGCGCGCGCCGGTGGCGAAGTGCCTGACTTTCTTGCCGCGCCGACACGCAGCGAATCCGAAGAAATCATTGGTGATCTCCTGACGGCGGCGGTCGCCACGCCCCCGCGCCCCACTTCACCGAGCGCCATGGCCCCCAGGCCGCAGCCGGCCGGCCCGAAGAAGGAAATTCTGGACGAACTTCTGGGTCGCAAGACTCCGGAAACGGCACAACCATTGGATGACACCACCAAGACACTTCCACACATTCCGGTGGACGATAAACCGCGCCCCGCCGTCAAGGCCGATGACTCGGTCATTGACGCCCTGCTTGGCCCCTCCGCGAAGAAACCAACTGATCCAAAGGACGGGAAGAAACCGTGAACCAGATCTGGGCGGTAGCGCGGCACACCGTGGCGGAAGCCATCCGCATGAAGATGGCCGTGGTCTTCCTGTTGCTGCTCGGCATCGTGGTGCTCGGTCTGCCCTTCTCCATTCGTGGCGACAGTTCACTGACCGGCGCGGTGCAGAGCTTCATGATGTATGCCCTGTCCGCGACCGCCCTGCTGCTCAGTTTACTGACCGTATTTATGTCGCGCACGGTGTCCGACGAATTTCAGAACAAGCAGATTCTCATGATCGCGGTCAAACCGCTCCCGCGCTGGCGCTACATCGCCGGCAAGTGGCTGGGCATCAGCCTCGTCAACATCACGTTTCTGGTTCTTTCCGGTGCGACCACCTACGGCATGGTGCAATACATTCGCAGTTCCCACCCACCCATCGACGAACTCTACGACAAGTCGGAACTGGAAAACCAGGTGCTCGTCGCGCGACACTCGCGCAAGGTCCGCCCTCCCGATTTCCGCAAGGAGGCCGAAGTCGAGTTCCAGCGCAACCTGGAACAGGGCATCTATGTCAACAACCCCAATTTCGACCCGGTCAAGGAACGCGAGCGCCTCGCCGTGAAGTACGAAGCCCGCTGGCGCGTCATCGGCCCGCTCGAAATGCGCAACTTCCAGTTCGACAATCTGCTCGTTGATCGTTCGCCCGGCAAGGAAATCCAACTGCGCTACAAGACGCAGGTTTCCAATTATCCGCCCGATGAAATCTTCCGCGCCGTCTGGAAGTTCGGCGACCCGCTCAAGGGAGCCGTTTCATACGGGACTCCCGTGCGCCATGTCGTCGGACGGTACCACACCATCCGCGTTCCCGCTGATTCCGTCGCGCCCGACCAGACGTTGTCCGTAACGTTTTTGAACGAGAACCCCTTCGAGGGGGAACAGCAATATCGCAACGTGCTGGAAATTCGCTCGGAGGATGAACTCGAAGTTCTTTTCGGAGTGGGTTCATTCCTGGGCAACTTCGTGCGTCTGCTCATTCTCATGGGGTGCAAACTGCTCTTCTTGGCCGCCGTCGCCGTACTGATGACCACAATACTTTCCTTTCCTGTCGCGTGCCTGACGACGTTCACTGTATATGTCCTCTGCGCCGCGCGCGGCTTTCTGAATGACGCCCTCGACTGGGCCAAGCCCACGCAATCCGGCATGTTTGATTCCGTGCAGATTTTTCTGGTGCACCTCATCGGTCAGGCCTACACCGCCATCGGATGGGTGCTTCCCGATTTCAGTTACTACGACGCCGTTGAGGATTTCGTTAACGGCCGCAATGTCAGTCTGGCCTGGGTGCTGCAGGGCGTGACCGAACTGGTGCTTCTGAAAACAGCGATCGTTCTCGGCATCGCCATGTTGCTGTACTACCGTCGTGAAGTGGCGGAGCTGTCGTTCTAAAGTGATCGTGCGGAGGACCGCCCCATCGGGTTTTAACCAATGTCCGAATCGCTCACCACATCCCTTCCCGAACATCTGCAAGCGCGGCTCACCGCCAAGCGCCGCCAGCTTAATGTCCAACTGATCGCCGGACTCCTGGCCTTGTTTTCCCTCCTTGGCGCCGGACTCCTGCTTCCGGCCATGAATGCCATCCGCAAGGAACGCCAGCTGCTCATCGACCCGGAAACCGTCAAAGGTCTGCCGCCGGATATCTCCCTGCTCAGCAAACTCGGTACGTTTCGCGCGCTCGCCATCGACTGGGCCTCCATTCGCGCCGAACGCCTGAAGGAACAAGGCAAAACCTACGAAGCCTACGAATTGCACATGACCATCTGCAATCTCGCCCCGCGCTTCCCCAAGGTCTGGTCCACGGCCGCGTGGAACATGGCCTACAACATTTCCGTTTCGCAGTACACGCCGGAAGCACGCTGGCAGTGGGTCCGCAACGGCCTCATGCTTATTCGTGATCGCGGCCTCATGTTCAATCCGCGCTCGGTCACGCTCTATCGCGAACTCGCCTGGATTTACTGGCACAAGATCGGCGACATCCTCGACGACGAACATCTCAACTACAAACGCGCATTGGCCGTCGAAATGGAACGTACGCTCGGCCCGCAGCCGATCACGTTCACCGAGGACGAATACTACGCATGGTTTCGCAAAGTCGTGGATGCGCCGCGCGACCTTGCCGCCTTTATACGCAGCGATGCCGAAGTCGGCGCGCTGGTTTCGCACCTGCACGAACTCAAGTTGGAGCCGGATGAAAACCTGCTCGATTTTGTCGCGCGGCACATTCGCCCGGAACTCCAGCCCGAAGCGCTGCTGCAGGAAAAAATCGAAAGCGATCCGCTCTTCGTCCGCCGCATGGAACTGCTCACCAAACCCGAGAATGCTACGGCGGTTGATCGGCTTCTCGCGGCCATCCGCTCGCAGGTTCTGCGCGAACGATACAAGTTCGACCTCGATTGGATGTACGACCTCATGAAAAACCAGTTCGGGCCGCTCGATTGGCGCAACGCCGTCGCGCATACGCTCTACTGGTCCACCAAGGGGAGCTTGCTCGCCGACGGCATCGCCACCACCAACCGCTCCGACGACGTCAACAATGACCGCCTCACCTTCTTCGCGCTGCAGAGTCTCATCATGCGCGGCAAGATCGCGCTGTGGCCCAATTTCGATGACCCGTTCCTGTCATACGTGGACCTTACGCCCGACACGCGTTTCATCCCCGTGCTTTTCGATACGTACATGCGCCTGGGCAAAAAGCATTTCGGCAACGACCCGCGCTACGTCGAGGGCACCCCCGGCCCCAACTACATGACCGGCTTTGTTTCCAACATGGAGAACTGGGTGCAGCTCATGTATCTCGAAGGCGGCGAAGAGAATCTGAAGCGCGCCGAAAATTACTATGCCTGGCTGCGTGAATACAACAAGCATCCCGACGGAACCACGCAGTCTCGCTACGAAACCACGGTTGACGAATTCGTCATGGGCGACATTCTCAACCAGCTCGACACGCACCGCGCCGCCACCGGCCTCCTCCGCACTTTCGTGGTGCGCGGCATCAAGCACCTGGGACTCGGCCAGAAAAAACAGGGACTCGCCAGCATCCAGCGCGCGATGTGGGCGCACGATTACTGGATGCGCGACTCCAAGGTGGAGATCAACGACCGCCGGAAACTCCAGCCGATTGAGATCATTATTCGCGATCAAATTGTGGACTTTTACAAACAGCCCGAAGTTGATCCGCTGTTCAAGGCGCGGCTCTGGCGCGAGCTTCCGCTCGAACAGCGCCAGCAGGTGTACGATGTACTCGCGCCGTACTTTGCGGAACTCGCGGCCGCGCAGAAGCCGCCGTGGAACGTAGCCTCCGCCTTCGGCGAGCCTCCGGACATGGAAGAAGCGCGGAAGCGCATGCCGGAAACCATCGGCGCGCCGCGGCGCGAGGACGTGGACCAGGGCGAACGCTACAAGCCATAAGGCCTGATGGTGACATTTAATTGGCACTGGCGCCGTTTCGCGGCCGGCGCTTTTTTGGCAAATCGGTTTCGCGGCGAAGATTTTGCGGTCCGGCGGGTGGCTCAATTTCGGGGTTTGATGGTCGGACATTTCAGGTCTCCTTTTTACAGAACGCTTCTCACTCGCCCTATAAGACACCAGGGGTGGTTGCAGGAGCGCGCCACCCGATGCTAAGTGATTGTAAAATAATGAGTTATGGCATCGCCTGGGCGGGGAGGAGTGTGAAGTTGGGCAGTTTTGACGGGTGTGGGGCGGGGAGGGGATGCGGGCGTTTGGAGTGCCATATGGTTGGCACAATTGGCCTGATTGATGGTGACTGTTAACGCACACTCTCGGCGCGATGGCCGATCGAGTTGTGCATTGTGTCAGACGTGGGACATCGGAAATTACAAATTGCAAATTACGGAAAACTTGAAAGGTGGCCGTGGCGTGTAATGAACGAAGCCGGCGGACAACGAAGACGGAATGCGCCACGAAGAACACGAAGGGAAGAAGATGCACCACAGAGACACTGAGGACACAGAGAAAAATTACGAATTGCAAATTACGAATTACGGAAAACATGCAGGATGAAGGGAACATGCAGCGAACAGCGTAGCGCAAAGCGAACGCGGCACGAACAAAGATCGCCAATGGATGCAACGTGGGGAGGCCATGACGATGGGTTGGAACCTGTCATGACACACGAAACAGCATGGCGGCGCTGCGCTGGAGACTGCCACCTGGCATATCTGAGGATGGGTCGACGCCCTGCGTTATGAATGTTGGCCGCCGAACAGCGCTGCGCGTGGCCATGGCTGCGGATGAATGCGATGCCAGCGTTTGCGGGCGACGGCGCATTCCGAGCCCGGCTGAAGCCGGCTGACGAAGAAATAGAGGAAAAAGAAAATACCGGTGGCCAGCGTCCCCCCAGCTGAAGCTGGCGGCAAACACCGGTCGGCTGAAGCCGACTCATCAGTGCGTGATAAAGCAAATTTCAATGACGTGTGGCGACGGAAACGGGTGCCGCTGGATATTGCAGCGCGCGAGGGCCCGGCCGCGCCTTCGGGGGCGGTATTGCGCAGGTGCCATAATAGTGGCAGTGGCGGTGTTGATTGGTCACCGTGGCGGGGGCGACGATCTGGTATTTTCGGTTGTCCTTATTCATGTTGACGCCGCGCCTGGCCATGGCTTGCGGCTGAAATCCCCGCCCCGCGGCTGTTCACAAAGGGGAGTGATGTGGAATGAGATGGTGGCCTGATCATGCGGAAAATCGTTGGGGATCGATGGGCTTTCGAGTAGAATGGACCAGGGATAGGGAGAGAATGCACCTTGGCACGCAACACCATCGTCATCATTGCGCTCGTTATCCTGCTCGCTCTTAGAACCGGTGTACGGGCGGACGGCATGTTTTTTCAGTACGAGGGTGACGTGATACCGTCGCCAGCGGACGGCTGGCTGGGAGATTTCTGTGTTCCACCCTGCAACGCGTCAATTGAGGACGGTCACCTCAATTACCATTGGCCGCAAGGCGGCGATTTCGTGTACATTGGACGCCTCTACTTCGACCCTCCGCCACCTTCGCTATGGACTGAATGGCGCTTTCGATCGAGTCGCCTGAAGCCGATAAACTTCGATAGTTGCGATGCTAGTTTCAGAATTTCTTTCCGGGCAATCCACGAAATCGTTTTCATGTTCGCCAACGCCGCTGTTTCTAACAGTGGCAACGACATCGCCTCCGGTCTAAGTTCTACCGAGTTTCACAGTTATCGATTTGAGAGCCCCGACGGAATCCACTACACGGTGGCGGTCGATGGCAAGGTGTTCATCGAGGACATTGATAGCACCGGAATTGATCCGATCAGTTTCGCATTCGGGGGCGACGGTGGCTGCCATCCTCCGCCGGTTGAAACGCGTAACGAGTGGGATTTCCTGCGCGTCGGCACGCTTTCAACTGGTGAGTTAATAGTCGCCGCCGACCCGCCCATCGGCTTCCTCGATCCCTTGCAGTACGCCGGTCTCGACCGCTTCACCGTCACTTACGATGCGCGGGCTACGCCTATATCGACGACGTCACCGTCGAAGTCACCGGCGGCATTGCGCCGCAGGTTTTGCAGACGCGCCGGCTGGACAACGGCGCGCCCGAAGTGCTGGAGATCGTCCTCGACCGTCCTCTCCCCGCCGGCCACACCACACGCTTTACATTCAACGACGGCACGACGACCAATGTGGTCGAGTACACCCTCGGCCTCCCCGGTGCTTGCTGCTCCGAGCAGGGTGGCTGCGCCGACGGCGTTGATCCCACTTGCACCGACTCCGGCGCCCTCTTCGTCCCCGATCAGTCCTGCAGCCAACCTCAACCTTGCTGCGTCCCCCTGGGCTTGTGTCAGATGCTTGACCCGGTGTGCTGCGCAGCCCTTGGCCGTACGGTGACTGTTGGCGCATCCTGCGGCGGCGACGCGGACAGCGACGGCGTCGACGCCCTCTGCGGCGACGAGTGTCCCGCCGACCCTGCCAAGCTTTCCCCCGGCCTCTGCGGGTGTGGGCTGAGCGACACCGCCGACAACGATAACGATACCGTCCAAGATTGCTTCGACCAGTGCCCCGGCGCGGATGACCGGGTCTTTGCGCCAGGTTGTGTGGCGGCCATTCCGACCGCCTCACAATGGGGAGTCCTCATCACCGCCCTGGGACTGCTGTGTGTCGCCAAAGTGGCATTTGGGCGGGGTGATATTTCTGCGCGCAGTTAAGCCGGGCCACGCAAGCCCAAATCGCCGCCCCCCCCCGCCCTACCGGCCGCAACATTTCTAACCTCTGAATCCGCCGGCACTTACGAAAAACCTGTGAAATCCGCTTGACGCTTCGCCATATGTTTGGTATAAGTTAACTAGCAATTCCCGTGGCGTGCAGCCGGCGCCACGGCCGCACAGAAAGAGGGTATCCCCGTGCCCGGATTACATGACCAGCCTTCAAGTCACCGCGCCGGCGGTTCGCGCCGATGGGTGCCTGTTATGTGGCACACTCGAAAAAAATAGCAAAACAAACCCATTTGCGATGCGGGTCGC
>CAZKIN010000004.1:0-4205 GCA_964552515.1 uncultured Phycisphaeraceae bacterium
GCCGCGAAGGAACTGCGCGCGCTCACGCGACTGGCTGCGAGCCTGCTGGGTTATCGATCGCTGTCGCGCAGTGATTATGCAAGATTTTTGGCCGCATACTTGACCCACATGGGAATCGACCGGTGCGAGTGGCGCACGCTCTATCCGACTCTCTCACGCGATGCGCACGCGTACAACCAACGCGCCAAGTCGCGCAAAGGCGGAAAGATTGATGGGTATGGGGGGGCTTAGGGCGGCGTAGAACCAAGAATGCTGTCACCACGCAGACCATAGATTGGGCTGCAGCATTTCGGAACATGTGCATCTAATCCTGCTTGCGCGTAGAATCACTTGCTTATGTCCGAGCAATTACATTCACCATCGCAACAGCAGTCCGGCATCGATGCCGGTTGCGCTTCATTGCTGGTCTCTGGCCTGTCGAGAGCCTTGGCAGGTCGCGGCGACCCTGCGCCGGAAGCATGCCGGCTATTCCTGGTACGTGAAATCCCTTGTGCAGACGCGAGGATCTGGGCTGGGGAGTTTAGGTCCAACAACTCGATGGGGGCGAGCACTTCAGACCAAGGAAAATCCGTTACTCATGTTCATGGCTGGACACGCGAAACATGTCAATCGATCTCCAAGGCTACCTCCTCCACACCTATCGTTTTGTCTCCCCTCGGCGGACTTTCCTATTCGCCGGTTGAGCATCGCGGCTGGTTCGCCAAAATGCGGAAGCGCTGGCAGAACCGGGCGGCGCGGCGGGCGACGGTGATCGTAGCGTACAATGAATCGGAAGCGCGGCACTTGCGCGCGATCAATGTTCATCCGCGCGTTGAAGTGCTGCCGCTGGGCATTGTCACCAGGGACTATGCCGAGGTAGTGACACTACGGCAGTCGCTGTCGCCGAAGCGCGGGGAGCGCACGATCTTGTATCTGGGGCCGATTCATCCGCGCGAGGGGCTGGTCGCGTTTCTCAAGGCCTTTGCGGAACTTGGCGCGGATGCGGACGGCTGGAACGTGGTGCTGGCGGGTCGGGCGACGGCGCAATGGCGCAGGAAGATTGAAGCGGCCATCCAGCGAAAAGGCGGCGCGGATCGGGTCACGTTTTCCGATGCCCCGGATTTCGCCGCGCAGCTTTCCCTGCTTGCGCAAGCTGACATTCTGGTGAGTCCCGCCTTGCAACATCGCTGTCCCACCTCGATCATGCAGGCGCTGGCCTGTGGTGTGCCGGTGGTGGCCACCGAGCCGGTGGCGCCGGATGGTGTCGGCGACGCGTTGATGGTTTGCCGGCCGTCGCGTGATGAACTGCGGGAAAGTTTGCGAACGGTTATGACGATGACCGAGCCTGACCGGCGCGCAATGGGTGATCGCGGGCTGGCGTGGATAAGGTCACATGGCGACTGGTCCGTACTTACTGACCGATATATGGCACTCTATCAATCCTTGGTGTAAATGAGCTTCATCAGTCCGCAACTGATTACCGCCGATGACGACCAGCGCGCCCCAAAGGCGAACGCGCCGCGTGCGGAATTTTTCCGCGTGCTGCGCCTGGTGTGGCCATACCGCTGGATGCTCGTCCTGGGCATCCTGTGCAGCATACTCTTTGCCGGGTTGCAGACGGCGAGCCTCAGTGCGGTGTTCCCGGTGTTCAAGATTCTGCTGGAGGACGAAGGGCTTGCCGGGTGGTCGCATCGGATGATTGCGGCCGATCGGCTGGGGGTGGAGCTGGAACAGCCCGTAGCTACGGAAGGAAAACAGCCCCCGACAGCCACGTCCATTCGCGTCGTGCGCGCCAGCAAAGATGCGGTGTCGGACCAGTTGAAACATGACACGCGATTTCGTGCGGCCGGCGGGCAATCGGTGGATGTGCTGCTGGAGCAAATCGCCCGGGCGCCGGAAGGTGCGCAGGTTCCGGTGATTATCGAAGCCGAGGGGAAGAAAGTTGAGGCGACATTACAGCCGCGCGCGCCGTCGAGTGAGACGCGCATGCTTCGCTGGGTGCTGGGACTCGTGCCGGCCACGCTGCTCGATCAGAAGATGCGCATGTTGGTCACAATTCTGGTCGTGATGGTCTTGGCCAGCCTGGTGGGAAATCTCTGTCGATACCTGGGCGAAGTGATGGTGTCGCGCGGGGTGTTGTGTTCGCTGCTGGATCTGCGCGAAACGTTGTATGACCGGACGCTGCAACTGCCGATGACTTTTTTCGCGGGACAGCCCACCTCGGATGTGGTGACACGTTTCGTTCAGGACATGCAGGAAATCCAGCGCGGTTTGCTCACGCTTTTTGGTAAGGCGATTCGCGAGCCGATCCGCGCAGTATTCATTCTCGCGCTGGCATTGAGCATGGACTGGCAGATCACGGTGACCATGACGCTGGTCGCACCGCTCGTGGTGCTGATTTTTTGGGGCATCGGACGGCGGGTAAAGAAAGCCAATCGCAAGCTGCTGATTGCTTATGGCGTGATGATTGATGCGCTGAGTACGAGTCTCCAGAACCTGCGGGTGGTGAAGGCGTACACGGCCGAGGAGATCGAGGCGCGACGGCTGGAGAAGGTGGACGAGACGATGTTTCGGCAGCAGGTGAAGCTCGCCAAGCTGGACGCGGCGATCAGCCCGGGGATTGAGGCGCTGGCGGTGGTGGCGGGCAGCATCGTGGCCGTCTGGCTGGCGGGACGGGTGCTGAACAATGAACTGGAGCCGTCGAAGTTCATGGCGCTGGGCGTGGTGCTCTCGATGTTGTTTGATCCGCTACGGAAATTGACCGACGTATATGTGCGCATCCAGCGTTCGACGGCCGGTGCGGAGCGCATCTTCCAGGTGATTGATGCCATTCCGGAGTCAGCACGTGAAGGCGCCGGGAGAACGCTGCCGCCGATCCAGCGCGGCATTGAGTATAAGAATGTCGGATTCACTTATCCGAATGCTCCGACGCCCGCGCTGCAGGAGATCAACCTGACGATCGCGCGCGGGGAAACGGTGGCGATCGTCGGTCCGAACGGGTGCGGCAAGACCACGCTGGTCAGCATGTTGCCGCGTTTCTTTGATCCACAGCACGGGCAGGTGGCGATCGACGGGGTGGACATTCGCGACGCAAGCCTGCGCAGTCTGCGCGGGCAGATCGGACTGGTCAGCCAGGAAGCGGTCATTTTCGCGGGCACGCCGATAGAAAATATCGCCTACGGCGCGGAAACCCCGGATGTGGCTCGTGCGGAAGACGCCGCGCGGCGGGCGTTTGCTGACGAGTTTATCCGTAAGCTGGATGGCGGTTTTGAATCGCAGATCGGCGAGCGCGGCACTACGCTTTCCGGCGGTCAACGACAGCGGTTGGCCATTGCCCGGGCGATTTACCGCGATGCGCCCATTCTCATTTTCGATGAGGCGACCAGCCAGATCGATACAGAATCGGAGCTTAAAATTCAAACGGCGCTTCGGGAATTCTCAAAGGGGCGCACGACGATCATCATCGCGCACCGGCTAAGTACGATTCAGTTCGCGTCGCGCATCGTGGTGATGGAGGCGGGTCGGATTGTGGATTCCGGTCCGCACCGCGAGCTGCTCGCCCGCTGTCCGCTCTATCGCACGCTTTGCGAGACCCAGATCATTCAGGAATAGCCAGGCACAGGCAAGTCCGAGCAAGTGAGCCGCTGGCCCTCGCGCGGAATTCGATGGTCATGTGTAGGGGAGTGCGCGCCGCACCGTCGCCCGGCGCTCGGGGTCCTTCTGGCCGATGCCCATCTGCAGGACGCGCAGCGATTGTTCCGGGATGTTGCCGAGGTGGAATTGCAGAGCGAGGCTGTCGATTTCATTCGCTTCGGAAGGTAGTTGGCCGTCCGCAAAGCCGCCCATGAGCGTGAACGAGCCGATGGAAACATCAAAGCGGCTGAGGTCTGCGACGGCGGCATCCCAATCGGACATGGAGAGGACATTGCTGCGCACCATCTCGCGCAGGTCGAGGAACTCGGCGGCCAGCGTCGGGGACTTGATGTCCACGCCACCCATAAAGGTGAAGAAGAACTGGGACGGTCTTTCGGTCATGCCCTGACGCAACTGTTCCTTGCGGGCCAGGATCTGCCGTGCGACGGTGGGGCGGGTTAAATCGCAGCCACCCATGAAGGTGAGGTAGAACTTCTTCTCGGGTTTGATGACCCCCTCATGGCCCGACATGATGCAAATCTGAAACATGACTGCCGACCTTTCGTAATCCGCCGATAGACGCTGCAACCCAC
>CAZKIN010000004.1:4305-6790 GCA_964552515.1 uncultured Phycisphaeraceae bacterium
AGGACGGCCAAGCCAACGGGAATGAGGACAAAGCCCGGCATGATGGGAAGCATGATGCCGACGATTCCGAGGAGGATGATTGTGCCGCCGATGACCGCCACGACGACGCGCCGTGCATGCTTCCAGGCCATCTCCACGTAGCCGTTCATGATTCTCCCGGAGGATGCCGATTAGCGTCGTCTTTGCGGCTTGCCATGACGGAGGCAATGATTCCGACCGCCAAGATTCCGGCAATGACTCCCAGGGAGGCGGCGGTGGGGATCGGATAGATCTTTGAAAGGAGCATCTTTACGCCCACGTAAGCGAGAATGAAGACCAGGCTCAGCTTGAGGTACTTGAATTTGCCCATGATCGCCGCAAGGGCAAAGTAGAGCGAGCGCAGCCCAAGAATGGCGAAGACGTTGGAGGTAAAGACGATAAACGGGTCCTGCGTGACGGCGAATATGGCGGGGATGGAGTCAACCGCGAACATCACGTCGGTGCTTTCGACGACGAGGAGCACCAGGAACATAGGGGTGACCGCCTTGCGGCCATTGAGCGTGGTGAAGAACTTCTCGCCCTCGTAATTCTGCGTGACCGGATAGATTCGCCGGGCGATACGGACCAGCGGGTTTTTCTCGGGATCGACGTGCGAATCACCGGCCAGCAGTAGTTTGACGGCCGTGAGAATGAGCATGACGCCGAAGACGTAGATAATCCAATGGAATTGGGTGATGAGCGCCGCACCAATGGCGATCATGATGCCGCGCATGACGATGGCACCCAGAATGCCCCAGAAGAGGACGCGGTGCTGATAAATCGGTGGTACCTTGAAATAAGCGAAGATCAGCGCGATGACAAAAATATTGTCGAGGCTGAGGGATTGTTCAATGATGTAACCGGCGAGGTACTCCGTGAAGGCAAGCCACTCCGGGGTATCACCTACCGCGATCGCTTTGGCGTGGGTCAGCTCGAACCATTGGTTCTGGTAGGCAAAGTAGACGAAGACACTGAAACCGAGCGATAGCGAGACCCAGAAGGCCGTCCAGCCCATGGCTTCCTTGGCGCTGATGACGTGGGCCTTGCGGTTCAGGATTCCGAGGTCCAGGGCGAGCAGCATGAGGATGAGTGTGATGAAACCGGCCCACAGGGCGAAGTTGCTCATGATGACATTGGGTTCCGTTAGCAGGAATTCACAGTACGCACCACGGCGCGAACTCGCCGACTCGGGAAGGTTACAAGGCCACGGATGAAAAGTCGAACGGGAATGCCCGGCGGGTGAATTCCCAACCGCGTTTCCCTTCGCCAAGGCAGACCATTGCCGTTACTATTTGCGCCCAATGCCGCTTATCGTTCAAAAATTCGGGGGTACGAGTCTCGCCACCGCGGAAAAGATTCACCGCGCGGCGCGGCGGGCGATCCGCGCCAAGCTCAGCGGTTACAACGTCGTGCTCGTGGTGTCAGCCATGGGTCACACCACCGACGAACTTATCACACTGGCCAAGGCGGTGTGCGCTGATCCGCCGAAGCGCGAACTGGACATGCTGCTGACCACCGGAGAGCAGGTGTCGATTGCACTCATGGCCATGGCGATTGATTCGGCGGGGCATCATGCGATCAGCCTGACGGCCGGGCAGCTGGGGCTGATTACGGACGGCGTACACACGCGGGCGCGGATTCAACGCATTAATCGTGAACGTATCGACCGGGAGCTGGCGGACAACAAGATCGTGATCGTCGCTGGATTTCAGGGGGTTGATGCGAGCGGAGAGATTTTTACGCTCGGGCGCGGGGCCTCGGACACGACGGCGGTGGCGCTGGCCGCGCTGCTCCGCGCGGAACTCTGCGAGATCTACACGGATGTGGACGGCATCTACACGTCCGATCCGCGCATGGTGCCGCAGGCGCGAAAGGTGGACGAGATCAGCTTTGACGTCATGCTGGAGATGGCCGCGTCGGGTGCGGGGGTCATGCACTCGCGGGCGATTGAATTCGGCAAGAAATACCATGTACCCATTCATGTGCGCAGCTCGATGACCGACGCGCGGGGAACAATGATTATGCCTGAGACAGCGGGAATGGAAGCGGTGGCCGTGCAGGGTGTGACGCTGAAGGAGGACCTGGCGATGATCACGCTGCTGGGGGTGCCCAATACGGCGGGGATCGCGGCGCGGATTTTCGCGGAGGTGGCGCGGAATCACATTCTCGTCGACGACATCGTGCAGAATATCTATGAGCATGGGCGGTTTGCGAACTTGAGTTTCTCGACCAACGCGGTGGATGCGCGCGAAGCGGGTCGCGTGTGCGAGCGGATCGGCGCGGAGTTGGGGATTTCCAAGGTGGAAGTGGATGAGGGGGTGTCCAAGGTGAGTGCCATTGGCGTGGGCATGCGTACGCACACCGGCACGGCCGCGACGATGTTTGAGGCGCTGTCCAAGGCCGCGGTGAACATCGAGAACATTTCCACCAGCGAAATTGTGATCAGTTGCGTGATTCGGCGCGAGGA
>CAZKIN010000004.1:6890-30323 GCA_964552515.1 uncultured Phycisphaeraceae bacterium
CGATTCAGGCGGCGGTGGACGGCGGATTCCGCATGGTGGAGTTTACGCTGACCACACCTGGTGCGCTCGAACTGATCGCGCAATTTGCGAAGCGCACCGAACTGCTCGTCGGCGCTGGGACGGTGTTGACGGTGCAGCAGGCGCGGGATTCAGTTGCAGCCGGTGCGAAATTCCTGGTCTCACCGATCATGGACCCGGTGATCGTAGCCGAGGCACAGCGTCTCGAAGTGCCGATAATTCCCGGAACGTTTACGCCGACCGAAATGGAGACCGCCCATCGACTGGGTGCGGATTTTTGCAAGCTGTTTCCCGCTGCGCCCGGCGGACCGGAATATGTGCGCGCAATTCGCGCGCCGCTGCCGCACCTGCGGATTTTTCCGACGGCGGGGATTACAGTGGATAACTTCACCGAGTTCCTGAACGTAGGATGTGTCGGCGTGGGATTCGTGGCCGCTCTGTTCACGCCGGACGACCTGGCACGACGTGATTATACGGCCATTCGCGCCCGGGCGGAGCAGATCAATCAGCGTTTGAAATCATGGCAAACCAAGCCAACTCGCTAGTTTTTCAATTCTTGGGGTATGGGACGCCCTATAATTCATTAGCTACTGCAACTTGAACCGTGTTTTGATGCGGCGGTTTGAATTCGCCGCGCGGCGTCGATAGCCTTGTCGTGAGGTATTCTCGCGATTTCGGTCGCATGCCGACGGGAACGCAGGTAGATCTGGTCCGTACGTGAAGGAGAGCGAAGCCATGCGTCGAAGTGCGCTGTGCGGCGTATGCGCACTCCTTTTCATTTCCACGGTAGCAGGACGTCCACTTCAGGCGGCGGTTCCCGATGTCATCGTCGGTGACATTTATGAGACGCTTTATTACGGCTTCAACGCGGCGGGAATCGGCGCACTTTCGCTGGGCACTATTTCGTGCAACATCGGTGATGCCGGACTGGAGTGGGTGGGCACGACGACGCGCCATCCGGTGATCGCCCAGAATTTGTTTCGGTTGCGCGACCATCGATTTGAACAGGTGGGGATGAGCTGGCTGAAGCACGCGTTCTTTGCGGATTCGGGTGAGCTGTGCAGTCCCGGGCAATGCATACCTGACCCGATGGGACTTACGCTGGGCCCCGGATGCGCGGATGCATATACGGCGATTCTAAATGGGTCGCCGGGGATTCTGGGGCCGCGCTCGCAGGTGAATGCGCACACCGGAGAATTTGCCTATCCATTTATCGCGACACCTCCGCAGATCATGGTGGGGCGGCGATTGCAAGTGCACCGGGATGATTACGATCCGTCCATGAATGCGGGAGCGGTCTATTTTGTTGAATCGCAGTATGTGACGCCGGACGATGCGGCCGCCGGCCAAGATGACAACAATGCGTCATTTCGCCGGACGCTTATCACCGGATCGATCTTTTTCCCGAATTTCGTGTTTGACGGTGAGACGGTGCGCGAGCAGGCGGCCATTCGTGCGTGGAAAATAGAGGACCCGTCGGTGGTGGAGACCGATGTGCGCGTTCCGGGAGAAGGGTTGTTCATTCTCGCCGCACGGGCGGAAGATCTGGGAAATGGCACATGGCAGTATGAATACGCGATGCACAACCTGAACTCCGATCGTTCGGCACGGAGTTTTGCACTGCCGATTGATCCGGCCGCAACAGTCACGCAGATCGGCTTTCATGATGTGAACTATCACAGTGGTGAGCCGTTTGACGGCACCGACTGGCCGGGGAGCGTGGATGGGGAGGTTATTTCCTGGTCAACGGCAAGTCATGCACAGAATCCGAATGCCAATGCGCTGCGCTGGGGGTCGCTGTACAACTTTCGGTTTGTGGCCGATCGCCCGCCGACGGTGACGCGTGTTCGCATAGAACTCTTCAAGCCTGGCGCGCTGACATTGGTCACCGCCAATACCATTGGGCCACAGCATCCGCCTCCGGATTGCGATGACAATGGAGTGGCCGATGCATGCGAACTTGATTGCGGAGTTACTGGCGGCGATTGCGACGTAGCGGGATGCGGCGGCGCGGTGGACCTCGACGGAAACTCCATTCCCGACACGTGCGATCCAGATTGCAATGCGAATGGTTTACCCGATGGGTTGGATGTTTCCCCAAGCGGGACCAGTAGCGACTGCAACGCAAACACGATTCCGGATGAATGTGAGGCCAATGCCGATGGCGATGTGCTGCCAGATGAATGCGATCCATGTCCCTTCGATCCGAATAATGACGCAGATAGCGATGGGCAGTGTGGCGATGTGGATTCGTGTCCGCTGGACGCGGCAAATGATGCGGATGGAGATGGCGTGTGCGCTCCTGAAGATGCTTGTCCGCTCGATGCGGAGAAGATTGCGTCCGGGGTTTGCGGTTGTGGAGTAGCCGACACCGATTCCGATGGCGATGGTACCGCGGATTGCCATGATGGGTGTCCACTCGATCCGGGGAAGACCGAGGTTGGCGTGTGCGGGTGCGGCGTCGGCGATGCGGATTCCGACGGGGATATGGTTCCCGATTGCAATGACGTGTGTCCCGACACGGACGATCGCATTGACTTGGATCAGAATCTCGTGCCGGATTGTCTGCAAAGTATTCCCGCCGTGTCAACGTGGGGACTGCTCATTCTCGCCCTGCTGCTGCTGGTTGGCGCCAAGATCCACAGCCCGGAGGCACGCCCGTGCCCAGCGCACCGTGGCTAGCGCCGCTGCTTGCGGCATTTGTCGCCGGCACGCTTGCGGGCTTTTCCATCACCCTGGCCATGGTGACCGTTATCGGTCGCTTTCGCGCCGCGGCGCACGGCCGTCGCGCAGAGAATGTCAGATGGCTGGCAGCCAGAATCGTGTTCAGCCGGGAGACTATTTCGCTTCTCGCGGCGATGCGCGCGCTGAAAACCTGCGGTGAATCGGCAGCGCTTCAGAAGCTGCGGATGGCGGAGGCACAGCGGGCGCGGGCAGCGTGGTTTGCGGCACGGCGGGAACTGGATCGGGCGGCCGCGGCGCTGGAAGGATGGTACGCGGCGCATGGCGAGTGCCGCAAATTCGTCACTGATGAAACCGACGGGGCGATCCGAAAGGCAATTGAAGGCGATGATGCGGCCGCGGCACGAATGGTGCAGTCGCTGCGCGCAGCGGATGCGGCGGCTCGAAAATGGGTGCTGGCCGCGCTGCGGCCGAAAGATGCGTTGTTCATCACTCTGGCGCGGGATGCGATAAAAATGGCGGTTGCGCCGTTTCGTAGCGTGCTCCGCGCCTGGTCGGCGCGGGACTGATTCTAAAAAGTCAGACGGTTGTCACTTGGGGGACGGTGGTTTTTGATGACGCGGCGCGGCGCCGCGCGGCGAGGTCGCACGCGAGGCGAATGGCAGCTTTCATGCTGCCGGGGTCGGCGGAATTGGTGCCGGCAATGTCGAATGCGGTGCCGTGGTCGGGGCTGGTGCGGATGATGGGCAGTCCGAGCGTGACGTTTACCGCGGAATCAAACGCGAGAGTTTTCATCGGGATCAACCCCTGGTCGTGATACATCACCACGATGCCATCGTAGCGCGCGCGGCGGTGCGGAATGAACAGGGTGTCGGCGGGAAACGGGCCTTCCACCTCGATGCCGTGATTACGGGCCATTTGTATGGCGGGTTCGATAACGCGCTGTTCCTCGTCGCCAAAGCGGCCGTCTTCGCCGGCGTGTGGATTAAGACCGGCGACGGCAATGCGCGGGTGCTGCACGCCAAACCACTCGATCAGGGCCTGATGTAACAGATCGATCGGCTGAAATACGCATCCGATGGTGAACTGATTGCGGAGTTCAAACAGTCCCACGTGCGCGGTCGCAAGGGCAATACGCATTCCTCCGCCAACAAAGGACATGGTTACCCGGTCGCAATGCAGCGCATCGGCGAGTTTCTCAGTGTGGCCGGGATACTTGATACCGGCCAATTTCCAACTGGTCTTGTGAATGGGCGCGGTGACGATGGCGTCGGCGCGGCCGGTGCGCGCCGCTTCAATCGCGCGATCAATGAAGACCATGGAGAGACGGCCGCCTTCCGCGGTCGGTCGTGCGTTCACCCAGAACCCGGCGCTGCCATGCTCGACGTCGACCACCACCACGCCGCTGTCCATGCGCGCAATTTCTTCGGCCGGAACATCGAACCAGAAGGGCTTGATTCCGGCGGCGTCGGCGGCGGCCATGAAGACTTCATCGAGGCCGAAGAGTACGAAGCGGCCCAGGGCACGAATGGCAGGGTCATGTAAGGCCTTGATGATGACTTCGGCACCGATCCCGGCCGGATCACCCATGGACATGGCGATGAGCGGTTTTGCATCGGGGGGACTTGGCGTGGTGCTTGCCGGAACGATCATGGGAAGCCGACCTCACGCAAACGCTCGACGGACAGGCCTGGGGCGGACAGCAATCCACCCAGCCGATGCACAATGGTGCGAGTAATAATGTCGGTTTCTATGTTGACGTGATTGCCGACGCGAAGGTGCTGTAACGTGGTACGTTGCAGGGTGGTCGGAATCAAGGCGACGGAAAACTCGTCGTTGCGGACAGCGGCGATGGTGAGAGAAACGCCATCAATGGCGATGCCGCCCTTGGGGATGATGCAGGGTCGCAGCGTTTCGTTGGCGCATAACCACACAACCCATTCGCGAACGGTGGCGATGATGTTGGTGACTCGCGCGGTCCCCTCGACATGCCCTTGCACAAAATGGCCATCCAGGCGGTCGCCGATGCGCAGCGATCTTTCCAAATTGACCGAATCGCCGACCACAAGGTTTCCGAGCGTAGTGCGTTCGAGCGTTTCATGAATTACGTCGAACTCCAGGGTGCGGTCGTGCGCTGCGGCGATGGTCAGGCAAACACCGCTTACCGCGACACTTGCGCCGAGGACCAGATCGGACCAATCGGCATCGATACGGATGGCCAGTTTGCGGCCGGTGGGAACCGGGCGGGTTTGCGAAATCATGCCGGTGATTTCAATGATTCCGGTAAACATAGCTGCAACAATGCCTTACAGAAAATCCTGCAATGCATCGTAGGCGGTGGGTGGGGGGTGTCAAGGAGAATGGCCGGTGCGCGGCGCAAGGCGGCGAGATAGGGTCTAGTTTGGTGCGCCGAGGGTCTTGGCACGACGGGCGGGGAACTACAATTCCAGGAGCGCGTCAATCAACTCCTCATCTTCAATTCCCAAGTCGCGAAAGGCGGCGCGTTTTTGATCCTCGGAGAGACGCGAGTCGTTGGCGATTTCTTCCAGATCTTCCAGAACGAACAATTGTCCGTCCTCCCCGATCAGGCGGTTGGGGAAATCAGTTTGCGGAGTAACGCCGCAGGAAGTCAAAGCAACACAAAATGCCAACGCGAGGCACGCGAGACTCGATATGTCACAATGTTGACACTTCATGGTATTTGACGGTCGCCAAAAATCATCGCTCAGTTTGACCACCCAGTTACGTTGGTGGCGCAGGTTCACCAAAGCGAACCCAACTGTCCACCATCGTATCCGCACGGTCGGGCGTGCCAAGGGTCAATCGGCGAAGGTGGGGTCGGCCGTCCGTTGAAACGGCATTGTTCCAGCCATGGTCATGTCGTCGTGCAACCGCGGACCGGCCACGTGGAGCAGCGGCATGGAGGCTTCCTTCGTGATGCGTTTGACCCGCTTCATGACCAGATCGGAGAGGAGTTCCACCTTGGACTCCCAAGATTCCCCGGCGACCAGCGCGCTGATTTCGGCACGCCTTGCCGGGTGGTCATTTTCCAACGCCAAGTCGCAGGCGGCCGCGAAATCCGGCGCATTTCCGCAAATGGTGATGGGACCGCAATATCGTTCCGCCTCAGGGAGCGGCGTGGAAATCACGGGCAGGCCGGCCGCGAGGTATTCGTACATTTTGATCGGGTTGATACTGCGCGCAAGAGGCGATTGCATGAAGGGCATCAACCCAGCGGAGAAGGCCGCGCAATAGGCGGGAAGTTCGGCATTGGGCTTTCGTCCGAGCAGGTAGACGTTGGGCAGGCTGGAAAGTTGTGCCATGTCGCGCTGGCACTCGCCGATCAGCACGAACGAATATCCGGGACGCAGGCGAGCCACTTCGGCGATTAGTGGCAGATCGACCCAATGTTGGATAAGTCCAAAAAAGCCGAAAATCGGGCGCGGTATGCGGGAAACGTCGGATGGAGTTGGTCGGCGCACCCGCCAGGCTGCGGAGAATCGCGCATGATCGACCCCGTGGCGAATCAGGACGCAATCGGGACGTCGAAAACGTTTCGCATGTTGCAGGGTATCGGAGGTAGTGATGACCATATCGGCGCGATCGATCGTTTCGTTTTCCGCGCGCGTTATCATCTCGCTGTTGATTCCTTCAAACTGAGCGTGATCGTCAACGCAATAATAAATGAAGCATTCCTCGTTGAACTGACCGGCGAGGAATGGAACATCGGGTGCAAACGACCAGATCTGTACCGGTCGCTCAGCGCTTCCCGGAATGGTGGCCAATGCGTCGCGGATCTGCTGGGTCAGGAGCTGGCGGTGTACCGCCTGCATGATTCGTGAGCGGGCGCCGGGGATGACCATGGGTGTAATCTGACGGAAGTTTGCCTGGACCATCTGCAGTCCGCAGGCAATCCGCCGCAGCGCGGATAGTCCCGAGCGAATGTCGCTGCGATTCAGTTGCGGCCGGCGCGTACCATGGTAATTGACCCAAAGAATGTCGTTTCGTCGTGCAAGGACCTTCATGATGTGGTGCTTGCTGGTGGGATCATAATCCCAATTGCTTCCAATGCAGACGATGGTTCGCCCTGTTATCCCCATAATTCACCCGTTTGCCGGAAATAGGATCGGCACCGCCCGCCGCTAGCGCGAGGCGGAGGCAGCCTTGTCCGCCTTGGAGTAGTACTCGCTGTAATAACGGTAGTAATTGCCACCGTTGCCGTATCCGAAGCCTCCGCCGGCAGAATCTCGCCCGACCAGCAGGCAGCCCAGGATGGGAATGTTGTTGGCCTGGAGCAAGCGAACTGTTTTCTTGGCTGCCAACTCGTCGGTGTAGTTCATCTTGACGACGATGATGACACCCGAACAGAACTGTCCGATGATCCCGACGTCGGTCACGGTGGTGGCCGGTGGGGTGTCCACCACGACGTAATGGAATTCATTCTCAAGCCGTTGGAAGATTGGTTTGGAGGCGGCAGAAGCGAGCAGTTCGGCCGCCGGGCGGTTCTTCATGTCGCCGGCCGGCATGAACATCAGGTTCGGAATCGGCGTAGACCGGATGGCATCGGAGTAAGAACATTCCCCGCGGAGCACTTCCGCAAAGCCCGGACTACTTGGTTGGTTCAGCATGCGGGCCAGCGTTCCGCGCCGGAAATCGGCATCGACAACGATCACGCGCAAGTGTCGAATTTCGGCGAGGATACATCCGAGGTTAAGTGTGGTAACGCTCTTGCCTTCCTTGGGAATGGCACTGGTGATGGCCAGAATGCGATGTTCGTAATGCGGATTCTGACTGAGCAGCCGGGTACGCAATGAACGGTATTGCTCGGTAATCAGCGATGAGCGTTCGTGATAGGGAATTAACGACTCGGAGAGTCCGTCAATGACGGCCGGTGGCGGCGACGTCCCGCGCAGCGGAGGAATCGTGGGAATGTCAATCAATGGAACATCAACGAGGGGTTCGGCTTCCGTTGAATCAACGGATTCCCGTTGGCCGGGCGATACATTGAGTATGCCTGTGCCGGGTATCGTCGCGCCCGCTGGTTCGCGCGCGGCGGCTTCAGCCCGTTCACGTTCCGCCCGTTTGAGTGCGTCTGCAATCCGACCCATAGAATCCATCCGTTGGCTTCACGACCATGCGTCATCAATATCGTGATGCAGCTGTTGATCTCGCGCTTCACGCGCATTGCCAGTTCAAAAGTCCATTCTTTGAACGTTTACCTGATTCTCCGCCGGGACTGGTTGTAATAGTCATCTTCGTCTTCATACTCGTCATGCGCATCGCGCACCGCCGCTGGAGCGGTATACGCTTCGATGGCCGGATTCACCGGATAGAGAACTTCGCGGAATCGCTGACCGACCCAGGCAAGCGGAGTCGGCGGGATGTATACGATGTCGTCGGGCTCCAAAAGAACGTTCTGGCTCCAATCACCTTCGCGGAGCATTTTCTTCACGTCAACATGCAGTTCGCGGACCGGTGTTTCGCCATGCGATGGTCGAACCACTTTTACTTTGCTGGTCCATGACAGGTAATCGACATTCGAAGCAAGCACGACATCCACCAATGTGTCTCGGCCCGTGTAAGGGCGGGCACCCGTAAGCGCCTGTCCGTGGACGTAGTACTTCTTGCTGTTATAGCCCGCGACTTTCACGCTCACCTTGGGATCGACATAGTAGCGACTGAGCAGAACTTCCAGCTTGGCCGCCACTTCCTTGGCTGTCATATCCACGATCTTTACTTCGCCCAGCAACCTTAGATTGATTTTTCCATCCGGCTGCATGCGCTGGACTTCACCGTCAATTTCTGGAATGCGCGGCGCTTCAATCTGAATGGAATCGGGTATGCCAAGTCGGTATTCGATCGCTGAAACTTTGTGCTCATGCTCGCGCAGAAAGTGCAGCATGTCGGGATTCTTGGGAGAGCAGCCAACGGATGACGCGGCCGTGGCGGTCAAGAAAATGGCCAAGATTCGGTTCATGCGTAGTTCTGCCTCCGTGCCGTCCACTCCGTGATTCTGGTGCCCGCCGGCAAATGGCTTGAGCACGTCTGACTTATCGGGTTGTCCGATACTTATCTGAAATTGGTGCAAATAAGTCGGTGGGACTTTGCGTGTCGCAGCTGTCAGGACAGCCAGGAGGGCGCACCGGTACAAAAGCGGACCTGATAAAGGACCGATATTTAAATGGAGCGCGCCCCTGCCGCACCGACAGGTTTGATACGCGGAGTACAACTGCCGCGCTGAAAGGAACTCATGTACGCCGAATTCTTTGGCCTTCGAGAATTGCCGTTCAATAACACTCCTGATCCACGGTTCTTCTACTCCACGCCGGATCACGAAGAGGCGCTGGCGTCGCTGGCCTACACGGTGCAGGAACGCAAGGGTTTCGTCTTGTTGACCGGTGAAGTGGGAACCGGAAAGACGCTCATTTCTCGACTCATGCTCCGGCAGTTTGGCTCGCGAATTGCGTTTGCGCACATCAACCACGCCGTGCCGAGCGCCGCGGATTTGCTCGAAGCCATTTGCGCTGAACTTGAAATCAACGTGGAGCCGGGAAGCACGATCGCCAAGGTGATTCGACGCTTGCACGATTTTCTCCTTGCGCGGTTTGCACAGGATGTCCCGGTGGTGCTGGTTCTCGATGAGGCGCAGAATCTCCCGGATGAGGCATTCGAACTCATTCGCACTATCGGGAACCTCGAGGCAGACGACGCCAAGTTGCTGCAGATTGTGATCGTCGGTCAGCCAGAGCTGCAGGAGCGCTTTGCCTCGCCGCAGCTTCGTCAATTGCGGCAACGGGTCTTTCGCAGCTTTCATTTATCGGCGCTGAATCGTTCGTCCACTGGCGCATACATTCGATTTCGAATGGAAGTGGCGGGTGGCGGAAAACTCAACGTATTCGATAACGAAGCTGTTGATCGGATATTTGAATACTCCCAAGGGTTGCCGCGCCTGATTAATACCCTGTGCGACAACGCACTGCTTTCGGCGTATTCAGCGGATCGCAAGAACATTGATGGTCGATTCCTGCAGGGCGTCGTAGACCAGTTAACGATGAATACAAAGGTTTCCAGCCATGGCCATATCGTGAATTCGCCAATTTCAAGTCCTGCAGTCGCGGCGAAGTCTCCGATCGCGCCCAGTGTGCCGGACACAAATGCAGTAGGGCGTGAGACCTTCGATAAACTGTCCCGAATCGTGGACGACCTGGAGAACCGGGTGGCGGAAACGAGAATCGCAGCGGGGAAAGTGAATCCAGCGGTGTCCGTGCAGCGGGAGTTGGAATTGTCAGTGCAGAACGCCCAGGAAACTGCGAAGCGAATATTGCTTGAGGCAACGGAACGGGGGCGGCAATCTCAAATGGTTACGGAGCAACTGGGCGAAGTACTGGCTCACGTTCGCATTTCCTTTGATGGCGTGCGGGCGCTGTGCGGTGAAGCGACGGCACTGAAGAGTGAACTCTGTGGACTATATGATCGCCTTGGCGCACGCATGGAGGAATTGAAGGTCCTGGTGGCAAAAGCGAACGCAGCCAAATCAATTGCTGCGGAACAGGCCCTACGCGCACCTGTCAAGAGTCCGATTCCGCTTCGAGGGTCATCTGGCCGCGCTGCAGCCCTGCAGGACATGGCGCGCGGCGTTTCGCAACTTCAATCGTTGGTCAGTGAACGCAATCGAAGTCGTTCCGAGGTGATCACCGGCTCATCGCCGGGTCGCATTAATGGTGCGGAACTAACTGCGCCGTCAGTCGGGCGACTGGCACGCGATGTGAATCAGCTGCTTGCCCGGGCGTCCTAATGGGCAAGCAGGAATCACTGACCGGTGCCGGTTTGCCGCTTGGCGCACTCAGCCCTATACTCCGCCAACGATTAGGCAATTGGTCTCCGGCGCCGTGGCGGCGTGCCGGCGCGGGGATCCGCGCGGGTTCGTATGCCGATCCAGGTGCCCATGTTTTCCATCCTTGAACGTCTGCTTGAACGACCTTGGGTTTCGTTGATCGAGCTCGCGCTGATCGGCGGAGTCATCTACACCATTTTGCGTTTCTTTCAGGGCACGCGCGGCGCCCGGCTGGTGCGCGCAGTTCTTATTCTGCTCGCCGGAAGTATCGCTTTCGTATGGCTTATTGCCGAGCGGGTCGAATCGGAACGCATCAAAGTACTCTATCCCTATTTCATTCTAGCCGTTTTCCTGGGCTCGCTGGTTGCTTTTCAAAATGAATTGCGCCGCATGCTGCTCCGCCTCGGCGAGGGAAGCTGGTTGCTTAAGTGGATACGCGGTGCTGAAGGAACGATCGACCCATTGATCGAAGCGGTGGAGAACATGTCGCGCCGAAAGATCGGAGCGCTGATAGCGGTCGAGCGAATGGGGGAGATCGGCGCGATCGTTGAATCAGGGGTGTTGCTCGATGCGATCATCTCGGCCGAGTTGTTGGAAACGATATTCTGGCCGGGTACGCCGCTGCATGACTTGGGTGTGATCATTCATCGCGGGCGCATCCAGGCCGCAGGATGCCAGTTTCCATTGACTGAAGCACATGAGGTGGATCGTACGCTGGGCAGTCGGCATCGCGCCGCACTCGGCATGAGCGAAGAATCTGAGGCGGTGGTCATCGTGGTCAGTGAGGAAACTGGGATTATTTCAACCGCTATTCGCGGGCAATTGGTTCGTGGTCTGACTCCCGCAGATTTGCGAACTGTATTAAGGCAGGAAATGGGCGACGCGACGGTGGCCTGAGAAGGCGGGCGATTTCATGGTCGAAGAACTGAAGCTACTGGCGATGACCGCAATACTGGCGCTGCTGGTCTGGGCGGGAGCGGACAGCCTGGTCAACGAGTCGGTGGTCGTGCGCCTTTCGTTCGAGACCGCACCGCGCGACGATTCCGACATGGTGGTGGAGCTACCGCCGACGGCCAAGGCGCAGTTGTATGAACTTACCGTTTCCGGGCCCCGCCGCGTGGCGGAGGGCGTTCAGGTTCGCGAACGATATCCAGTGCGCTTGCGGATAGAAGATCGCCCCCCTGGGGAACATTCATTGACACTTTCCAAGGATATGCTGAAGAGTGCGCTGGTGGAGCAATGGAGCGAGTTCCGCAAATTGCGCATTGAGTCCATCGATCCTCCGTCGTTGCCGCTGAATGTGGATCGAATGGTGCAAACGGAACTGGATCTGACGGCCCGCAGTCTCGCCTTGGCGTATGAAACGCCGCCTCAATGGAAACTTGCGGCGGTTACGCTACGCATGCGCCAGAGCTTGCTGGAACAGCTGTCAAAAGATGGCGAGAGGCCGCAATTGGACATCAGCTCGGATATTGAGCGGCAGCTGCGCGGAAAGCCATCGGGGCGTGCGATTACGGTGACCGTAGCTCTGGATCACCGACCCTTCGGTCCCGACGCTGAGCTGACGCCATCGTCGGTGGATGTAACCGCCACCATCAAGTCTCAACGCGAAACGGTCATAATGTCGGCGGTGCCAATTCGGTTTCTGGTAAGTCCATCCAGCCTTTCGACAGCCTATGTGGCGGTGGCTCGGGATGGGACACCCCTGACCCTGGTCACGCGGCGAATTAGCGTGTCCGGCCCGCCGGAAGATATCGCGAAACTGCAGAGAGCGGAGACCAAGGCTTTTGGATTCATTCAACTCAAAGAAGCCGATTTCCAACAGCTGGGCGTGCTGCGTACATGGATTCCGGAGTATATTCTCCCGCCAAGTCTTGAACTGGAGGGCGAAAAGGAGCCGATTGAGTTTATGTTGACTCTACCGGAAGCGGTCGATGGGCCCAAACCCTGATACCGGGTTTAAAGATGCGTTCGTGACCGATACCCGGTCAGTGCCAAAGAAAATTGCCCGGAAGTTCCGTCGCAGGAGATGCCATTTGACCCGCCGCAACGAACCGCTGCAACCTGTACTCATCGAGCACCAAAAGGAATTGGACCAGCTTGTTGTACAATGCGCGGCCGATGGTCGGTTCGCATTTGACACTGAATTTGTCATGGAGGATCGCTATGAGTCCGAAGTGTGCCTCATACAGGTGGCGCTCGAGAATTCGGTGGCGATCATCGATCCATTCCTCAAACTGGAACTCGGTGCGTTCTGGGCGCTGATTGCCGACGACCGCGTGGAGAAGGTGGTACATGCAGGCCAGGAGGATCTGGCGATCAGCGTTCAAAATACGTCGTCGGCACCGCGCCGTGTTTTTGATACGCAACTTGCCAGCGGCTTGGTCGGTCCGGATTATCCACTTAGTTTGCAGCGCCTGGTGCAGATGATGTTGCACGTCAGATTGCACAAATCAAAGACGCTAACCGATTGGCGCAAGCGCCCTTTGACCGCTGAGCAGATCAGTTACGCTTCGGAGGACGTTAGTTACTTGCTTGCCGTCCACCAGAAACTCCATGATCGGTTGGCTCAAAAAAAGCGACTGGCATGGGCCTTGGAGGAATTCGCTCATTTTGAGGACCTCACGCTCTATCGCCGTGCGGAAGAAGACCGACTGCTGCGTATAAAGGGCGCAGGTTCGCTGCGCGGCCAGGAATTGATCATCCTGCAGGCGCTCTTTCGTTACCGCGATGAGTTTGCCCGACGGGTCAATCGGCCCGCACGAGTGATCCTCAAGGATCACCTGATGATTGAGATCGCCCGCCAAGGCATGACCAAGTTTGCCGATGTTCGTGACCTGCGCGGAATTAATCTCAGCGATCGCGAGGTGCAGAACGTCTGCAAAGTCGTTTCCGATGCGCTGGCTGTTCCGCAGCGCGACTGGCCGCAATCCAAACCCAGTGATGTCGAAGCGCCATGGGAAGCGTCAGTCTTGGCACTGGCGACCGGTGTTATTCGCGCCTTTTGCCTCGATAACGACCTGGCCTATTCCCTTGCCGCAACCCAAAAGTCGATCCGCGAATTGGTTCGTTTTCGCACCGGGTCAATTAAGATTCAACCAAACGAGATTGAGTTGCTGCATGGATGGCGCGGATTGACCGTGGGAAAGTTGCTGGATGAAGTGCTTAATGGTACCCGCGGAGTTCGCGTCCGTGTCGACAAAACCGGGGGCGAACTGCGCCTCGAAGCCGACTGACCCGGCGAGAATTCACCACTCGCGGGAAGGTACGGAATCACCGGCACATGTTTACGCGATTAATCACGATAAGCGGCTTCCCTATTTTCCTCTCCGTTGTCGCGCACACAATCTTCGAGTAGTTTTCAGCGGCACAAGGCCCTTTGAATCCACGGGTGTGCGGCAATGAAACCCGCCGTTGGAAGGATGGATCATGGCGCTCGCACGTACTTTCGCCCTACTTTTAATTTCCACGATCGTGGCCTGTCGTCCTCCGCAACAAGGGCAACTTGCACCAGCCGTCCCGGTGGAAGTAACGGTCAGCCAGCCCCTGCAGCGACAGATTACAGATGCCATTGAGGGAACCGGCACGACGGCCGCGCTCGAATCAGTTGAAGTTCGCGCCCGGGTCACCGGTTTCCTGCAGTCCATGCACTACAAACCCAGCACACCGCCAAAATTCGTGAAGGCGGGTGACTTGCTTTTTACCATTGACCAGCGTCCCTTTCAGATTGCCCTCGATAGTGCAAAAGCCGAGTTGGAAGCCAGGAAAGCTGAATTGCTGAAAGCCGAATTCGATGCCACCAAAGTCGAAGGACTGATGGATCGCGGTGCATCCAATGAAGACGAACGCATCATGACTGTCTCGCGGCGCGATTCGCTGCGTGCGGCGGTTGCCAAGGCCAAGGCCGACGTAGATCGTGCCCAGCTGGACCTTGGCTATTGCAGCGTCACCGCGCCGATCAGCGGACGCGTGGGACGAAACCTTATCGATCCGGGCAATATCGTCGGCGCGGATTCCACCGTGCTGGCGGTCATCACGAACGATCAGGAAATCTACGCCTATTTCGATGCGAGTGAGCGGGACGTTCTCATGCTGCGCAGTCGCGGTCGGCATGAAGGCGGCAAGGATCCCGCCGTCCAGGCTCCGGTTTTTCTCGCGTTGATGACCGACAGTGATTATCCCTATGTGGGATACATTGATTACTGTGCTCCGGGACTCGATCCGGATACCGGCACCATTCAAGTGCGTGCGAAGTTCGAGAACGTGAACAATTCGCTGCTCCCGGGGTTGTTTGTACGCGTCAAGGTGCCAACGAGTCATCCCTATGACGCATTGACGGTTACCGAACGGGCATTGGCGTTTGATCAAGGTCAGCGCTTCCTGCTTACCGTCAATGCGCAGAACATCGTTGAATTTCGTCCCGTGCAAATCGGGACCTTGAGCGACGGGCTTCGTGTCGTGGTCACAGGAATCACGTCCACCGATTGGGTGATTGTGAACGGACTACAGCGCGTGCGGCCGGGCGTTACGGTCAAACCGGTTCAAACTCCGATGCCTGTAAACGTTGCGCTTGCGGGTGTTGCGCCTGCGGCTGATTCTCCCGCCGACCCTGAAGCAGACTCGATTGGCGCAGCGAATTCTCCGAACCCGTAAGCGAGTCCCTGCGTGATATCCCGATACTTTATTGATCGACCGATCTTCGCTTCCGTTCTCTCCATTGTCATTACGATTGCCGGCGCGGTGGCACTCTTTACGCTTCCCGTCGCACAGTATCCGGACATCACACCACCCACTATCGAAGTGTCCTGCGCCTATCCCGGCGCCAGCGCCAAGGTGGTTGCCGACACGGTGGCCGCGCCGATCGAGCAGCAGATCAATGGCGTGGAGAACATGCTCTATATGTCGTCTCAAAGCACGAACGACGGGCGATATGTCTTGAGCATTACCTTTAAGCTCGGTACGGATCTGGATACCGCGCAGGTACTCGTACAAAACCGCGTTGCCATTGCCGAGCCGTCGCTCCCCGATATTGTGAAGCAAACCGGCGTCACCACGAAGAAAAAGTCCGCCAATATTCTGTTGGTAGTGAACATCAATTCACCGGATGGTCGTTACGATCAGCTTTATCTGAGCAACTATGCGACGATCCAGGTCCGCGATGAACTCGCGCGCATCGACGGCGTTGGCGACGCCATGCTCTTCGGCCAGCAGGATTACAGCATGCGCGTCTGGCTGGATCCACTGCAGATGGCCTCGCGCAATTTGACGACACTGGATGTTGTGAACGCACTGCGCGAGCAGAACGTGCAGGTGGCCGCAGGTCAGGTTGGTCAGCCGCCAGCTCCGGCCGGCCAGGACTTTCAGTACACCATGACCACGCTGGGGCGACTGGTCGAGGCGGAACAGTTCGGGAGCATCGTGATCAAGACGGGCGCAAACCGCGAGCTGACTTACTTGCGCGACGTGGCGCGAATCGAGTTGGGTGCGCGCAATGTGGATGTGCTGACGACTCTGGATGGCAAGCCGTCCGCCGGTATCGGCATTTTTCAATTGCCCGGTTCCAACGCTCTCGCGACCGCTAACGCCGTTCGCGCAAAGATGGAAGAACTCAAAGTCCGCTTTCCCGAAGGTGTCGATTATGGAATTGTTTACGATACCACGCCGTTCATCGACGAATCCATTCATGAAGTGGTCAAGACCCTGCGCGATGCGGTGATTCTGGTGGCGATCGTGGTTTTGCTGTTCCTGCAGAGCTGGCGGTCGACAGTAATCCCGCTCATCGCCGTGCCCGTGTCCCTGGTTGGCACCCTGGCGGTCATGTCCGTGCTGGGTTTCAGTCTGAATAACCTGTCGCTCTTTGGACTCGTGCTGGCGATCGGCGTGGTCGTGGATGATGCGATTGTGGTGGTCGAAAACGTGGAGCGCTGGATAGAGAAAGGACTCTCGCCTCGGGATGCCGCTTACAAGTCGATGGAGGAAGTGACGGTCGCAGTCATTGCCATCGCGTTTGGTTTGAGTGCCGTGTTTATCCCAACCGCCTTCATCCCCGGCATTACCGGCCAGTTCTATCGCCAGTTCGCACTGACCATCGCCACCGCCACGCTGATCTCGGCCTTTAACTCCCTGACGCTCAGTCCGGCGCTCGCGGCGATCATGCTTAAGCCGCACGGTGCCCAAAAAGACTTCTTGACGCGCTTCCTTGACTGGGCGTTCGGTTGGTTGTTCAGAGGATTCAACAGCCTGTTCAACTGGAGTACCGATGTATACTCACACCTTGTTCGTCTGTGCGTCCGAGCATCAGTCCTTGGCTTACTTGTCTATGGTGCATTGCTTTACGCCACCTACTACGGCCTCATGGCCATACCCACCGGCTTCATTCCACAGCAGGACAAAGGCTACTTGCTGGTAAACGTGCAACTCCCCGATGCCGCCTCCTTGGAACGCACACACGATGTGATGCTGCGCATTGGCGAGCTGGCGCGAAGTAGTTCCGGTGTGAAACACACGGTGGCCATCTCTGGCCAGTCCTTCCTCACCAATTCCAACGGATCCAACTTTGGTTCGATGTTCATTATCCTGGATGAGTTTCATGAGCGCCGCGCCCCGGAGCTTTATGGCGATGTCATTGCGGCCAATCTGCGCAACAAGTTTCTGCATGATGTGCAGGAGGCCCAAATCGCGGTTTTCGGCGCGCCGGCGGTCGATGGGCTCGGTAATGCGGGTGGTTTCAAAATCATGATCCAGGATCGTGGGGACAGCAGCCTGGAATCTCTCCAGGCGCAGACGGACAACATGATCGCGCATGGCAACCAGCAACCGGGTCTGGTCGGTTTGTTCTCCGTGTTTCGCGCCAATATTCCGCAGCTCTATGTCGATGTGGATCGCGTGAAGTGCAAATCTCTGGGAGTTCCACTCACCGATGTTTTCAACACCCTCCAAGTCTACATGGGTGGCTACTATGTCAACGACTTCAACCGTTTTGGCCGCACCTGGCAGGTGAATGTGCAGGCCGATTCCCGGTTTCGCATGCGTCCGGATGATGTGCGAAATCTTAAAGTGCGCAACGCCGCAGGAGGGATGTCGCCCGTGGGGACGCTGGCCGACATACGCGAGTCCAGCGGCCCGGTGCTGATCAATCGCTACAACATGTACCCCGCGGCAGCGATCAACGGCGCAATGCTTCCCGGCGTAAGTTCCGGACAGGCAATCGCAACCATGAACGCACTCGCCAAGCGTGAATTGCCCGCGTCCATGTCCACCGAATGGACAGAGCTTACCTTCATGCAAATCCTGGCCGGCAACACCGCGCTGTTCATCTTTCCGCTTTGCCTGCTATTCGTGTTCCTGACCCATGCCGCCGAATATGAAAGCTGGGCACTGCCGCTGGCCATCATTCTCATCGTTCCGATGAGCATTCTCAGCGCTCTTTTCGGAGTATGGCTTTGGGGTATGGATAACAACCTCTTTACCCAGATCGGGTTTGTGGTTCTTGCCGGTCTGGCGTGTAAGAACGCCGTGCTCATCGTCGAATTCGCCAAGCAACAGCGCGAACAGGGAATGTCCAGATTTGACGCGGTGGTGGAAGCCTCCCGGTTGCGCCTGCGGCCCATCATCATGACTTCGCTTGCCTTTATCCTCGGAGTGCTGCCTCTGGTGATGACTCATGGGGCTGGCGCGGAAATGCGCCGCACACTGGGTGTCGCGGTTTTTTGCGGAATGCTCGGCGTTACATTTTTCGGGATTCTCCTGACACCCATTTTCTACTATGTTCTGCAATCATTCTCTGAGTGGTGGAACGGCGGCGTCCATCAGGGGCATGTCCGCCGAACCGGAACACACGATGGGCTTCCGCCCGTCACGACGGCGCACCAGTCCTCCGCCATGTCGGACGGGCACTAGGAACTTATCATGCCGTCTTCCGAGCTGGCGCAGACAACCACTTCCGATGAGTCTCCATCCGCGCCCGCACGTTTCTCCCTGACCACCGAAGGTCACCAAATCGTTGTTCGCCTGGAAGGCGATTGGCGTATCGAGGGTGGATTACCCTTCGGTGAGGACAAAGCCGCCGCCGCGGAGAACTGGGGCAGCGCAAAGAGCCTTACTTTCGATGTACAGGCGCTCGGAAAATGGGACGGCAGCCTGCTGGTGTTCCTGCGCCAAATCAAGGCGGAGGCCGCCAAACGAAAAGTGGAAGTTCGACTCGATCCGCTGCCCGAAGGCGTTCGCAAACTCCTTGCCCTCGCCGAAACGGTTCCGCCGCGCGCCTCGACAACTTCCGCGCCCCCCACTTCGATTCTTGCCATCGTCGGAGAAGCCTCGCTGCGTCAATGGTCCGGCCTGATCGACTTCGTTACCTTTCTCGGCGAGGCCGTCACGGCCCTGGGCACCGCCACGCGCGGCAAGGCGCGCTTCCGCGCGGTTGATATCATCACCGCCATTCACGACTGCGGACCGCGCGCCCTACCCATCGTCTCGTTGATGAGCTTCCTGATCGGGCTCATCCTCGCATTCGTCGGCGCGGTCCAACTTCAGAAATTTGGCGCGGAAATTTTTGTCGCTGACTTGGTCGGTATCGCCATGACCCGCGAAATGGGTGCGGTCATGGGGGGTATCATCATGGCGGGTCGCACCGGGGCCTCGTTTGCCGCACAACTAGGCACGATGACCGTGAACGAGGAAATCGACGCGCTTCGCACCATGGGCCTTTCGCCCATGGAGTTCCTGGTCGCGCCGCGCATGATTGCGTTGGCCTTCATGATGCCGCTGCTCGTTTTGTATGCGGACATCGTCGGCATCCTCGGCGGCTATGTCGTCTGCGTGGGTATGCTGGACCTCACTCCCACGCAATATTGGGAGGAAACCAAGGCCGCGGTAACGCTCACACACATCTCGATCGGCCTGGTGAAAGGTGTCGTCTTCGGCGTATTGATTGCGTTGGCCGGTTGTCTGCGCGGAATGCGCTGTGGCCGCAGCGCCGCCGACGTGGGTGAGGCGACAACCTCCGCCGTCGTCACCGCCATCATTTGGATCATCATTGTTGACGCCGTCTTCGCCGTCCTTACCAACATTCTGGACATCTGATGCACCGCACTGGAACTGACATCGTGGAGTTGCTCACTTGACCGCGCCGCCGCACATCTCAGTCCGCGACCTGACGATGGCCTATGGCGATCGGGTCATTCAAAAGGACCTTACGTTCGACGTAAACCGCGGCGATATATTCATCGTCATGGGCGGCAGCGGATGCGGAAAAAGCACGCTCCTGCGCAACATGGTCGGCCTGGTCCGTCCCGCCAAGGGCGAAGTTCTCTACTCCGGTCGCAATTTCTGGCAGGCTGACGAAGAAGAGCGTACGGCCATGCTCCGCCGCTTTGGAATTCTATACCAGGCCGGCGCGCTCTGGAGTTCCATGACCCTCGCCGAAAATATTTCTGTTCCCTTATCTCAATTCACCACGCTGAAGCCGCGCGAGATGCGTGAGGTCGCAGCGCTCAAGCTGGCCCTGGTGGGGCTCGCCGGCTGCGAAGATTTGTACCCGTCTGATATCAGTGGCGGTATGCGCAAGCGTGCCGGCCTCGCCCGCGCGATCGCCCTTGATCCCGAGATTCTTTATTTTGACGAGCCGTCCGCCGGATTGGACCCTATTAGTTCACGATTGCTCGATGACCTTATCCGCGAGCTGAGCGAAAGTCTCGGATCAACCATCGTGGTCGTCACCCACGAACTTGCCAGCATTTTCGCCATCGGGACCAACTCCGTGTTTCTGGACGCCACTGAAAAAACCATGATTGCATCCGGTCCACCCAGGAAACTGCTGGCCGAATGCGACCATCCGACGGTTCGTGAATTTCTTACCCGCGGTGAGACCACGAACCAGAAAGACAACCATCAAGCGGCGAACCAGGCATAGAGCGAGACTCATTCGATTGATTGCCAATGGTATTCAAACCGATGACCGATTGAGCCCAAAAAATGTTTGGACTCTCCGCTGAATGATCCATCGCTCGCCGATGGCGCCAGGCAACTCTAACCGATACATACCTACCATGAGTCTCGACGATTCCAACCAGCCCCTCGGTGCCCATGCCGATGCCTTGGGAGTGTATTTCTCCATCGCCTCGCAGCACGCGACCGCCATCGATCTGTGTCTTTTTGATTCGGTAAGCGAACTGCACGAAACCCACCGCGTCAGTCTCACACGCGGCGCGAACGGAACTTGGCAAACCTTTGTGAGCGGTGCCCGACTGGGACAGCTTTACGCTTATCGCGCGCACGGCCCTTATGCCCCGCAGGACGGCCTGCGATTTAATCCCCGCAAATTGCTTCTCGACCCCTACGCCCGCCTGATCACCGGTGATTTTCAATGGCACGACGCCGTCCATGGTTACGACCCCGGCGACCCGCAGTCCGATCTCTCCTTCAATCCACAGGACAGCGCGCCCTTTGTGCCGCGCTGTGTGGTCGCGAAATCCTCATTTGACTGGAAGGGTGACCATCCGCCGCGCACCCCCTGGCCGGAAACTGTCATTTATGAGTGCCACCTGAAAGGCATGAGCGTACAACATCCCGAGGTGCCTCCGGATTTACGCGGCACCTACCTTGGATTCGCATCCCCGCCGATCATCGACCATTTGCTCCGACTGGGAATCACCGCCGTGGAGCTATTGCCCCTGCACCACAGCCTCAGCGCCAAACACCTGGTCGCACACCGACTGACCAACTTTTGGGGCTATGACACCATCGGATTCTTTGCGCCCGACACGCGCTTTGCCCGCCATCCGCAAGACGCCATGGCGGAATTTCAGGAAATGGTCCGCATGTTGCACCGCGCCGGCATCGAGGTCATCCTCGATGTTGTCTACAACCACACTTTTGAAGGCGACCACACCGGCCCGACACTCTGCTGGCGCGGGTTGGACAATTCTTCCTATTATCACCTGCAACCGCATGAACGGCGCGCCTATCAGAACTACACCGGATGCGGAAACGCGTTGAACGCCTCCAACGCGCTATGCCGCCAGATGATCCTCGACAGTCTCCGCTACTGGGTCGAAGTCATGCACGTGGACGGCTTTCGGCTGGATCTCGCCAGCACCCTGACCCGTCGCGGGGATGGCACCCCCGGCGATATGTCCCTGTTCGAACAGATCAGTGCTGACCCGATTCTGTCACAAATCAAACTCATCGCCGAACCGTGGGACGTGGGACCGGACGGCTATCGGCTGGGTCACGGGCCGGCGGGCTGGGGCGAGTGGAATGACCGATATCGTGATGCGATTCGCCGCTTCTGGCGCGGAGAAGCCGGCCTGCTCGGGCAGTTCGCCACGCGCATCGCGGGCAGCAGCGACTACTTCCCACCGGTTCGACGCAAAGCATGGTGCAGCGTCAACTTTGTAACCTGCCATGATGGGTTTACGCTGTGCGATCTGGTCTCATACGAGCGCAAGCACAACGATGACAACTTGGAAAATAACCGTGACGGCACCGATCAGAATTTCAGCATTAATGGCGGGGTCGAGGGACCTACCGAACGAGTAGATGTCATCTCCATGCGGCAGCGATTGCAGCGATCCTTCCTCGCGACACTACTGCTTTCACGTGGGACGCCCATGCTTCTGGCCGGTGATGAACTCAACCGCACCCAACGCGGCAATAACAACGCCTACCCCCAGGACAATCCGATCAGTTGGCTCGACTGGGAGCACCATTCGTGTCGCACGGTCGATTCGCTGACAGGGCAGCCATTCGTACGGCACGGGCTCGCTGAGTTTATCCGCCATCTCGTCGATCTTCGCCGCCGCATCGGCCCGTGCGCGGATCAACTCTTCATGGGCATTCCGGATTCGGAAACCAACCACAAGGATGTCACCTGGCTGCGTCCCGATGGCGGGGAGATGTCGCACGACAACTGGCACGAAATGGATCGTCGCGCACTGGCTTTGCTGATCCGCACCAAAGATGGTGATTCACCGTCGACTTGGTACGTCGCCTGCAATGCGCACTCGGGGGCACAGCGCTTTCATCTGCCGCAGCTTGCGGCGCGGCCGGGGTGGGTTCGCCTGCTCAATACCGCATATCGGAATCAGCGCTCGCGCATCATCGGAGGAGCTGGCTTGACTCTCCGCGCACACTGCGTCTTCGTTGCGCGGAGGCAAGAAGCGTAAACACCATCAAGCCCCACATCCAAAGGGAAACTGTTCCACAAAACGCGCCATACTCCACACTGACAATGGACCCACTGGCCGGTTCATCGGGATTATGTAGTCCGTCGTCTCCCGATCCCTCACTTTCTCCCGCTTCGCTGCCATGATCGTCGTCGTGATCAATGGGATCTGCACCATCGAATCCATCGTCCGCGGAATCGCCATCTGGCTCGTTATCCTCGGCATCATCTGAGCTCGGTGACGGAAGCGCGGCACAATCGGCCAGTCCATCCGCGTCACTGTCCATGTCTGCCATTCCGCACCCGCACCGGCCCGCGTGCGCTTTCGCCGGATCGGCGGGACATCGATCACATGTGGCCCCGATTCCATCTCCATCCGCATCATCGCCGGCTACTTCGTCGGTACACGCAAACACCGACAGAACGAACGCAAGTCCTTCATTGTTAATAAGAAGCGCGGAAGACTCGCTTATCATGAAATCGGCCGCGCTTCCCGTTCCCGTCGCCTCAGCGGGCAATTGGGTTTGCAGTGCCGTTAATCCGTCACCGGGCAGCGACTCCGCAAACGGTGGACCGAAATCCCCGTCATCATCATTGGTTTGACCGCCGCGCGTCGTTCCGCGATAACCATTGCCGCCCCACGACAACCGCCACACCACAAAATCTCCCACATCCGTCTCAAACGTCAACGAACCGGCCGTGACATAAGACGGAGGCAGCGGTTCGGAAAGTATGA
>CAZKIN010000004.1:30423-35742 GCA_964552515.1 uncultured Phycisphaeraceae bacterium
AACGTCAACGAACCGGCCGTGACATAAGACGGAGGCAGCGGTTCGGAAAGTATGAAATCGGGAACTGCCTGCGGTTGCGTGTAATGCACAAACGACTCGGTCGCGGCCAGCACCCGCGCGCCGGTCTGTGAGACCGTCGCCGCGTGACCGAAGTCCAGGAGGACTACCGGGTTTTCACCGTTCGCATCCCACGCCACCAGCCGGGTCAGTTGTACCTGCTCCTGCCCGGCCGATCGCATGCGCAGTTGTATCGCCTGCGCAGAGTAATCGCCGTTTACTCCCGCCACCACCTGTTCGATTTGCATGAAGTGAAATGAAGCCTGCGCGACCGGAACGGCCACATGCAACCAGCACACCGCGATGACTGCAAATCGACCACTCATGTGCAACCCGATTTTTCGTTTCCGGTCAGCGGCCAATGTCCCGATCACTTGGACACGATGCAATTTGTATTCACTTTCGGCAAATTCGGCGCACGACTTGATTTATTGGACCGAAGGCGAGCCGCCTGCTTGCGGGTAAGTTCCGGGGTTTGTCCATTCGCGCCAGCAGTACGTGCGCATCGATATACCGACTGCTATTTCACCGAAAAACCATATAGGCGATTGCAGTGCGGATTGTGGCGGTTGATGGTGAGAGTTTCAGGACATGACTGACTTAGGGAGTTTTGTACGATCCCGCGCTTCGCGCCATGCGTTCAGCCTCGTCGAGCTTGTCGTCGTGGTCGTGATCATTGCCGTCATTGCCGCCATCGCCGTGCCCCGACTTTCATCGGCGTCCAAGGGCACCCACGAAGCGGCGCTGGTCGAATCTCTTACCGCGCTGCGCACGGCAATCGACATGTACGCCGCTGAACATGGCGGTACGTTTCCCGGTTTGCAGCCCGATGGCAAGGGTAACGGGGCTAACTCCGCCGGTGCCATGATCAACCAGCTGACCAGGCACTCCAGCGCCACCGGCGAAGTCGCCGACGTGTGGGACGCGGCCCATCCCTTCGGACCATACCTGTGGCGCATACCACCTGCGCCGGTCGGCAACAACAAGGGCGACACACAGGTCGCCATTGATGCCTCCAACTCACCCCCGCTGGTAACCACTGGCGATGAAGGTTGGCTCTACAACCCGGTTACGGGACGCATCATGGTAAACTCCGACGACTCCAACGCCGCCGGCACCCTCACGTTCGACGAATACTAACGGGTGCCACTGACTGGCACATCACTCACCGGCCGCGGCGCTGGCGAAACCGCTGCGCACGATGCGGGCAGCGTCGCGCCCATCCACGGATCCAATGCGCCGGCACCGTTCATCACGTTAAGCCACATCACGAGATCTTCCGCCGTCGCTTCGCCGCTGTGGTTGATGTCCGCCTGATGCATTGCGGGCGTGGTCGCATGCAGATTGCTCAGCATCGCGCGGAGTGCGAACCCATCAACTGCATTGGCGGTTCGATTGCCGTTCACATCGCCCGGCAGGAAACCAAGGCAGGTGGAACTGTGTGTGGGCATGTGCTCGATGGTCGTCCAATGGCGAACAGGAATTTGGCTGGTCAGCCCAAGATCGACATCAGTGCCCGTTGGAGTGGCCGTAAGGACGAATGCCGTCAAGACGAAGGGCAACGTGCCGCCCGTCACCGCCGTAGCGAATTGGGAGGCGGTTACCCCGGTTGCGTCGCCGCCAAAGCGGACAAACAAACGATCCCAGCCAAACAGAACATCGCCTGCCAGATTGGACGGTGCTCGCGCGTCCACCGAAAGGTTCGCCGGGCGCGACGATTCAATACATCTCGGCGCGGGACATCCCGGTCCGCAGGGATCACATTCGCACGGATCGGTACCCAGGCAGGTACACAAGTTGTATTGCGGACATTGTTCGTTGCATTCCGGGTGGCATGTCGCCCCGCATGGATTGCAGTCGCAGCTACCGGCATTCGGACATCCGGGAGCACAGGGGTTTCCGCAACCCTCTAGGCAAGTGGTGTTAATTCCATTCAATACGGCGCAAGCGCAGTAATTGTACTCAGCGCAGGATGTCTGACAGACCAGTGCGCCGCATGCGGTCTGGCAGGGATTAACATCACAACTTACGGGCGGACACCCAAAATTATTGGGATTCCCTCCGCAGATCGGCTCGCAATTCAAGTTTTGCGCGCACAGCAGGGTACAGGCGTCGGGACATCCCAATTCGCAGGGGTCACCGCCGCAGAGAATATTGCAACGATCATTTTCCGGGCAGAGGCTGGGGTTGCAGAAATAGTCGAACCCGCCGAACGCATCCACCGCCCCGCAGTGGGCGCTGCAAGGATCGGCTCCGCAATTGGGACTGCACTGTGGCGGACCGACGCATCCTCCGCCCACGGTACACTCATCGGGGCATCCCGGATTGCACGCATCGCCGCCACAGAACAAATTGCAGCTTGCGTTCTCCGGACAAAGGATGGGATCGCAGAAATACTGGAAGCCGCCAAAGACATCCACCGCCGCGCAGTGGGCGCTGCAAGGATCGGCACCGCAACTGGGACTGCACTGCGGCGGACCGACGCATCCGCCGCCGATCGTGCATGCATCGGGGCATCCCGAATTGCACGCATCACCGCCGCAGACCAGGTTGCAGTTCGCGTTGTCTGGACAAAGGAAGGGATCACAGAAATACTCAAAGCCATAGAGTGCGTCGAGGGCCGCGCACGCCACGCTGCACGGGTCGCCGCCGCAATACTCCTTGCACGCGTACTGATCGTCGCAGAGCAGCGAACATTCCGCCGGGCAACCGAAGGCACAAATGTCCCCGCCGCAAACGAGATTGCAGGTCACGTTGTCGGGACATAGAAATTCATCGCAGAAATACTCGTACCCGTACAGGAAATCGATCGCGGCGCACGCATCGCTGCACGGTTCGCCTCCGCAGAAGAAATCGCATGTCGAATTCTGTAGGCATAAGAAGGGATCACAGAAGTCAGCGCAAATCGGGCTGTTGCATGCGTTGCCTCCGCAAATCAGATTGCAAGTGGCGTTTTCGGGACACGTTCCCGGATCGCAGAACTCTTCGAAATCCAGCGTTGCCGCCAGGCACAGGTCCCCGCAACGGTCGCCGCCGCAAAATTCATTGCATTGCGCGTTGACCGAGCAAATGATGGGATCGCAATAGTCGTCGCATAGCGGGCTGCTGCACGGGTCGCCGCCGCATACCAGGTTGCACTGGTCGTTCTCCCCGCACAGAAACGGATTGCAAAAATGATCGAACCCGTGAAACACATCTACGGCCGCACAAGAGTCACTGCATGGGTCCGCGCCGCATGCGGGAGCGCAGGATGCATTGTGCAGGCAGAGCCCAGGGTTGCACGAATCTGTGCAACCCGGCGCGCAGGGATCGCCCCCGCAAACCAGGTTGCAGCGGTCATTGGTCGAACAAAGCTGGGAACTGCAGAAGTGATCAAACCCGTGAAAGGCGTCCACTGCCGCACATGTGTCACTGCACGGGTTGGCGCCGCAGCCCGGACTGCATGCCGCGTTGTGCGCGCAGAGAAATCCATCGCACGAACTTGGGCAGCCGGGATTGCAGATGTCGCCGCCGCACAGGATGTTGCACGCGGGATTCGTGCAGGATGGACTGCAGGTGTTCTGAGGACAGATAATCACGTTGCATGTATCGGGGCAGCCGGAATTGCACGGATTCCCGCCGCACAGGAGATTGCAGCCGGGGTTCGCGCCGCAGAAGGGTGAACAGGTCGCGTTGCCGGGACAGATAAAGGCGTTGCAGGAGTCCGCGCATCCAAAATTGCAGGGGTTGCCGCCGCACAGCAGATTGCATCCCGGATTCGCTCCGCACGCCGGACTGCAAGTGGAATTTCCCGGACACAGGATCGGGCTGCAAAAATCCGCGCACCCGCCGTTGCACGGACTGCCGCCGCAAAGGATATTGCAAGTCGGGTTGGCGCCGCATTGGGTCGCGCAGACCGGGTTTCCATAGCAACCCAGGAAGCAGCGGTCGCAATCGGAATCGGAGCACGGATCGAAGATATTGCACAGTCCGTCCGGCCCGGCCAGTGCCGTTGGATCTTCACCCCCATCGGCAAATCCGGTTGCGGCCTGCGGCGTCATCATCATGCCCCAGGCATAGTCACCTTGCGCCGCAAGACCGGCAACCAGAATCCAAAGACCAGCGGCGATCCCGCGCGCGCATGGTGAAAATACGCCCGGACGAACTGAACGATGACTCATAAACCCTCCTGTAGAAACTTGGCTTCCACTGCTGTGAAATCCGCGGCGAAATTGTAACGTGGGAGCCGGATGGCGCAAAATAAAAAAGCAATGCGCCAACAATTCTCCGTGGCGCTTCGCGTGCCACTTTCTCGGCACTCCTTGCGCCCTCAACCACACACCTACCCACTATCCGGCGCGAAAGTGGGTAAAAACACGCATTTTTCGCGATTGATTTGAAGCAGCAGTTTCTTAAGGGCTTGCGCGGTTCGCAATCGATCCTGAAAGTGTCAACCGCCGGTCTCGAAAAATGCCGCCACCCCCGGCGCCACCAAACACCGCCTGGCAACCGCCCCAGCGCCGCCACGGCGCAGCGCACGCCCTAAAGCCGCGCTTCCCAGCCATAGGTATGGTACTGATGGGCGAAGGAACCGTCGGCGAAGAGGTCGATCATCCCATACCCTTCGCGCGTGCGCTGACTGGGACCGCGCCACTTCGCGCCGCAGATCGTGCCGTCGCAGATGTAGGTGGCGCCATTGTACTCGACGCGATCGAGCAGGTGAGTGTGTCCGGAGAGACAGAGCCGGACGCCGGGATGTTCATCGAACAGCGCCATGATTCTTCGCGCATCAATGTGCATCGCCAGCGCGGGGATCTTCCAATCCCTGCCGTCCGCCTCCGCGCCGCGCATGGCCATGAAGGGAGTGGTCGAAAAAATGGGGATGTGTGACACGATAATGACAGGTGTTTCGCGCGGTGTGCGTGAAAGCTGCTCCTTCAGCCAGTCGTATTGCGGCGGGTCGAGTTCTCCCCGGAAGAGCGCGCCGTCCGGCTGCACGCTGTCGAGGATGATGAAGCGCCAGCCCGCACGATCGAAAGTGCGGTAAGCCGATGACAGTCCCAGGACATTCATGGCCCACTTTTTTCCAAAGTTCGGTTCGCTGCCGGTCGTGCCGCTCTTTGTTTTGTCCCAGCCCCAGATATCATGATTGCCAATGCAGCTCTCCACCGGCAGGGGGCACTCGTCCTTGAAGATCCGCTGGTACAAGTCCCATTGCAGTTTGGTGCGCGCCGCGTCTTCACCAAACGCTGACATGATGTGGTCACCGCCGTGTACGATCAG
>CAZKIN010000004.1:35842-42083 GCA_964552515.1 uncultured Phycisphaeraceae bacterium
ATTGACGCCCGGACCTCTGCGCACTTTGATTCCCATGCGACCATGCCGTCAAGTGGTGAGCGCGTTGTAAAGTTGCAAGGCCGGGCGGCGAAAAGCGGGAATTTTCAACGCTTGACCGATGTTGTGCTTATGTTAGGATTGTCGCGATTGAGGACCAACAGGAAAGGACATCGCCCATGAGTATACCGGATGCGCTATCGGTAGGTTTGGCGGCGCTGGATTTCTCCCGGCAGACGTTGCACACCATGCTGGAGGGTTTCCCCGCGGACAAGGCCTGTCATCAGCCGTTTCCCGGCGCCAACCACATGCTCTGGAACATTGGCCACATTGCCTGGGTGGACGACCTGTTCCTGACCGGTCTGTCCGGGCAACCGTCCACACTCTCCCCGGCGTTCATAGAGAAATTCGCATGGAAGACGACGCCCACATCCAACCCGGCGGATTATCCCGACCTGGGCACGGTGCGCCGGCACCTGGATGAACGACGTCTCGCACTGACCAAGTGGTTTCGAAGTCTGACCGCGCCGCAACTGGCCGCGGAAACGCCTGCGAACTTTCAGGACATGGCCAAGATTGTGGCCGACCTGCCGGGTTCCATCGCCGGCCACGAGTGCATGCATGTCGGACAGATTACCGTAGTCCGAAAATGGCTCGGACTGCCGCGGCAGATTGGCTAAACGCTGGGTGCCGAAGCCTCGACGGTTCACGGGCAATTTACAAATTATCACAAGTGCGATTAATTGCGACGTCGCTATAATATGCGCGTTGAAACTAATTCCGCGGCCGGGCGTCTCCGGACCTGCCTGACGGTCGACATCAACCTCGGATTTGAACATGCGACGTATTTCATTCAGCACAATTGTCGCCGTGACCATCATCAGCGCGCCGGGAATTACTTCGGCGCTGGCGCAGCATATGCCCGCCACGCGCGTGGTGGTGGCGGAGGCGAAGTTGGCTGACGTCAGCCCGACCATGATGCTGGTGGGTACGGTCGGTCCGGCGCGCATGAGTTTGGTGCGCTCCGAGGTGTCCGGGGTGATCGTGGAAGTTCCGGTGCGCGAGGGGGATCGGGTTTCGGCCGGCCAATTGCTTTACCGCATCGACGACCGGGGGATGCATGCGCAAATCGATCAGGCCAAGGCGCGGCTGGGCATGCTGCGGGCGCGACATGAGGAATTACTCGCCGGCACGCGAAAAGAAGACATTGCCGAACTGAAGGCCAAGCTGGATGAGACTGCGGCGGAAGTCGAACGGTGGAAGCTCGAGTCGGAGCGGATAGCCAAGCTGTACGAAGGAAGCGAATCGCACAGCAAAGAAGTTTACGACACCCGGGCGAGCCTCGCCTCGACCGAGGCGCGCCATGCTGCCGCCGCAGCCATGTACGAGCGCGGGGTCAGTGGCCCCCGCAAGGAAGAAGTCGCGCAAGCCGCCTTTGAAGTCGCCGAACAGGAAGCGCTGATTCACGCATGGGAAATCCAACTGGACAAACACGTGGTCCGTGCCCCGTTCGATGGGCACGTCGTCCGCCGGTCCGTAGAGGTCGGCTCCAAGGAATCGGAAATGTCCGGCATGATGCCCAGCAGTTCAAACAGCGGCGGCGCATCCATGGTGATTGCGGAACTTGATCCGGTGTTGGTTAGTGTGAACGTGCCGGAGTCCGCCTTTCCGTTTGCCAAGGTGGGCGAAGGTGTCCGAGTGAGAATCGACGCGCTGGCACGGGCGTTCGAAGGACGCATTCGGCATGTTGTTCCGCTGGCGGACACCACGGCACGAACCTTTCCCGTCGAAATCGAAGTACCCAATCCGCAGGGCGAACTCGCGGCCGGCATGTTTGCGCGCGTGGCGTTTCCGGCGGGCTCGCGCACCCAACAGGTTACGGTGCCGAAGGACGCCATTGTCGTAGGCAAAGGCAGCGACCAGGTGGCCATGGTGATCACTGGTCCGGAAGGTAAACCGGCCGCCATATTGATGAGCGTTACCGTCGGGGGCGGCATGGATGACCGGGTGGCGCTGACCTCGGGCAACATCCCGCCGGGCACCAAGGTGGTCACGCGGGGCAACGAACGCATCATGCCCTTCCCCACGCCGATTGAAATTGTGGATGAACAAGGCACACCGGTCGCTGTGGCCGCTCCGCCTGCGGGCACTCCTCCCGCGCCTGCTGAACAGAAAACCGCCGGGGTGGCGGCCGGTGGGGGCTCGTAATGGGCATCATCCGCTTCGCGATTGAAAATCCGGTCAAGATTGCCGTGATGGTGATCCTCATGGTGCTCTTCGGCTTGATGAGCATCGCCACGCTGCCCATTCAGCTTACGCCGGACGTGGACAAGCCGGTCATTACGGTGAAGACCACGTGGCGGGGTGCGAGTCCGCAGGAAATCGAAAGCGAAATCATCGATCGGCAGGAAGACAAGCTCAAGAGCGTCACCAATCTGAAGAAAATGACCTCCACCTCGAACGAGGGTGAGGGAACGGTGAAGCTGGAGTTCCCCGTCGGCGTCAACAAGGACATTGCCTATCGCGATGTGTCGGACAAACTGCGCCAGGTGACGGACTATCCGGACGAAGTGGACGAGCCGGTGATGTCCGCCACCGACGACGAAATGAGCAACGTCATCGCGTGGATGATCCTCTCGGGCGGCGAAGACAAAGACATCGCGCCGCTCAAGACCTTTGTCGAAGACCAGGTTAAGCCGATTCTGGAACGCGCTGAAGGCATCAGCGAAGTCAATGTGTATGGCGGCCTGGACCGGGAAATCCAGATCGAAATTGACCCCTACAAACTGGCCGCCCGCGGCATCACCTTTCGGCAGGTTGAGCAGGCGGTTCGCCGACAGAACGACAACATTTCCGCGGGCAACATTGCGCTGGGCAAACGCGACTACACCTACCGGACAGTGGGGGAGTTCACCGCGCTGCGGGAGATTGAAGACACGGTGGTCGCGTACCAAACCGGCGGGCCGGTGCAGGTGAAGGACGTCGCGAAGGTCATTGACGGGTTCAAGAAGCAATCGGGCTTCGTGCGCAGCAAAGGAAGATTTGTGATTGCCTTGCCCGCGCGACGCGAGACCGGTGCGAATGTCATCACCGCGATCGAGAATCTGAAGGAACGCATTGCGGCGGTGAACCGCGATATCCTGGCCCCGCGCGGGTTGGACCTGGAACTGACGCAGGTCTACGACGAAACGGCCTACATCTGGGGCGCGGTTGACCTGGTGGTGGACAACATTTTCGAAGGCGGACTGCTGGCGGTCATCGTGCTCTGGCTTTTCCTGCGCAGCTTCAGCGCGACCGGCATCATCGCGGTGACGATTCCGCTGTCAGTCATCGGCGCGTTTCTGATCATTACGCTGATGGGTCGGTCGCTGAATGTCATCATGCTGGCGGGCATGGCGTTCGCCGTCGGGAATTCGGTGGATAACGCCATCGTCGTGCTGGAGAATATTTATCGCCACCGCGCGATGGGCAAGAACAAGTTGCAGGCGGCGATGGAAGGCGCGCAGGAAGTGTGGGGCGCGGTCTTTGCCAGCACGTTGACCACGTCGGTGGTGTATCTGCCGGTTATTTTCATGCAGGAAGAAGCGGGGCAACTCTTCCGGGATATTGCCATCGCCAGCGTGGCTGCCGCTGTGCTGTCACTCGTGGTGTCGATAGTGGTGATTCCGCCGCTCGCCTCGCGATTTTTCTCCGCATCCAAAGCCACGGGCATCGACGCGGACAAGCCCTGGGCGTTCGCCGATTGGGCCAGCCGCGTGGTGGCGGCCGTGAACCGGCGCTTTGCGCTGCGTGTCGCCACCGTGGTGGGACTGACGGGCTTGGCGATCGGCGGCAGCTTATGGCTGGTTCCTTCCGCGGAGTATCTGCCCAGCGGCAACAAGAACCTGGTGTTCGGTTTTATTTTCTCGCCGCCGGGCTATTCGATGGACGAATACCGGCGCATGGCCACCACTATTGAGGACGGCGATCCCGCCAATCCGCACGACGGTGCCCGTCCGGCATGGAAAGCTGAACTGGGTTCACCGGAGGCGGCGCTGCTTCCGAAGGTGGACATTGCGCTCGGGACCGACGGCAAGGATGTGAAGACCATTGTCCCGCCGCCGATTGAGAACTTTTTTTACGTCGGGTTCAACTCGATGGCCTTCATGGGTTGCACATCGAAGGACCCGCTGAATGTCAAGCCGCTGGAACAGGTGATGACCAATATCGGTCAGCGGCTTCCGGGGGTGTTCACATTTTTCACCCAGACCTCGCTGTTCAACAGCGGAGCCATGTCCAGCGGCAACTCGGTGGATGTGGAGATTCGCAGCGACGATCACGATGCCGTGGTCGCGGCGGCGGCAGCGATCCAGGGCACGGTCATGCAGAAGGGGTTCGATTATCCGCAGCCGGACCCGGCGAATTTCGCACAGGGTCGCCCCGAGGTGCAGATCATTCCCGATCGCGAGAAGGCCGCTGATTTGGGGCTGAATGTGGCGGACCTGGGTTTCATATTGGAAGCCGCCGTTGAAGGGGCGTTCATCGGAGAATACAACGATCGCGGCGACCGCATCGACATGGCCCTGACCGTCACCGGCGCGCGCGAATCCTCGACAGAACAGGTCGCGGAAATGCCGATTTACACGCCGACGGGCAAGGTGGTTCCGCTCGCGTCGGCGGTGACGATCAAGCGCACCACCGCGCCGCAACAGATCAACCACATCGAGGAAATGGACTCGGTCACCCTTGCGGTGAAGCCCAAGACTGGCGTCGCGCTGCAGGAGACCATGCGGCAGATAGACGAGGAGATCATCGCCCCGCTCCGCGCTTCCGGGGCAATTCCGCCGCATGTCATTACCGGGCTGGCGGGAACAGCGGACAAGCTGACGGAAACGATGCGCGCGCTGGTCGGCGATTTTCGTGGCGTCGTGACCAAGCCGCGCATCCTCGGTCTCGGGATCGGCATGTCGATGATCCTGGTCGCCATCATTCTGGCCATCATCTTTGTGATGTCGCTCATGTTCCTGGGGCTGCGGCGTGCCGTGCGCATCGGTCTGGCATTGGGCCTGGTTGTTGCTGTGGCGTTCCTCATGGTGAATCCGGCATTGGGGCTGATGGTGTTTCAGTCCCGGGCCTTGCTGGCCCTGCTGGTGACGTACCTGCTGATGGCTGCTTTGTTCGAATCGTTTGTCTATCCGTTCGTCATCATGTTTTCGGTGCCGCCCGCGGTGCTCGGAGGGATTCTCGGCTTGTGGGTGGTTCACAAGGCCAGCTTGTACGACGTGACGATGCCGATTCAGCAACTCGACGTGCTGACCATGCTCGGCTTCATCATCCTGATCGGCATCGTGGTGAACAACGCCATTCTGATCATTCACCAGGCGCTGATTTACATGAACCGTGACGGGTTGGGCCCGGACGCGGCGGTGGAAATGGCGGTGCAGACGCGCACCCGCCCGATTTTCATGACCGCTTTGACTTCGGTCATCGGCATGCTGCCGCTGGTGGTGATGCCGGGGGCGGGTAGTGAACTCTATCGGGGGCTGGGCAGCGTGATGGTCGGCGGGCTGCTGCTGTCCACTTTGTTCACCTTGCTGGTTATTCCGGTCATGTTTGGACTGGTACTGCAGTTTCATGGCTGGCTGATCGCCAAACCGGCGTCGCAGGGCCGCTCGATGCCGGTACCGGTGGCCGTGGGTGCATCCGCACAAGCGACCGGAGAGCCTTAACCTTCGGCTTTTCCATACTTTATCGCCCTCCAATTTTGCATTCGCACCACTAGACGGACGGCCTGCCTACCGATAATCTGACAGGGGTCGATGGGTTTTGCAGTTGCCCTAACTTGGGGCAGCTCGAAAGGTCAGGCACACATGGCAACTTCCACGGCGCAACAACCAGGCACTCGAGTCGGTGACGATCGAACATCAACGCAAGGACGTACACCCATGCCATACGAATTGGTACCCGGTTTGGAAGGCGTTCCCATAGCGGAATCGTCAGTGAGTTTCGTGGACGGTACTGCGGGTCGTTTGGAGTACCGCGGCATGAGCGTCGAGGAGCTGGCCAAGTACAGCACCTTCGAGGAGACGGCCTACCTGCTACTCTTTGGCAAGTTGCCCAGCCAGTCAGAGTACGACGGTTTCCTGGCGGAGCTGCCGCGCTATCGGCGGATGAAGTATCGCATCACCGACATGATGAAATGTATGCCGGAGCGCGCCCATCCGATGGACGTGCTGCAGGCGACTGTGGCGGCCGTCGGTATGTT
>CAZKIN010000005.1:0-41899 GCA_964552515.1 uncultured Phycisphaeraceae bacterium
GCGAATCCGTCAACTTCTCCGGCGTAACTGATTGCTACCAACCGCTCGAAGCGTCCTACGGCATCACGCGGGAATGCCTGGAAATATGCTTGGAATTCCGCAATCCCGCCTCCATTGTGACCAAAGGTTGTCTCGTTGCGCGCGATGCCGATCTGCTCGCGAAGCTAAACACCGTCGCACGCGCGCGCGTCTGGATCAGCATCCCCTTTGCCGATGCCGAATCGTGCGCGCTGATTGAACCGCAGGCCCCCCATCCGCTGCGCCGCATCGAAACCATTCGCCGACTGACCGCAGCCGGAGTGCCCACCGGCGTCATGGTCGCGCCGATCATCCCGGGCTTAAACGATCGCGACATCCCGTGGATCCTTCAGCACGCAGCGGAGGCCGGCGCTACGTCCGCCTGCTTCACCGCGCTGCGCCTGCCCGGCAACGTACGCGAAGTCTTCGTCAAGCGACTCGCCGAAGTCATGCCGCTCCGCGCCAACAAAATTCTTAATCGTCAGCGCGACACCCACGGCGGGCAGCTTAACCGCAGCGCCTTCGGTCAACGCATGCGCGGCGACGGTCCCTACTGGGAAGCCATTAAGTCCCTGTTCGAAGTTTCGCGCCTGCGTTACGGCCTCTCCGGCCCGCGTGAGGCATCAGCCATGACTGACTCACCACTGTCTAAAACACACCTAGGTTTTGTCTAAACTTCGTTTGCTCGTAAGTGCTTGTAAATTCACGAGTTATGAGCGAAATGGCGGTTTTCTGGTTCTGGACAATCCAGAACGAAATCGGGGGGTTGCGCACCGAGGTTCTGGCTTTTCGGTGAGGGCGGGATTTGCGGAAAGTGCTGCAAAAATAGGCCTTTGAGGAAAAAGCCAGAACCCGAGCAAACGAAGAGCAAACGAAATGACGAAGGGCAAACGAAACGAAATGCGGCCCGCCACGTCGTGCAGCGTGACTGAACCGGCCTGATTGCCTGCCTGTGAAATGTTCTGGCTGGTCATTGGGGCACCGTCGCCTTCCGGGCGATCGAGTCGGTCACATGCCCGAGGGGAGCCGCGCCGTATTTCCAATCCATGCGAATCGCCGAAACGAGCAGGTTCGCTTTCCACCTGGCGAGCTGCGGAGGCGTGGCGCTGGGGTGATCCTTATGCCAGGCGGCGAGCTTGAATTCGATGTTGTTGCGAGCGGCCTGTGGAACCGACTCGAACCAGAGGGGGAGAGTCGCCGACACCTGGTCCATTGACCCACCGCCGGCACCGGTCTTGACTGCCGAGAGGATCATCCGGCACTTCGCGTCGTCGAGGGTCTTGAGCCATTCGGAGAGGGTGGTCGGCACGCCGACCATTTTCCCGGTGTCGGGAACATGGTTGACTGCCGCGCGGCGGCGCTGGGACCAGCGGGCCTCGCGGGAGCGGGTGCGCGGGTCGGGAGCAGTGGGCGGGATGACCGTCTCGGTGGTCTGGAGGCTGACCACTTTGGAACCCGCGGGAGCGACGGGCAGGGAGCCGGGCGGGGTGTCGTTCGTGTACTGCTTCCCAGCGTCGGCGTCCTTGCGGGCGGCGCAGAGGAGCCACCTTTCGAAGTCATGTTGAACCCACCGCGAAAAGGGTTTGAACGGGTATCGAGAGCGGTCACACGGCCAGGCGAAATAACAGTCAATGGCGGCGATCACGTCCAGGAGAATCAGGTTGCTGGCCGCGCGGTGGGCGCGGATCAGACCAGGCACCGTGCGGGTCAACATGCCCGCCGCCTGGTTGATTAAGGCTCCGTCGATTGTGTCCATTCCGCCGATGCGAAACGCCCACCAGGCACAGATGATGACCGCGTCGCGGGCGACGGCGGGATCGAGGTGGACGGTCGATCGAGGCCGGGCCGTGTAGCGATCCGCCAGGCCGTCCGCGCCGTCGAGCTCGTAACTCTTGACCCACCCGCGCACGCTGTTCAGCGAGCAGTCGAGCAGCTCGGCAACTTGGATATGCAGCTTGCGATCGGAGGCGTCGGGGTGCTCCTTGCGCAGCCTGGCGAAATGTTCGACGGCTTCCGCGCGGCGGCGGACGGCGGGATCAGTTGAAGAGGCAACAGGCAACGGGCAACAGGCAACAGCAGGGGAACGGTGGTACTTGATGGCAATCTCGGTGCGTCCGCCGGCACCAGCGTACGGGAAGCGCGCGGAACCCATGACCGCGTCGCCGTCACGCGATGCGGTGAATTGGATGCGTTCGAACTCGAACGACGTGGGATCAGTCGTCTTCGTCGTCATCCGGTTCCTCAGTCTCGAAGTCCTTGCCGCAATGTTTACAGGTAACATCCAGCGGTGCCGACACCCAGTCGCCAGTCATGGGATCAGGAATGCCGTGATCCTCCTTCATGTGCTGCTTGTCTTCGTCGCTTAATTCGCAAGTGACCGCGCGTTCGAAATTCTCGCGGCCGCACTCCGGGCAGTCCCATGACCACGCCTGGTGGAGCTCTACTTTTTCAGGTTCTCTGGGCATCGTCCGTCGATCCTTCAGGCATTCACTTGCTCCAGCAGCAGGTCAATTTGTCCCCGCAAGACCTTGAGGTCCTCCGTGACTTCGGAGGCCTCAGCGTGCACGCGATCGGCCACGGATTCAACCGCCACTGCGGCACGGCGAAGCATGTATTCGCGCGGCTTGTCCCAGGAGAGTTCTTCGGGAGCGGTCTTGCGTCTGATTGTCGTGGTCATGCCCGGCCCTTCCAGATTTCGTCCAGGTAGCGCAAGTCGGCCTCATGCGGAATCCCCAGGCCAAGGCCATACAAGTAACAGCGGTGGGCGTGCTCCCACACCTGGTGTGAAAGAAAAGCCCAGCGCAGATGCCTGATGCCCCACCACTTCTTCATGACGGCACCGGCTCCCACGCGTGGGCGAAGGTTCGGGCGTCGACGGCGGTGGCACGGCCGGGCGTGCCCCATTCCTCCACGATCCAATCGCCACTGCGGACCGCGATGATCTGGCCGCGGGCGTTCGCCACGAACGCGGAATCAGGATCGGCCGAGTCGGGCACGCGCACCAGCGGGTTGGGTACGTGCCGTGCGTCGCCCGGCGGGAACCACTGCACGGCTTCCAATGCGTCTGTTTTCCTGCGGTATTTAGCCACGTTCATCCTCCTTGAATAAATCCGGCGGGTCGAGACCCACCCTACAAAACTGCCATGCAAACGTCACAATTTCCGCAACGGCCGCGATGCTCCTGGCCAAAATATTCCAGCAGGTATTCGCGGCGGCATCCTTCGGTGGTGACCAGTGAGTCGTCCTTCGGCTCTGAGGCCAGCCAGCAGAATTGGTCCATGGACCAGAGCCGTTCGGAACGCGGATCGTCGTTCTCGAGACCGGAGCCGTTCGTGAGTATGTCGTCCCAGGTGCAGGCGTCTTCCGCGCCGTAAAACAGCACGCACTCGGCGGGCTTTCCGTCGCGGCCGGCGCGGCCCACCTCCTGGTGGTAGACCTCCAGCGATGAAGGCATGCCTGCGTGCAGCACGAAACGCACGTCCGGCTTGTCGATGCCCATGCCGAAGGCGATCGTCGCCACGATCACGTCGAGCAGCCCCGCCATGAAGCAGTCCTGCACCGAGTCGCGTTCGTCGGCGGTCATCCCCGCGTGATACGGGGCCGCGCGCAGGCCGTGTTCGCCCTTGCGGTCCTGCAACATGTGCGCGATGCGTTCGGTTTCGGCCCGAGTTATCGCGTAGATGATCCCGCAATGTGGGCGAGACGGTGACCTGTACGCAGTACGGACGAAGTCAATTAATTGCTGGTCGATGTCTTCGCGGTCGTTGACGCGATAGCTCAGGTTCGGTCGGTCGAAATCGCCTACAAATACGGCGGCATTACGCAGGCCCAGCGAGGCCGCAATCTCTTCACGCGCGGCGGGCGTCGCCGTCGCCGTGAAGGCGCTCACCACAATGCCAGGCTTGGTCTTGCGCAGCGCCGCGATGTGCACGCCGAGTTCTTTGTAGGCCTTGCGAAACGGCGGCGCACCTTCGCTGCCGTGGCTCTCGCCCCACTCGGTTACGCAGTGTGCTTCGTCCACCACGATGGTGGCGAGCTTCACCCTGCCCGACAGCCAGGTGAAGAAACGCGGACTGACAAAACGCTCCGGAGAAATGTAGAGCAGCGGCAACTGCCCCTGCTCCGCCAGCGTCATGAAGATCTGCTCGTCGGTGGGATGCGTCTCGCAATTGATGCACGCGGCGAGCTTCGCGTCCAGGGGAAACAGCGGCGCACGCGGGCGCTGCGCGTTGATCCGATCGACCTGATCCTTCATCAAGGAAATCAGCGGAGTGATGACCAGTGTCAAAGCCCTGGCACGCAAGGCGGGAGCCTGAAAACAAAGCGTCTTTCCGCAGCCCGTCCCCATGACGCAGAGCTGATCCCGGCCCGCAATCCGGGCCTCGATCGACTCTCGCTGCAGCGGACGCAGTGACGCAAAATTCCAATCGGCAAGGATGGAGGAAAGCGCGTCGGCGTCCTCGTCCAGGCGGCGCGGTGATTGGGGCTGTGATCCTTTGGTCGTGGTGCTCATGCTGCCTGCCTCAAAACAGTGGTCAGATCATCTGTCGTCTGGTCGGTATACACCCACACTTCGCGGCCCGCGGAACTGGCGAGCTGCGAATCGTTGATGCTGTAGGTCTGGTATTCAAAAGAGCCGCCGGCGGGCGTGACCACCCGCGCATCCGACGACACGAAAAACGCTTCCATCTTCACGCGGTCCAGCGCGAACGACCTGGGAATGTTGCCCTTGCCTGCGGCGTCCACCACAGTGAGCGGCGGCATCGGCTGCCACGCGGTGGTGCCCTGCGGACGCCGCCACTGGTAACGGAAAAACCAGCCGATCAGCACCGTCGCCAGCGGGTCCATCGCATAGGAAAGTTTGCCCGGGTTGGTGCTTAAATGCGGCATGCCGAAATGGGCCACGATGCCGGTTTGTGCCACCGCCTGGGCATAGAACTGGCTGCGGAGCATGTCGATCACTTCGGGCGCCCAGCCGACGTTTTCGCACTTCTTCCAGGCGGTGCCGTCATAGCTCTCCGCGTCGATGCACCAGCGCAAGCCGGCGAAGTTCGCGGCGAGCCACTTGGCGATCGCCTCCAGCCGCCCGGCCAGTGCGCCCAGCGACAGGTGGGCCATGGGGAACAAATTGCTGGGCGGATAGAGCCGCACGGTGATGATGACTTCGACGCCTGCCTGGCGCATGTTCTCAATGAACGAATGCACCGACATGGGGATCAAGTCGGGCAAGTCCAAAAAGCGAATGAACACGCGGCCCTTGCCGTCGGCGTCCGTGCACCAGTCCACGATGGCGTCGGAGTATTCCCACAAATCGCGGGTCTGATGCTTGGCGGCGATCACCTCTTCGCCGCTGAATACGCTTCTCATGAGTGGGCCTCCGAACTGCGAGTGCTTGAGCGGTCAAGCATGCGCTTGAGGACGTTGATCACTTCACCCGCACGGCGGGCGCTGGCGAGCTGCCGCGCGTCGCGGCACTTGAAGTTCTTCTCCAGCCAACTGCGGAACTTGTCGTCGTCGCCGAAAAACTGCATGCCCAGCCGTTCGATCTGTTCAATGAGCGGGGCGTCGATCATGGTGAGAATGCCCGGCGTGGCGCGACGACGTTTGTTCGGCGCCTTGCCCGGCGGGTTGGGCAGGTCCTCGCGGGAGAGCCGGCGAATGTGCATCGACGCGTCGGCAGCCGAGAGCGTGCGGATCGAATCGGTTCCGCAGGACTCGCGCAAGGCCTCCAGATCGAGACCGCACCGCCGTGCCGCGACGTTCAGTTTGCGGATCTGCTCCTTGGTGATCGATCCGGGTTTTTGATTCAGGGTCGGCATATAAGAATCCAAGCCACGAATGGCTAGTTTTGTGCATACTTAAAACGGTTCCGCCAGAATCGTTCATAGAGCGCCCGGGGCATCTGGCAGCCTTCGCGGAGCAGCACCGTGCGTTCGCTAAACACATACGCCATCTTCGCCACCACGCCCGGCGGGAACGGTGCCCGAAGCCCGTTCTTACGCGGGTCGTTTTCGGATGGATCAACTTCGCCCACGTCCTGCGTGCAGGCCGCGAGTTCCATCATCTCGTGGAAAAAAGCTTCGGCTGTGGTGGTGCCATCCATGGCGGAGAATCCTTAAGCGATTTTGATATCCGGCTCGTCCACGCTGACCCCGCGCATCCGCATTTCGTCGCGGGACAGTTCATCTTCTCGCGACTGCAATTCCGCCACGCGCAGCGATTCGGCGCGGATGGTGACCGTCGCCTCGGGAGAAAGCTTGCGCGCCGTGCGCTCCACCAAGATGGCCCACTCGTGCAGATTGTCGCAGAGGCCCAGCGAGCCACGCCCCAGATGGTTGGCGCAGTCCTGCAGGTACTTCGCCGCGTCGTCCGCCAGGCGGACCTTGTCGGATTCGTACAGGCCGCGAATGTCCGCAATGGTGAAGAGCGGCTTGCGCCCACCGGGCACCTTGTCGCGGCCGTGCGTCAGATCGCAGAACCAGCCAACGCGGCGGTACAACTGGCCGTGGTTCTCGTCGATCGAATCCTTGATGCGCTGCGCGAGGTCAATGGTGGAGACCATCAGAACGGGCACCTTGCACTCGTCGAAAACATCGCGCACGAATTCCAGGGTGAGGTCGGGAAGGTTGTGCGCCTCGTCGATGATGATCAGGCGGTTGGAATCCTTAAGCTCCTCCACCAGCAGCGTGCCGATGGCGACATAGCCGCGTCCCGCCTTCTTTGACTTGCGGCGAGTGACCCGCGCTTCCTTCGCCAGGGCGGTGCGGAAGTCGCGCCAGCCGCGGTTCTCGCGGGTGACGCGGATGTACACGCTGCCGGGATACTTTTCGGAAACGACCAGCGACACCATGCTCTTGCCGATGCCGGTCGGTCCGTAGGCCACGGCGATCATCCGCCGTTTGACCGCTTCATCGGCGCAATTCTTCAGCCGCCGGGCCACGATGGTTTCCACGTACTTGCGCTGTGGACGCATACGCCGCCGCCGCGCGTCAATCTCCAGCCAGTCATTGAGCGTGCGGATGTGCTCGTCGATTTTGGTGGGATGATCGTAGCTGCCGGCGAGAATGGCGCTGACGTTTCCGTCGCCGCCGATCTCCGGACATTGCTTCGCCAGGCTTTTCTGCTTGATGTCGTATTTGGCGATGTGCTCATTGACCGCCCGCACAACATCGGCGCGCTGGTCAGCCGTCAGTGGTCCATCGATTGGAAGCATCCTTGCCGCCAGAAGTCTGCGCGACTCCTGCTCCATTTTCTGGTGTAAATCGCGATCAACCCAGAAGGTCATCTTCGTCCTCCCGGTTGCCCAGTGCGCTTAACTCAATGCCCGCGTAAATGTCTCCGTCGTTGTCATCCGATTCAGATTCCAGGTCGGTGAGCTGAATGCCCGCATAGGCATCCGGCTCCGCGTCGATCGCGTCGTGTGCTGCGAACGAAAGCTCCGCCGGCTCGTCGTCACCGCCCGCCAGATCGACCAGCGAAATGCCCGCATAGACGTCGTCTTCCGGAGGAAGTTCGAAGGTCTTTTGCGGGGCGGTCGAAATGCCTTCGAAGCCGGTGCGAACGGGCACGATGGTCGGCTGGAAATCAGCCTTACCCTCGGTGCCAGTGGCACGCAGCGTGCGCCGCTTGGCATGCACATGAGCATTGACCGCCGCGACGGCGGTACGCGTCCGCTTGGCCGCACTCCGCGCCGCCGCATGGGCCACCTTGCGGTCGCGCATGCGCTGGCCCACCGCTTCGCGGACTTCCTCGCCGGATGTGCCGGGCACGATCTTTTCATTGCAAGTCAGCCGGGCAATCTGGCTGCGCGTCTTGACGTCGTACACCCAGCACTGCGACACGTCCGCCGTGTCCAGGCGAACCAGCACACTGCGCCCGCGCAGACGCGCGAGGGCCGGGTGCGAAGCGCCATAGGTGAATCGGGCCGGACCCACAGTGAGAGACACACCGTTGGCACCCACCTTGTATTCACCGCGAATGTCCAGCAGCAAGGCCAGGGCGTCGACATCGGCACGGCGCAGCCGATCGGCGCTTTGCCACACGGAGAGCGGCGCAGCCTGCAGCGTCCCATGGCGCTGGGCGTGGTACTGCTTGATGTAATCGCCGATGCGTTCGTGCGCTTCCTCAAAAGTCGGAACCCCGCAGCCTTCCCGAATATCCGCCAGGGCCTCGGGGCGCGTGGTCGGGGAGTTGCCGCAATAGCTGGCGAAGGTCTTTCCGCACTGGCCGTGGAACGTGCCGAACCAGCGCTCCACCAGACCCTTCGACCAGGGCGCATAGGGAATCGCGTAGATGATCTTGATGCCGAGTTCGGGAATGATGCCGCGCCAACGGGTGTCGTCGCAGGCCACCATCGTTTCCGCCGCCTGGTCAACCTGGTCGAAGTCGTCGCCGTGCAAACGCTTCAGCGCGGCACGCTCCATCTTGGTGACGCCGGTGAGCAGCTTGCTCGTGAAGTCCTTTCCGTTGTCCACGCGGAGATAGTCGGGGATGCACCAGTCACGCAGGGCCATGCGCAGCGCAGCCAGGATCGCGTCCTGGTGCGGCGTGGGGCCGAGGTTCCATCCGACAATGCAGCGGCTGCGGCAATCCAACATGACGGTGAGCCACGGCCGAATCTGCTTACCCTCGAACTCCACCCAGAAATCGCACTGCGTGTGGTCGGTGACAAACCACTGGCCCACGCCCACGGCGTCCCAGTCCATCTCGACGTAGGACATGAACTTGCGGCACCAGGCTTTTTTGCCCTCGCGCATCAGGAAGGTGAGCGACAGATCGTCATGCTCATCCAGCCATCGGCGCGTGGCGGACAAACTCGCCGGCCATGACCAGCCCGCACGCTGCGCTTCGGCAAGGGTCATCTCGTGGCAGGTGGAAACCGCCAGGCGGCTTTCGGTGTGAAAGAGCGCATAGAAAAAGTTGATCGCACCCGCACTGCGCGTGGTGGCCGAGCCGTCGCCGGTTCCGGAGCCATCGCCGCCTTTATATTTGGGGACCAGTGCGCGGATGTGGCCATGGCCCTCGCGAAACTTTCGCTTCCACTCCTTGAGCGTGCTGACCGAGACCTTGAGGCCGGGGTCGCTTTTCGCAAACTCGGCGATGACCGCTTTGGCCAGGTCGGCGGCGGTGGGCGTTTTCCGCATCAGACGCAGGTGATCGGGCAAGGCCTGACGACCACTGCAGAGCTGCAGCCAGCGATCCAGTGCAGCATAGGACCGATACGCGCGGTGCGCGTGATTCAATCCGAACTCCGACTCCAGCGAAGCCTGCATGCCCGCGACAGTGGGCGAACCGATCAACAGTGCCTGATCGGCGTCACCGCGAACAAACCACCGCGACTTCCCGCCGCCGGCACACTTACGCTTTTCCGCGCGGCCGTAGCGTGCCCAGCCAGGGCAACGCATCTGGATGCTGCGGACGTCCCGGCCCATGCGGCGCGCCGCCTCTTCGGCGGTGATCCACTCGAGGCCACCATGTGGCACTGGACCGCCTTGCGGCGCAGCAGCAACCTCGGATTGTCGCAGGGCTTGCGGCATCTTAGGCGGCAACCTCCTGGGGAAGTGTGTCGGCGCTCATCGCCTGGTGCATGCTGCGGAGCTCGCGGCGGTACATCGCCGCGTTGTCCTTCAGCGACAGGTCGGAGGTGGTGGCTATGAACCAGTCGTGCCCGTCGCGCGTCTCCAGCGTCACACGCAGCCGGTGACAGAAATCGCAATGGATGTAGACGATGCGTTCGTCGCTATTAAGCGTCTGGGTGAAGACGTTCTCGCGCGGGAGCGTCGAATTGCAATGCTGACAATCGTGCATATGGAAAACTCCAGAGAGCAGCAGAACACCGGGAAACTAAGCCACTTCCGAAAGACGATTGGTCGGCGTTTGGTTGCGCACGTTGACCTGGCAGATCGGGCAGATCGCGGTGAGCTGAGCGCTGAGCAGCTCAAGCTCGACGCCGCGCACCAGGCACGCGCCGTGCGCCTTGTGCGTGCCGCACTTACAGGACGGCGTACCGCGCGAGGTGCCGTCCATCAGAACGCTGAGGCCCAAGCCCAGGAGAAGAATGGTGACGATAAACAGGATGATCTCAATCACGTCTTGCTCGCTTTCTCGGCGCGTCGCCGCTGAAGTTCGTGCATGATGGTCTTGAGGCGCACGCTGACCGCCTCGACCTTCTGGGTGAATTCCGCGATCCGGGCGTCGTCGCCCTCGTCCACTTTCCCGTCCGACTCGATCACCGCCAGCGCCTCAATCGCACCGCCCAAGTCCTTGAGCAGTTCGCCGGTCTGGGCGCACAACTTCTCGAAGGGCATGGCCGGGGCCGCGGGCTGAATCCACATGCCGACGAAGTGCGTGCCGTCCGTGAACAGCTGGAAAATCTCGCGGGCGGTGTCGAAGGCAGTCAGATCGCCGGCACGGAGCCGCGCATCCAGGCTGCGCAGAATCTCATTGAAGATGGCGGTGTAATCGACGTGTTCGCGGCGGAGAATGTCGCATATGAAGTCCGCGTGCTTGTGCAGCCGGAAGGCGAGGCCCTTGGCGTGCACCTGCTGATCCCTCACCAGTTCGTGCAGCAATCGTTGGGCGCGGTTCATGAAATCCATCTGCCTGGCCTCCGTGCCAGCCTATAGTCAGCGGCGCTGGTAGCAGCCGCGAAAAACAAAACTAACTTACGAACCCATGACCAAACGGGAGAAAGCCCTCATGTGGCTCTGCCTGTTCCTGTTCGCCTTGCTGGTCGGGGCGTTTTCAACCGCCTGGTGCGCCATGCAGACCACGCAGGCGGAGGACGAATTACGAAACCTGCTGCTGCCCTGAAAAGTTGCCCGGCGGGCGAGGAAACAAGGCTGGATCAGGGCGACGCGGACATCATGATCTTCGGGAGTGCAATTACGCTCCCGGTGGGGCACACGCCCCGTCCACGCCGCACAATCCCTGTCTCCTCGCCCGCGCTTGGGCTACTTCACGAAATGCCGCCGAGAACTTCCCAGCGGCGACCTTTGGTGCGGGCACGTGCGGCGATCCGTGCATCAATGCTGTTCGCCGACCTCGGGGCCGACGGGTCGCTCCGCTTTCGCGGGCGCTCTCTCAAGGTACCCTGTGCGTTTCGACGGTTGGTTAATCCGCCGTCGATGCACGCACACATGCCCGCAGTTTCGTCAGCGCCGCTTGTGGCGCTTGTCATTGATGTCCGTGGCCGTCCACCGGCCACGGGCGAAATCGTTAAGTTCGCGCACCACCCGTTCGGGGTCCTGATGCTTCACGGTGAAGCTGACGGACTTCCCATGGTCGGGGTGGCGCTGGTCCTGAATGGCGACGGCGACGGATATAGCCTTGGCGTACATGGTCACCCTGCCTTTCGTATTCGCGGTTGCGCATCGCTGAACAGTGCCTTGATTCGCCGGGCCGCTTCAGCGGGCGTAACGTCGTAAATGGTGATGCAACGCGACTTGGATCGTTTTGTTCCGTCCACGATTTGGACATAGACGCGTTTTGGCCTGTTGAGGGTGCCACACATGCAATGACTGTACAACATGCAATGCATGTGTGTCAAGTGGATTTATGAAATAATTTCTGATAGGCGTATTAATGGCTACGGTAGCGGGCTTTGGACTTAAAAGAGGTATCGAATGGAAAGCGACAAGAAGACGCCAAAAAGATCAAAGGCACAGGTTTCGTTCCAGTTCAGGCCTGAAGTGGAGAAATGGGTCGAAGACGAAGAATATCGCACCGGAATGAGCCGAACTAGATTAGGAATTGCTGCCATAATAGCCTATGAAATGCAGGGGTTGCACCAAAAGAGTATCGTCACTTGGCTTTCGACTGCTGTTGATCAGGGCCGCATTACTTTGGATGAAGCTATTGCTTTTTTTCAGGTTGTCGAACCTGCAATTCATTCCCCCAGTTGGATCGATGTGCCCCATAGCCCCCACAAGGAACATTTTGCGATGCAATTAATGGAGCTTTTGAATGACAGCTTCATTGGTTTTGCCGGGTCGAAAGCTAAGTACCCCGATGCGATCGCGGAGCTGCGAAAGAATGAACTTCGCTATGCCGAGTATCGAAGGGCCGAAGCGATTAAGAGGGTCAAGGCGAAGTTCGAGGCGGAGGCGGAGGCTGCAAAAAAGGCTGTTGCTGCTGGTGCCTCTGTGAAGCCCAAGCGCGTGCGGCAGCGGCGAGAAGGCGAAGGTGCTTAATAGAGACCGTTTCGACGCTGTTCGCGATGGATTGCTTAAGTTTGTCCCGCTCGGATGCTATTGTGAACAATAATTTTGACATGTTCTGGCCTCCATGTTCTTGTGTAAAATTGAAAAGCCGGGCGGCGTCCTCCTGACGCACGATTCCTTGGCCACGCCCAGCAATTCAGAGTTGGCAATCTCACCCACCCGTGAGATTGGGAAAAACTGTACGGGATACGTTAGGTCAATGTCAAGGGTTCGCCGGCGACTATTTTTCAGGTCCGTTTGGGCCGATAATGTCAATTGGGAATCGGTTAAAATGTGACGACGTGGAGTCGCGAACGGTGAACGTGTACTGCCCTCATTGCGAAAATGCCTGCTCGGACATGGCACCGGCTTGTCCAAAGTGCGGCCATCCGATGCAAGGCGGGCCACAGGCAAGCGTGGCCGTGCCGTCCACGATTCCCTGTCCGGCCTGTAACCGCCAAATCATACCGCAGTGGACTTACCATGGGCGGGACTTCATGGCGAGCATTCAGGGGTTGGGCGTAGAGTCCCACAAAACCTCGCGACTCTGTCCGCTTTGCGGCATCGACATTGATCGCTATATGAAAGAACGGCAGGATGAGCGGTGGCGAGAAGCCGAACGAATACGTGACGCAAGCATGTCGCCCGACGAGAAATTCAAGGCGGTGGCGATGGACAAGGCTGTGCTGTTGGTCATTGCTGGAGCCTGCGTAGCTGTGATACTGTTGTTCATGGGAATCCTGGGAAAATAATTTTTCTCTTGACAAGTGACAGTCGCTGTGGCGTAATGCCACGCTGACATAGGCCTGACCAGCCGTCTAAGTTGTCTTAACTTCACGAAACGATCGAGAATCGAACCATGTAAATCAACGCCGAAGAGCCGACAAAACTCTATTGGCCTGACGAATTGGAACGGTTCCGCGATTGCCCGAGCTTGGGTGAACGCGGAACCGTTCTGTTTATTTGTTGAGGCCACGGACGGCTTATGGCGATGGATCGCCCGAACAATTCAGGCAACACCCAAGCTACTTTCCCCCTCCAGGGAAGACGCCCGAACGCGCGGGAGAGCGTAATTCACTCTCCCGCGCGCGGACGGATCAGCCCAGGCACCAAGGCACAGAGCCACGGAGAAACACATGACAGCGCCCGATCCATGCCTGTGCGGCTCCACGGACCTGCAACACTGGAACGAGGGGCATCGGCATCGGATCAACTGTGCCGGATGCGAGGCCCACGGAAGAATCAAGCCGAATCACGAAGCCGCAGTTGCGGAATGGAATGCACAGATGGCCAGCGCCCGGAAGCGATACGCCGAGAACGAGAAGGCGCGGAGGAAGGGTCACGGACCCGAGTAGTGGCACGCGGACATCTTGCCAACGAGTGCGGAGTGGCGCAGCGGCAAGCGCGACTGGCTCATAACCAGAAGGTCGCAGGTTCGAGTCCTGCCTCCGCTATTGAAACCCTAACGACGCCGACAGGTGCACCAGTGCGGGCGGCCAAGGATGGCTCGCCCGCACTCCGGAATTCAATCGTGTCACTGTGTGGCACGCAGTCATACGATGGAGCGGAAATTGGAATGCGGAGCGTAAGTGACAAAGGAGTGTCAGTTATGAAAAACGGCTGGAAAACAAGGATGTTTCGTGTGTGCCACGCAGTGGCACTGTTCTTGGTGTCGGGATGCCTGGCGGGTTGCAGTGACCGCAATCAGACACAAGACGTGCTGTCGGCACTCGAACGCGGGCAGGCCGCCGGCGAGCTGGTGCTGACCAGCAACGGACGGGTCGGAGTCGGGCAGGCGACGAGCTTCTGGCTCGGCGCGGAACAAGCCTCGGTGAGCTTCTCGGGGCGGGTGAATTACTCCGGGGAAGGCACGGAGGCACAGAGGCACGGAGGCACGGAGGGTGCGGTTCCGCCAGCGGCCCCGGCGACGGGCGTGCGTCTGCCAGGCGAAGCGGTGAAACCCACTCCGACGCAGGTGCCCAGCGGGATTTCCACGACGGTGGTTCCGTAGCCCGGATTCACCACAGAGTCGCAGAGAACGCGGGAGAAAAACGATGTCGGCGGTGTTCAAGAATCTCCGTGTGAAACGCTTCGACGGGCCATTCGACTGGCAGCGATTCTGGGCGGCGGTCGGAGTGATCGAAACGATCGGGATCGTCGTCCTGTGCGTGTGGGTTCTGGCGGGCTGCATTCGGCCTACGTTCGCACTGGTGAATATCGAGGCTTCGAAGCCGCAACGAACGGCGGTCGAAGTGCCAGAAAACAGCCAGCAAGCCGCGCCTGACGGCGATGCTTTGGAGAATGACCCGCGATGGAACCAGTTGAAAAAATAGGGTTCTGGCTGCGGTGCCTGCGGGTGCTGAAAAGCACCGCGGTGCGCAACGCGCTTGGCACCGTTTTGGCCGCGTTCGGCGTCGAGTTCGGCATCGGAATCGATGACACGACCGCGACGCTGTTGATCAGTGTCACCGTCTCCGCCCTGCTCAATAAGTTCATCGACAAGAAAATTCAGCCGGCGGCGGACCTGACGAAGGCCACGTAAGCACCGCCCGCACAAGCGGGCTTGATGGAGGACACGGATGTCCAAGAAAACAAAAACGAAAGCGAAGCCAGAGAGCGCGGAGTGCTCGGAAAAAGTCCTGGCGATTCGGGCCAAGGCACTTATCGCCACGCTGCAACTGGCCGAGTCGGAAGCAGCCCTGGGCGAACGCCCGGCAAAGCCGGTCACCGCCCGCGAACTCGCCGAACCCATCGGCGCGCACGGCAAGGACGCGGAAGTGCTCCGCCGCCGCGTGCGCGAGGCGGCGGCCTATGCCCGCGAAGTCCTGGGCGAAATGGTCTGTGCGAACGGTGATGGCTACTGGCTCGCCCGCGAGGCGGCGGAATACACGATGTACGAAGAGCACCGCCGGGCGAACACGCGGTTCGCTTTTGTCGCCGCGAAGAAACGCCGCCGCGCGGTAAGCGAAAAGAACACCGGCCAGAAACTGTTCGGAGCCAAACGGTAAACATGGCCAACTCCGCCACGAAATCGTCGGGCACCCCACAAAGCATCGCAGCGGTCAACCGCCTGCAAGATGCACGCAGCGCCATCGGCAAGATGCTCGCGGCCGCGGAGTCACGCGTGTCGCCCGAACAGCGTGTGACCGGAAGCGTGGCGGGCGACAGCGAAGGACTCGTCCGCGAGATCGCCACGGCAGTCACGCGGCACTGTCCGGGACTCACCGTGCAGATCGGTGACACGCACCTGGGTAACAACGAACGCAAGGCCGTGACGGCCTGGTGGTGTGACCCGCACAGCGGGTGTGTTGGGCAACAGGCACCGGAGAAAACAGCGTGACGTTTGAAGCAGTGTCACAACTGGTGACCGGCGTGGGTGTGCCACTGGCCCTGTTCATGCTCAACGGCCTCCGCACCCAGGCGAGCAAGAGAAACACGGAGATCGACGGGCGATTTGAGAAACTCGAAACACGCATCGGTGAAATGGAAAAATCCATCGAGAGCCGCGTGCGCGACGTGGAGGACCGGAAGGCGGACAAGCAGGCATGGATGCGCGAGACCATCAACGCGGGCGCGAAAATCGACCATGTCAGCCAGCAGATTTCCGAACTCAAAGGGCGGTTTGACAGCGAGTTCGGCGTGGCGGCAGCGGTGAATCGTCTCGCGGATTCGCTCCAGGAGAGAGCACGGTGAATCAGTACAACGAAGTCAAAGCGGCGATCATCAAGAACGCGCGACGCAAGATCATGCACGCGTTCAACATCGCGCACATTCAGGGCGAAAACTCCACCGCACTATCCGGCCAAATGCTCTGCGGACTCTTCCCGGAAATGGACGGGGACTATCTGCGCAGCGACGTGTTCTACTTCGTCAAAAAGGGCTTCCTGGTACGGGTCAACATCCGCCCGAACCAGTCGTTCTTTCACATGGAATTTGAGCTGACCGGGCTGGGCAAAGAGCAGGCCGACGAAATAAACCGCGATCCGGCATTGGACCCGTAAATGAGCGAAGCAGCGGACAAACTGCAGATCGAACAGACACCGGACCCGGTGCCGCGCTGGGCGCGGGACCTGGAAGCGGAAGTCTTCCTGCGCTGCAGGGACCTCATCCTGGAAGGCTGGAAGGTGCCCGACGTGATGACCCATCTGGGCATCCCGAATGAGAAACGGGCCAGCGTTTACAACATGGCCCAGGGCTTGCAGCGGCAGCGGCGCTTCAAGCTGTACGGAGAAGTGAAGGATGGCGTGCTGAAAGGCGCGTCGGAACTGACGCCGAAGCTGATCGAGCTGCTCAAAAAACTCGCGGACATGGCGCTGTCCGACCAGGTCAGCGAAGGGACGCAGGAACGCAGCAGCAAGCTCATGCTCGAATTCGTGCGGATGATGATGGACACGCACAAGGGTGAAACGGACGGCGGCGGCGAAGAAAAACCGCGCATCTCCACGGAAGAAGTGGTGGAACGAATCAGCGAGATTCTGAAAGTGAAGTTGGCCTAAAAGAAGGCACGCAGGCACAGAGGCACGAAGGCACGAAGAAGAAGGCGTAAGGCGTATGGCGAAAGGCAAGAACAGTCCGGTGATCGAAGTGCGGGAGCCGCAGTTTCCCACGCTCGACAATGCGCCGAATCTCGGCGGGCTGCTCTACACCCATCAGCGCCGGGCGATTGAAAGCCCACACCGATTCGGCGTGTTCAACTGGTCACGCCAGAGCGGCAAGAGTAAGGGGCTCACCCTGCGGCGCATCCTGCGCGGTATGAAACGGCGGACCAACCAGATCCTGCTGTCCAAAGGCGCACGGCAGAGCCGGGAACTGATGGACAAGGTTCGCGAGTGGCTGTCGGTGATGGATGTGCTGGCGGAGTTCGGCCAATTCGAGGACGTGTTCGAAGAGCGCAAGGAACTGGTCATGTACGTCAAACTGCCCCGGCTGGGCATGACCATCTACGCGCTGCCCGCGAATCCGGACACCGCACGCGGGTACACCGGCGATCTGCTGCTCGACGAATTCGCGATGCACAAGGAAGGCAAGAAAATCTGGTCGGCGGCGATGCCGAGCATTGCGGCCTGCGACGGCGAGATCGACGTGTGCAGCACGCCCAAGGGCCAGCAGAACATGTTCTACCGGCTGTGGACCAACCCCGATTACTACACCGACAAGGTCACGATCTATGACGCAGTGGCGGGCGGGTTCAAGGGTGATCCGGAAGTGCTGCGCAAAGGCGCGGTGGATGAAGACACCTGGCGGCAGGAATTCCTCTGCGAGTTCGTGGACGAAGCGACGGCGTTCCTCACCTGGGAAGAAATCCTCGCGTGCGAGGATGACGCGCTGCCGTACGAGCTTGACGTCGCGCGACTGGCCGAGTGCAAGGGCGATGTCTACATCGGGATCGACGTCGGGCGCACCACGGACCCCAGCGTGATCTGGGCATTCGAGCGTGACAGTTCGATGCTGATCAGCAAAGGCATCATTTCTCTGACCAACATCCCATTCAAACAGCAGAACGCGATTCTCGAATCGGTGATGAATTGCCGCTGCGTGCGCCGCGCGGCGATCGACGCTTCCCCGCTTGGGAAGAAGTGGTGCGAGGACCTGCAGGAACGATATGGAGCGCACAAGGTTGAGGCGTGCACCTTCAGTGCGAGCAACAAAGAACAACTGGCCGGTGCATTTCGCGTGAAGGTGCTGGACAAAAACGTACGCATTCCGGCTCACGAGCGACTGCGCTGCGACCTGCACAGCGTCGAAAAGAGCGTCACGGCGGTAGGCAATGTGCGGCTGTCGGCCAGTCGCGATTACGGGATGCACGCGGATCAATTCTGGGCCGGTGCCCTGGCGGTGCACGCGGCGGGTGATCCAGTCGGACCGATCGAAGCGCGGTTCGCCATGCCGTTTGCGGAGCGGAAGACTTCGCAATTGGGCGGCTACGGGAGTCGGAAGGGATGGTAACTATGAAAGCCACCAAGGGAATGCTGGCGTGCGCGGTACCGGGCATCGCGGCCATGATGGCCATGGGGCCGGCTGCCTTCGCGAAGGCACAGGCGCAAGCAGTCGAAGAGCAAAGGGTCACGGACCCAAAGCTTCGCGCACCGTTCACCTACTTCGGCGGCAAGAGCCGCGTCGCGGATGAAATCTGGCGGCGCTTTGATGCCAGCGAAGTGCGGCTGTTCATCGAGCCGTTCTTCGGCAGTGGTGCCACTACTCTGGCAAGACCTGGTGGGGCGCACGGAACCGAAATCGCCAATGACATGGACGGCTACGTGCTGAACTTCTGGCGGTCGGTGCAGCAATATCCGGAAGTCGTCGCGCGGTACTGCAACGGGCTGGTGCACGAACTCGAACTGGAAGCGCGGCACAAATGGCTGGTCGAGCATCGCCGCAAGGCCCGGCTCGCCACCAAGCTGCGCAGCGATACGGCATGGTGCCATCCGAAACTCGCGGGCTGGTGGCTATGGGGACACAACGCCTGGATCGGCGGCGGCTTCTGTGCGGGTGAATATTTCGGCGCCGGCGATCCACGCAACAAGGGCTCGGGCGTTGAACCCAAGAACCCCGAGCACGGCGGCAAACGACCCACTGCGAAACCCTATGGCATCATGTGCCGGCCTCCAGCTGAACGGCTCGCCTGGGTCAAAGCCTTGGCCACGCGGCTCGATCGCGTGCGGTTCCTATGTGGCGACTGGACACGCCCGATCACCACGGCAGTCAAGTCCAAGTGCGTCACGGCGATCCTTTTCGATCCGCCCTACTCGGCGGAAGCGGGACGCGCGAAGGAAATCTACAACTGCGAAGACCTGGCGGTAGCGCACCGCGTGCGCAAGTGGTGCATCGAACACGATCGATTGAAACATCTCCGCATGGCGCTGTGCGGCTATGACGGCGAGCACAACGAACTCGAACAACGTGGTTGGAAGAAATTTGCCTGGCGAGCCTCGGGCGGGTTCGGGGTCATCGCCAAAGGTCCAGGGTACACGAACCGCGAAAAAGAACGCATCTGGTTTAGTCCCTATTGCAAGGCTTAATCATGGCGGAAAAAGGATTCATCGCATGGGGGGTTTCGGCACTGAAGTCAGTGTTCGCACCCGCGCCTGCGCCAGCGCCCGCGCCGCAGGGACAACTGGTCATCCCCAGCGCGCGGCTGGATGGATTCCGCCAGACCGTCGCCGATGCCCTGGACCTGCGGAGGCTGTCGGCCCTGCTGCGCAGCGCTGACTCGGGGCGACTCTCCGACGGCCTGCTGCTGTTCGAAGAAATGGAGCAGAAGGACGCCAACCTGCGCAGCGTGGCGGACACGCGCCGCCTGGCACTCACCGGACTGGACTGGGAAGTGGTCAGCGCGGCGGATGAACAGGCGGAAGGTATCGACCGCACCCTGGCGGATGAAGCGGCCGTGCGCGTGCGCGAAGTGCTGGGCAATCTCGCCAGCTTCGACGAGGCGCTGGAGCACCTCTCCACCGGAATCGGCCCCAATCTGGCCGTGCTGGAACTGGTCTGGGATGCCATGAATCTGGCCCGCCTGGTTCCGGTACCATCGTGGCGACTGGTGAGTGACGGCTCTCAACCCGGCGTGGTGCGCGTGATTACCGATCAGAACCTGGACGGCATCCCAGCCACCAGCCCGAAGTTCGTGGTGCATCATCCGCACGGCGGCGGGGGTCACGGACCCAGCGGGTTCTTCCCGTTCACCAAGGCGCTGACGAGGCCGCAGGCATTCCTGCACCTGGTCAAGCAATTCGCGACGATCGACTGGGGAACGTTCTGCACGATCTTCGGCATGCCCATCCGCGTGGCGACGTATGACGCCAGCGCGACACCGGAAGAAAAAGACACCGTCCTGGACATGCTGCAAAACCTCGGCACCAACGCGTGCGCCATGTTCAGCAAGGCGGTCACGCTGGAGATGAAGGAATCATCCCAGCGCGGCACCGCACCCTATGAAACCATCATCGCCTACTGCGGGCGCGAACAGGCGAAGCTGTTCCTGGGCGGCAACCTGACCAGCGACACCACCGGCGGGACGGGAACACTCGCGGCGGGCGCGGTGCAGAACGAAGTCCGCCAGGACCTCCGCGACGATGACATCCGCCGCGAATCGCGGACCGTGGAACGGCAGATCATCGCACCGCTCTGCAAGACACTCTTCCCTGGACAAACCGTGCCCTGTCCGAAGTTCCGCCGCGTGAAACCGGAGACCATCGACCGCGTGCGCGAAGCCGAGCTGCTGCTCAAGGCGCAGCAACTGGGCGCGAAAATACCGCTTAAGCATGCACTCGCCCAACTGGGCATCCCGGAACTGCAGGATGGGGAAATCGCACTGGAACCGGGACTGGATGCGTTCGGGGCGGGATTGGGAAACGAGATGATGCCCAACCGCGAAGCCACACCGGGTGATTCTCTCATTCACGCAGGAGAGGAAAAATAATGCCCCTGCGGAATCTGGATCAGGTGCAAGCTGGCGTTCACATGCTCGCGGGACGGACATTGAAACGCACCGCCAAGGATTATGGCGAGCGGACGATCGGACCACTGGTGGAAGTGCTCAAGCGGGCCAATGGATTCGAGGACTTGCAATCGCAAATGTCGCAGTCGCTTTTTACACGCATGGATCACCAGGTGGTGGCGGGCGCGATTGCCCGGACTGGTGTGCAGGCAGCACTGATTGGACGAACGGCGGCGATACCGGTGAAGAAGGCAACAGGCAACAGGCAGCAGGCAACAGGAAAATGAACCGTGCCGATCAACGTCATCACCGAACGCGACTTCACGCCGCGAACCTTCGAGGAAGCGAAGGCGCACTTCGGCAAGAAGGTTCCCATGACTCACGAGGAGTTCGATCGGCTGACGCTCGAACAGCGTGCGAAGGCCTTTCGAATTGCCACCGTACACAACGCACGGATGGTGCAGGATGCCCGCAACGTGATTGCGAAAGCGATAGACGCGGGGCAGACCTTTGCGGACTGTCGGGAAGTCTTGCTGAAGCGATTCGCGGCGGCGGACATTCCACCCCCGGCCACCTATCGCCTGCGGCAAGCTTTTCTGCAGAGCGCGCAGAAATCGTACAGCGACGCACGCTGGGCGGTGCTGACCGATCCGGAGATACGCGAGGCGTTTCCTTACTTGCAATACAAGACATCGGGGAATGGCGTACCGGGCATCAACGGTGTGCGACCCACGCACGCAGCACTGCACGACAAGGTGTTTATGTGGGACGATCCATTTTGGGGAAAGTTCCGGCCGCCGTGGGAGCACAACTGTCATTGCAAGGTGCGATCGATGACGCCCGGACAAATGATTGCGGGCGGGCACACGCTGTGGACTTACGTGGGCGGCATGGTTGTTCCGGCGCGGCGACAGCCGAGCGCGAAAGCCGCCCAGGCGAAAGAAGAACCGTTTGCCCTGAAACCCAACCCGAACTACTCGATCGAGTCGGGTGACCTGGATTTGTCAGCGCTGGACCCGGACCTCCGGGCCGCTGTCGAGGACCGGCTGAAAGCCGGATTGTGAGGACTGCAATGATCAATGTGCCGGGAATCCTAACCGCCCTGTCCGCAACCGACGAAGCGCCGCGCGTGGAAATCAAGCTGGTGCCGATCGGGGTCACGAAGTGCAACGATGGCCGCGAGATTGAGCTGGACGCCAAGGGCGTCGCCTCTGCCAAGGCCATGTTCAAGGCACACGGAACGCCACTGCCCATCGACTACGAACATGAGACCCTCGGCGGTCACAAGGCGCTGGCGGCGGGATTCATCCACGAGCTGGTGGAACGCGGCGACGGTCTGTACGGACAAGTGGAATGGAACGCGGAAGCACGCCAGGAGATCAAGAGCGGGCAATACCGCTACCTCTCGCCGGTGTTGCTGCATGCCGCGAAAGGCGATCGCCGGGTGATTGGTATTCACTCGGCGGGACTGACCAACAAGCCCGCGCTGCCGCACATGTCGCGGCTCGCGGCCAAAGAAGAAGATCCAACCCCAATCAAAAAGGAGAAGAGTGCGATGGACGAACTGTTGAAACAACTGGCCGCGCAAATGGGCATGGCCGAAGGCGCTTCCGGCGAGGACGTGATCAAGGCGGTGATCGCCAAGATGGGCGCGATGAAGCAGACCGAGGCGGTGGCGAGCAGCATGAAGAGTTCGCTGGGGCTGCGCATCGACGCGAGCGACAGCGAAGTGACGGCGCGGCTGCTGGCCATGAAGGAGGATGTCGGCAAGCTGGCCGCCCTGCGCAGCGAAATCGACACGCTCAAGGCGGAGAAGAGCGGTGCCACGGCCACGGCACTGGTCGAACGCTTCGTCAAGGAAAACAAGATCAACCCGCACAACGAAAAACTGGTGACCGCGTGCCGCGAGTGGGCGGGACGCGACGCCAAGGGCTTCGAGGCGCATTACAGCATGGCCGACGCCATCGTGCCCAGCGGTGAAACCAAGCTGCCGGCGAAAGAGTCGGTGCCGGCAGCCGGCGACGAAGACGCGATGCTCGCCACGGCGCTCAAGGAGAACAACAACAACCACAAGACGGCGCTGGTGTCCCTGCAGTCCAAACTGATGGGCGAAATCACCGCGAAGGGATTCACCACCAAGGCGGCGCGGGAGACCTGCGAAAAGAAGTATCCGAAGATCTTCGGTACCGCGGAATAACGCGAACCCCGGACCCGCAGAGCGGGAAGTAACCGCACAGCGGAACTGATGGAAAACTTTTGTTTAAGGCAAGGAGGCCACAACAGTGAACGAGATTCTGAGCAAAACATTCACCGCCGGCGCGGCGATCGGGGCGAGCAAGTTCGTCAAGATGGGCGCGTCCGACGGACTGGTGATCGAGGCGGTGGACGGCGCGGCACCGATCATCGGAGTGTCGCCGCGCGAAGCCACCGCGTCCGGTGACCGCATCGACATCCAGATGATGGGCATCGCCAAGGTGAAGAGCGGCGGCACCATCTCACGCGGAGCACTGGCCACCGCCAGCACCGCCGGTGTCGCGGTCGCGGCCGCTCCGGCCACGGGCGTGAATGCCTACGTGGCGGGCAATGTCCTGGCGGCGTCGGCCAGCGGTGACCTCACGGACATCCTGCTGGCACCCGGCATCATGCAGGGCGGTTAACCCGCATAGCGGGATGGTCCCGCTGCGCGTTTTTTTCCGCACAGTGAACGGTTTTGGAAATCATGGGCGGCAACGGATGCAGGCCCGAATAAGGCTTAAGGAGAAGCGAGAATGCCTCAAGCGATCAATCTGCAGTTTGACGGGCGGCTGACCAATATCGCCGTCCAGTATCAGAACCCGGAGTACATCGGCGATCTGGTGATCCCGCCGACTTCGGTACCGAAGATCACCGGCAAATACAAAGTCTATGACAAGGACGAGCGCTTCACGGTGCCCGACACCAAGGTGGGCCGCAAGGGCCTGCCCGGCGAAGTGGAGTGGAAGGTAACCGAGGGTACCTTCACCTGCCTCGATCACGCCCTGGAAGAATTCGTGGGCACGGATGAGATCGACAACGCGGAAGCGCCGATCCAGCCGCTGTCCGACGCGACGGAGTTCGTCACCAACCTGCTGATGATGGCGCGGGAGAAACGCATCGCGGACGCGGTGTTTCTCGCGGCGAATTACGCCACCGCCAACAAGAACGACGAAGCGGGCAACTGGGCGACGCTCTCCTATGACGTGATGACGCGACTGGAGGCGGGCATCGACGCCTGCTTCATGCCGCCCAACGTCATGGCGATGGGCATCGAAACGTGGCGCAAGGTGTCACGCAACGCCACGGTGCTCGCGGCGGTCAAGGGCACGCTCGCACCGCAGCAGATCAAGAACGGAACCGCCACGGCTCCGGCGGTCAACCAGAAGGAACTGGCCGACTACCTCGGACTCGACGCGGTGCTGGTGGGCCGCGCGCGGATCAACACGGCGGTGGAAGGTCAGACCGCTTCGTATGCCCGGGTGTGGGACGGCACCAACGCCACCAAGGGCGGCGCGGCATTGCTCCGCGTGAAGAAGGGCGGAGGCCTGAAGGATGTGCTGTCGATGGCGAACTTCGAATGGAAGGGCCGCGAGACCTTCACCTATGACAGCAGCAAGGGCGCACGCGGCGGCAAGATCGTCCGCGTCGCGGAGACGCATGTCATCAAGAGCATCGCCACGGATGTGGGCTACCTGTTCCAGGATTGCCTGGTGACCTGATCCTGGTGCATGTGGGTGCCGTGAGGCAACGGAGTTAACGAAGATGGCGTACATCACGACGCAAAACCTGATCGATCGCGTGGGCAGCACGAAAGCAGCACAGCTGACCACCGACAGCGGTTCGACGCCGGATAGTGCGCTGCTTGCGGAAGTGACGGCTGAAGCGGAGGGCGAGGTCAATGGATACCTCGCCCGCCGCTACGCCGTGCCCGTCGACCTGACGGCGCATCCGGAACTGGCGGCAACGCTGCGCGGCAAGACGCTGGACATCGCGGTCTACCGATTGCACGTGCGCCGGCCACCGGTCCCGGACGCACACAAGGACATTTACGACAGCGCCATCAAGTGGCTGACCGCGGTGAGCAAGGGCGAGATCGTCCTGCCCGCCGCGACGACGCCGCCCAGCGGGACGGCGGACAGCCCGGTGGCGGAATGGTTCTCCAGCGAGAACGACGTGACGCGGGAAAACATGCTTTAGAAGAAGGCACGCAGGCACGAAGGGACGAAGGCACGGAGCCCGCACAGCGGGTTTGAGAAGATCATGAGTACGGCGGTCAAGATTAGCGTGAAGGGAACCGGCGACAGCCTGGCAAAGGCCACGGCGGCGCTGCGCGATCCCAAGGTGCTGATCCGCCGCGTGGGCGTGCTGGGCATGAATCAGGGTGTCGATCGACTGTCGCGCGTGCTCAAACAAGAGAAAGGCAACGTCGTCACTGGAAGGCTGTCGGCATCCATCACAGTCAGCGACAGCGGAACCGGCGGCACGCAGAATACGATTTTCACGGTGGAGGATGCACGCGGCGAGTTTGGAAGCAACCTGAAGTATGCGGCGCAGGTGCACTTCGGCGGACGCATCGATCCGGTCAACGCGAAGGCCCTGGCCATCCCGCTGACCGCACAACTGAAACGCGCCCAGGTCTCGCCGCGCGAACTGCCGCTGGTCACCCAGGCGAATTTGAAATTCATTCCCCGGCGATCGAAGGGCAAGCCGGGGATCATCGGCTACCTGCTGCTGGAAGCGGGCGTAGAAGGCAAGCTCGATAACAGCGCGACGGGCACCAAGATCAAAGGCAACACCAAGAAAAAAGGCGTGCTGCTCTATGCCCTGGCACGCTGGGTGTGGCAGCGGGCGAATCCGTTTTTGTATTTCAGCGCGGAGGATCGACGCGTGATCAACGAAGAGATTTTTCCGCAGTGGCTGAAGGGTGGAGGCAAGTAGCACGTGGCCAACGACGGATCAATCCCGAGTCTGGTGGAAGCGTGGATCGTCGCGCAACTGGACGCGATTCCGCAGCTCACCGGCAAGGTCTTCGCCTTCGAGGGCACCTTTGCGGACCGGGGCAATGAGTTCGTCGACGAAATGTACGCGCAGCGGGACACGCACGTGGTGGTGCTGTTCGAGGGCGACGAAGCGCTCGAACTGCAGGAAGGCGACGTGGCCTATCTGCCCACTTATTCCGTGTACGCGATCGTGAAAAACGAACGCGGCGCGGCCCGCAACGGCGACGGCACGACACCGGGCACCAACAAGCTCCGCGACCTGATCCGCGTGGCCCTGCACAACAAGTACCCGGCGATCAGTGACAGCGACTATGGCACCGACGACACGCAGTTCAAGGGCAGCGAGATCATCCACCAACGAAAGGATGGGTTCATCCAGAAGAGCACGCTGGTGGTGCGGGAGTCACCAAAGACATAGGGAATGAATTATGGCGAACAGTAGAGTTTATAACGCACAGGCACTGAAGGTGGTGACCCCGAACATCACCATCGGCGGCATGGCCAGCGCGGGCATCAGCCCCAGCTATCGCGATGTCATCCAGAGCCGGGGCGACGGCGCGGCGGGCGTGGAAGACGTGGACCGCGCAGGCCTGCGCATCGGAACCAGCTTTGAAGCGAGCGACGTGACCAAGGTCAATGCGATCCTGGACGCGGCGGAAAGCGACGTGTCATTCTCGGGCAAGGAAAGCGCATCCACCAACTGGCACCATGCCCTGATCAAGCGCAACACCTTCACGGGCATGAACCTGAACTTCCCGTTCAACGCGGACGCGAGCATGTCGCTTACCGGCGTGCTCCGGGCGGCGCTGGTCACCGACGGCATGGCGCAGCATGTGGTCATCACCACCAACACGACAGCGCCCACGGTGGTCTATCCGACGCGGCTCTATCGACCTTACGGCGTGGCCTTCGGTTTGAGCTCCCCATTGGCCCCGGTGCACATGCAGAGCGTGCAACTGGCGCTGACGGCGGAAGTGCTCGAAGACTACGGCGACCGCGACCTGGCGATCATGGCGGTGGACCGGCTCTTCTGGAATCCGCTGCAGGTGACGCTGGCCTTCCGCGATTTCTCCAAGAGCAGCGGCGTGGACATGGCGTCGCGGATGCTGGATCGCGGACGCGAGCAGCTCACGCTGGGACTGTCGGGCCGGGCGGGCGCGGCGGACAAAACGCTGACCATTGAGAACCTGCTGTTCACCGGAGAGCCCAACATCACCAAGGGCCGCGACTATTGGGAGTTCAGCCTCACCGGCCTGGCAGCGTGGAAGAGCGGCGCGACGGTGTACACGATGAACGCGAGCAACAAGCTCTTCTCGTTTGCCTGATGACTAACCCCAAGGAACGTCCGTGGCAGAGAATCAAAAACTAGCTCTGGAAGTCACCCAAACCGGCGCGGCCGCAACGGCGGAAGCGATCGGCAAGGTGGAGACTGCGAATAAAAAGGTGGCCGGCACCGCCGTCGAATCGGCGGCGGCGACGGACGTCGCCACGGAAGCGACGAAGAAAGCGGCGGCGAGCAATGAAGACCTGTTCAACATCCTGAACAAGATTCACCCCGGACTCGGCGAGATCGCGCAGACCATGTCGCGCGGCTCGAAAGTGGCCGGGGATTTCGCCACGAAGAATATCGATCTCAAGGGCGCGTTCGACGGAATCGGCAAGTCGATCGTTGCGAATGCGGGTGCCTTCAAGCTGCTGCTGGCGGGCGGTGCGGTGGCGGCGGGGATCGCTTTGATTGGTGCAGCCGTGGCGAAAATGAGAGCCGAATTTGAAGCGGCCACCAAAGCCATCGCTGACAATGCCAAGGCACTGGACGAACTGCGCAGCAAACAGATCGAAGAAAAAGCATCCATCGAACAGATCGCGGACGCAAGGAAGAAGGTCGGTGCACCAAGTGCCGAGGAGGCCAGCCGCGCGGCTTCCGACGCAGAAGCAATCAGTGGGCGATTACCCGAACTAGGCAGCGGCAGCGTGCGTCGCGCGGCGGGCGTCACTGCCGGATTGGGACTGGAACGCGACAAGATCGAGCAGCTGGCCATCCTGCTGGACCGTCGTCCGAACTTCAAGCTCGACGGCGACCAGGATGCAAAGGGAATCAACCGGCAGATCGATAAAGGCATTCGGGAAAATGCGGACTTCATCGCCAGTTTTCGGAGGCGAGAAACCGCGCAAGTTCCGGAAGCGGTAGACCGCGCGAGGCGACAAGCGGTGGCGGCGGGCGGCGAAACTAACGAGTTAAGAGGATTCGCATCGACGCGGGTGAATCCGGGAACCGACCTCGATCGACTGGCAGGACTTGCACAGAAGTTTGGAAGTATCGAGGCACTGGAGGACGCAATAAGAAATTCTGCCACCGGCGGGCGAGACGGACCCTTCCTTGGGGGAACTGAACTGAAGACGTTGGACAAGGGAGCGTTGGGGGGCACTGAAACTGTTTTCGTAAATGCGAAAGACATCGCCGATTTGAGGGAAGTTCTCGGCGACCTGACCCGAGAACTCAGGAAAGGTGGAGGCGGCACCACGCACATCGCGCACCAGACGAACTACGCAGCGGACGCGGCGGCACAGAAGCGGCGGGAACGAAACGGAGCCAGCGTCATTGGCGCGGCACGCTAGGACTGAAAATGAATGGCCAACGGCAATCCAAAATACGGCGGAACGAACAGCGTGCCACTGCTCGACGTGGGGCAGATCGGCGGCGCACGCAACGCGGCGGGCGATGCGACGTTCACCGTGCGCGGAGCAGTTGCGCCCGAACGAGCGGTGGTGGTCGAGCATCGCGCAGCGCAGCAGGGCGGACTTATCCAGGACAACCTCGGCTATGCCGGCGGGGCGATGCGCTGGAGCGGCACGCTCAAGGTGGCGGACCTGGACACGCTATGGGAAATCGCCGCCGAACTGAATCAGAAGGTCCACGGCCAACTGCGCAGCAGCAGCGGCACGCTGGGACCGGTCGATGCCACGCAGCTCCGCGAAACGCAGCTGACGGATTACGACGGACGCGTGCTGGCGGACCGGGCACGAATCATCGGCTGGCAATTCACCGGTGACCGGCACACGACACCGGAAGGAAAGATCGTGGTGGGTTTGGATATTGAGTTCAGGATTCTTTGAAGAAGGCACGTAGGCACGAAGCCACGTAGGGAAGGAAAGATGCCGCCGCCGACGAGAGAAACGCCAGGAAGGGAGCCAACGCCGCAGCCGCGAAGCGTGCTGACCGGTCCGCCCACGAGTTACGCGGGGCGGCGGGCGGACGTGCGCGTGCAGGTGGAGGCCACGCCGAACAGCGGCAACTTCGTGACGCCACCGGACGTGGTGGACTGGTCGATCGTCACCGAGGGCTTGAACGACAACGAACACACCGCCACGCTGACCATCGCGGGATTGGATGCCAACCGGCTGTCACGGAGCAACCCCAGCGGCAATGACCTATTGGGCGATCAACACTTCACGCATCTGATGTCGATGCTGTCGCCCAATAAACGCATCCGCATCGGCGCGGGCTTTACGGACAGCGACCCGCTGATTCTGTTCCAGGGCTGGCCGCTGACGCGCAGCGTGCGCTGGAATGAAGGCACGCAGGCGATGACGGTGACCTGCATCAGCGAAGGCGACGAAGCGCTGGCCACCTGGCCGTTAAGTCAGATCCTCGGACAAGTGCGGCGCGGCAAACCGCACCTGCCATGGAACCCGATGGAGCCGCAGCTCCACACGGTGGACGCAAGCCCGGCGATTTTCAATCCGGGCGGACGGCCGAACCGCAGCCCGAATCCAGTGAAGGTGTCAGTCGAAGGACACGACCACCTGGTCTACCTGTTCTGCGATACGGAAGCGCCGCAAAAGGAAAGCGCCGACACGGTCGATCCGCCGGGCTTCGTCGGACCGCCGACTCCGCCGGGCGCACTGGTGACCAAGAACCCCGTGCACTGGACGGTGGTCAATGCGCTGCGCTACCTGTGCGCCACGAACAGCAATTCGATTGTCTCGGTCAGCGACTTCATGCAGGACACGGACGCACTGATTGACCAGGCGGCACAAGCCGTCGGCGAGCCGTTCGTCACCGCCCTGACCGCGCGGCTCAATGATGCGAACTGCAATGCGATGAGCCTCCGCGAAGCGCTGCTCGTGGTGTGCCAGAGCGTGGGCCTCAACTTCCAGACACAGATTCGACGCGGCAAGGCGACGACGGGGACACCCATCGCGGGTTCGTCACGCTTCGCACTGCGCGTGTTCATGGCGCTGCAAGACGGACAGGACGAACAAGCGACGCCGGGCAACCGGCGGATGATCATGCCGAAGGTGCGCGACCTGCCCCGCCAGGCACCGTTCAGCGACAACACCGGCATGGAAGCGAAGGACTTCGCCATCGCCAACAAGGCGGGCTTTGAGTGCGATGTCACGCTGGACGCGCGGGCGATCAATCGACCGACGGTGGTGGGCGGCATCCGCACCTATGAGGTAAGCCTGTGGCTGCGGCCAGGATGGGCCATACTTGACCAGCTCGACAATCTGGCGACGGGGACCAGCCAGGCGGACAAGAACGCACGCAAGACCGCGATGCAGTGGTGGCAGGGGCAACTGCAAACCAACGAGTTCGACCGGGGAACTACGCTGCCGACCAGCCTGCTGCATGGGCAATTCGCCGACCACTTCGCGAACAGCGACGCGGCACGCCAGTGGATCTTCCCGGACACCATGGAATACAGCGAAGGCTTTGACCGCGAGGGCTGGCACCTCAACCTCTATCAGCCGTTCATGCCGCCGACCGTACCCGGTGAAGTCAGCGACGGGCAGAGCGTTTACCAGCATTCGATTCTCGGTGGATCGATCCTCGACGCATCCACCTGGATGCCGCGCCGGAGGCCGTTTCGAGACACCATCGGACGGCATTCGAAGGACGGTCGAAGGTCGCCCGTGGTCCGCATCTGCTTTGACTTTGCCTGGGTGAATCCGGCGATGCCGGAACTGGGCGCGACGGGCACCTGGCGCGACTTCACCGGCGATGTCACGATCGATACGGAGCGCGCGGCTTTGCGCTTCAACGCGGCCAACCCGTGGACCGATCCGACGCTACGACTCTTTCCCGATCTGGAACTGGTGGACATCGACAGCAGCGACCCGGAAGCGGCGGGCGCGAACATCAACATGATCGAAGCGATCATCATGGGCCGCTTCGCGGTGGAAGTGACCTGCTGCATCGAAGGCGACAGCCGCATTACGGCGATCGGTTTTCCCGGAAGCGGAGAACGGGCCCGCGCGGCGATCGTCGAGGCGGCGGACCGCTTTCAGCACCTGCGGCGGCGCGGACAAAACAGCCTGCTGAATAACCAGCCCACCGACGAACTGACCTTCGAAGATCGCGAGGATGATCTCGCCCTGGCGGACTATGCCGCGAAGCTGCGCCGCAGGTCGGGCAAAGAAACGGCGGCGGCCAGCGTCACGGTTCCCTGGTGCGACGCCGACGGCGGATGGGAAGTGGGCGACGCGATCACCGGATGCAGCGGCATCGACATCCCGTTCAGCGGGTACAGCGAGATCGTGAGCAAGAGCTATCAGAACAACGGCGGCAGCGTGCAGACGACGTACAACATTGGCGATCTCCGGCATTCTCCGGAGCTCGCCTAGCCACGAAGCCACGAAGCCACGAAGGGGCGGATGAAGACGGATGGCGAAGACAACAGTAAGCCTCGACGTCGAGTGCGACCCAGACTGGGTCGCAGAGACGCGCCTGAACGCGTACAGCGACTTTGGTTGCGGAGTGGTCGATTACACGCGTCCGCTGCTGGGACGCGGCCTGCGGGCCTTCCCGGAGGCCTCCGCAGTGGCCGGGCTGGGCGATGGTCTGCTCGGCGAAGTGATCCTCGGCGGCACGCGGCCGCGAGCCGCTCGGGAAGCAGGACTCGGCGCCGGGCTGCTCGGTGAACTGGTCCTGGGCACCGGGCCGGAACTGGTGAGCATCAGCGTCGAAGTGCCGCCGGCGTTTGCGATGCACAAGTTTGCGGTCATCGCGTACGACGACGCGGGCGTGGAGCAAGGCGCACCACTGGTCAGTGACGTGTTCGTGTCGTCGACTGATCCGGAAACGCCCAGGGCGTTTGCCCTGGAGAGTTATGACGCGACGCTCGATCGATTGACGTTTCTGGTTGCCTAGGGATGGCACCACAGAGGAATGCGATGAACCGGCCACAGCACGGAAAATGGAAGTCGCGTCGGGTCAGGCACGAGTGGAATCGGGCAAATGCGTTTTGGCGCAGGGCCAATTATGAGGGCGCTTCACCGGAAGAAATCAAAGCCTACCGCGAGGCAATCGCGCGATACTTTCTGGCCAAGCGGATCATCGTGAGCCTTCGTGCTCTTCGTGATCTTCGTGGTGAGTAGCAAGGAGACTTAAAGTTATGTCGAATCCAGCAGTCGTATCATTCAGCAACGCGGTGGCCGCGACGAAGAGCGGCGTGCGCCATGCCATCGGCCTCTTGCAGGCGGTGGTCGGCGACAGCAATACCGCCGATCCGAACTGGCTGAGTAAATACATCACGGTGATGGAACGCACGTGGGACCTGCTCGCCATGCTCAGCGGCGGAGCGGTGGTGCAGTTCGCATCGACCGGACTGACCGTCGATGTGTACGCGGCCAATTATCAGATCGGGGCCACGCGCTACACCTATGCCGGAGGAACCCTGCTGCTCACGGGCAGCGCCACCAACTACGTCTACCTGGACGCCGATCAAACGCCCAAGACGCACACGACGGCATTCCCCGCGGATGTGTTCCGCCTGGCGATTGTGACCACCGATGGCAGCAGCGTCACCGCGAACAAGGACGCGCGGAGCGAAAACTTCCGCATCGGCAGTGACAGCTGGTGGAACCTGCCGGCCGAGGATGACGTGGACCTCGACGGCTACCACGCGATCAACGTCGGCGGCATCGCCTTCGACGCGCCGACCACCCTGGCCATTGCCAGCGGCGTGATCACGCCGACGCAGGAAGTGCACACCATCGATACCGAGGCGCTGTCCGCGAGCGATGATCTGGTGACCATCACGCCCTTCGCGGAATGGCCGCGCCGCCTGATCCTGCGCAGCGCGAACGGCAGCCGGTCGATCACCATCCTCGGATCGGGAAACATCGTGCTGGCGCAGGACGGACAGAGCGTGCTGCTCTCCAACCCGGCCTATCACATTGAGCTTTTGCAATACAGCGCCACGCATTTCGTGACCATCGCGAAGCCGATCGTGGGAATCACGCAACTGGTCACCGATGTGAACGCGGCAAACAAGGGCTTCACAGCGATGAAGGGCATCGCGTACACCGTGAACTCAGAGTCGATCGCCAGCGGCGTCGTCGACGGCGTCGGCTACCAGCACATCATGGTGGACACGGAGGGCGGCGCGAGCAGCGACGATCTGACCACTATGCAGGACGTGGGTGTCGGAGAGTTGCGGATCATCACCATTGCCGATGCGGGGCGGGTGGTGACGGTCAAGCATGGCACCGGCTCGGAACAGTTCCGCATGGCCCACGGCCGCGACTTCGTGATGAACAGCCTGGCCCACACGCTGGTGGTGCGCATGGCGGACGACGGCGTATTGTGCGAAGTGGCGCGCAGCCACTGGACCAACGCGTACCACGAGGACATTCCCATCTACATCGCAGGCACGCCGTCGGCGGCGGCGTACGGACTCAAGATCACACTGGGCAGTGACGCGGTGATCCGTTACGCGTCCGGACAAGTGGGCACAGCTCCGAGCGGCACAGCATTCATCTGCGACGTGCGGGTCAATGGGTCGAGCATCTTCGCCAGCCAGGCGGAGATGATCAACATCGCGGCCGGCGCAACCAGTGACACCAGTGCGGTGAAGAACCATGTGTGCGTGGCCGGCGACGTGATCGACATCGAACCGGAAGTCATCAGCGGCGCGGCGAACTTCACGGCGACGCTGCACCTGGCGAGAAGTCCGCAAGCAACGCCGTAGAGGAAGGCGAAAGGGCACAAGGCGTAAGGCGTAAGGGGAAAGGCACGGAAGGCACGAAGGCACGAAGAAGAAGGCAAGGAGGCCACTGAAGTGATAGACGTCAGAAAACTATTCGCGGTGCTGATGGGGATGCTGCTCTGCTCGCCCGCGCTGGGTCAGTCGGCCAATCCGATCCTGGTAGACCTGCGCACCGCGACGGCCAGTGGCACGGTCAACATGCCGTTCGCTCCGGTGCTCGATGCATCGTACACCAAGGCCGACGTCGCTTACCACCAGAGCGAATACTTTTCCACGGTGACCGGTGACGCCAATACGGCACTGTGTTCGGCAAGCTTCGCCTGGACGGTCAGCGGAGCGGGCACCGCCGAGTACTATGTGCGCACCGCTGCGCTGGGCGATCCGTCGCTGGCGAGCACGCTGACTCTATTCATGGAAGGGCAGCGGGCATTTGCCGGCGGCACACTGGGAAGCCTCAAGCCGGGACAATGCACCCACGGCGATAACGACACGCTGGGCTACAGCACCTGGTACTGCCGCACGTGGGAGCAGATCGATCCGGACGCATACGGAGACGACGCCGACATCACGGCGGTCACCGGCCAGGGCGCTTACACCTGGTATCACGGCACGACGTGCACCTATGACAACACCACGGGTGTCATTGATTGCCCCACCGGGGCGTTCGTGCACTACCCGTGGCTCTCCGGCGATCGCATTCTCATCAAGCACGCGAACATCAACAGCGGCACGAAGACTTGGACGCAGGTCAGCAGCATCACCGACGTGGATACGATCACCGTGGCGGCGGGCCTTTCGGCGGCGGGCAACCTGACCAGCGTGGAAGTGTTCTCGCACCAGCAGCCCGGCGATGACATGCGGTTCTATTGGGTGTTCACCGGTACGCAAGCGCCGGAACAAACCGACGATCGACCGCAGGCAGCCAGCACCACGATAGCCCACCTGACCTTCACTGCTCCGATGGCGGCTCCGATCTTCGTGAGCAGCGGCGGATACACGCTGACCGTCTATGACGACGTCAACGGGATCAATTCCTCCGCCTACACCACCACCGGCTCCTACACCAGCGGCGGCTGGAGCGGCGCACGGGAAATCTACATCGACGCAGCGGGCACGGACGTGGGCAGCTGTACCGGCGGTGTGGTGGCGGGATGTACTGTCGGTTCGCCTTGCCAGACGCTGCCCTGCGGGATGGCCCAGCTGCGCCTGACCGTTGGTCCGGCCATTTTGTATCTGAAGCGCGGCGACACCTATGTGCTGGCCGCCAACATGGCCACGGGCGGAAGCGACGTCGACGACAAGCTGATGACCACGCACGGGAGCGGCGCGGACCCGGTGATTACCGCGACGGGCTTCACCCTGATCGGCGGCACCTGGGGCAACCTGCGCATGGAGGATATCACGGTTACAGGTGGCGGCGGCGTCAAGTCGTTTAATGGGCCGACCTGCAATAACTGTCTGTTCCAGCGCCTTTCGGTGACCGGAGGCGGTCAGCAGGTGGTGGACATGGACGGCATCGACTGGGTGTGGGCCGACTCCTACGTGCAGGGGAACTCCAGCAACCAATACGCTTTTTATTCGATGGGCGGCGACGCGGTGTCGGGACACAGTGTGCGGCGGCGGGCGATCATCAACAATGAATTCAACGGCAACAATAACTCGGACGCCATCGTACGCGTGCGGACCCATTCCCTGTTGTTCGCGGGCAACCGCAGCGTGGTGACGGCGGACAGCGGGTCCAACGTCTTTGCGTGCCTGCGCCTGGCCAATGATAACCACCCCAACAATTACGCGCACATCTTTAATAACTACCTGCATCGCGAGGCTGGAACTTCGACCACGCCGGTCATCGATAGCATTTCGCAATCTGGTGGGTCGTTCGATCACTTCCGCGTCGAAGGCAACTGGCTGGGCACCTTCAGCGCGGCGAACGTGCGCAGTGCATGGGAACACAATTCAGCTTCCCCGATCATCGACAATGTGCGGCTGCGCAACAACGAGGTCTGGACCACGGTGCGCGGCTGGAAGGCGCATCGCGGCAAGACGTTCGTCTCCTGGAATAACACCGCGTACCTGCCGCGCACCGGAACCGTGGAATGGATCAACATCGACGCCAGCAACGGATACGAGCGGCTCTGGGCGGTCAATGACGTCGTCTCCGCTCCCAACATGACGGGCGGAAACGCGGTGATGAATCGCGGAGCGGATTCCAGCGGGGCACGGTGCATCGTGCACAAGTCCCATTTCAACCTGGCGGCGGTCAGCGCGGGGCAGTTCTTCCGGTGGCAGGGAGACGACGAAACGCCGGCTGAATACGAAACCGATCACGCCGGGTTGGATATCCTCGGTGGGTCGGGCGGCAGTGCCATCGATCCGCTGCTCGCCAACATAGCGTTGAAGGACCTCCGCCCCTGCACGGGCAGCGGGGTTCCGGACGCGAGCTGCTCGGGTGCATCGCCACTGCTTGAAGCGGGTTCGGCAAGTTATCCCGGTCTGGATTACCGGCTGGTCACGCGCACGTCGAGTGACATCGGTGCGATCAGCAATGACGCGGCGTCGGGTATTCACCCCGCCTTGCTGCATTACTACTTTTTGAATCAGAGGAGATAGGTCATGATCGAATTGCGGCAATCCACCGCCGTCAGTGTGCCCGTGGGGCCGCTGGTCAACTCCACCACCGGAGCGCCGGAGACGGCACTGACCATCAGCCAGTCGGACGTGCGCCTCAAGAAAAATGGCGGCAACTGGGCGCAGAAAAACGAGAGCAGCAACTCCGCCCATGAAGAGGACGGCATGTATGAGTGCGCCCTCGACACCACCGACACCGACACGCTCGGGCAGCTGGAACTGAAGGTCGACGAATCGGGAACGCTGGTGCACACGCGGAGCTATGGCGTCATCAGCCAGGCACACTGGGACGCGAAGTACGCCAGCACGCCGCTGCCGGTGAACGCTACCCAGATCAGCGGCGACAGCACGGCGGCGGACAATGCGGAAGCCATGTTTGATGGCACCGGTTACGCCGGAGGCACCATCAAGCTGCTCACCGAAAGCGCTACCACCGACACGGTCAAGCTCGCCCTGATCATCCGCGAGAACACGGCCCAGGCGGGCGTGGCGGGATCGATCACGCTCGATGCCTCGGCGAGCAGCGTCACGGACTTCTATAAGAACCAACTGATCGTCATCACCAGCGGAACCGGCGTCGGCCAGGCACGCTTCGTTTCGGCGTACAACGGCACCACGAAGGTGGCCACCGTCGCTGAGAACTGGGCCACGACACCGGACGGAACCAGCGTGTTCAAAGTGTTAAGCATCCGCGCGGCGGACTCGACACTCTCGACCTCGGGCATCGCGGACGCGGTGTGGGATGAAGCGGTCAGCGGCCACAACAGTGCGGGCACCTTCGGCAAATCCCTGTCCGACATTCGGCAGCGCCACGCGGGCAAGGTGCGGATGAATTCGCAGACGGGCGTACTGACCATCTATGAGACGGACGGCACCACGACGCGGTTCACACTGACCAAGGCAGCGGTGGATGGCGTAACGTCGGACCTGACCCCGAGCTGATTTGCGGGACGCGTAAATGCGGGATGTGACGGAACAATTGGTGCTGACCGGCGATCCGCTGGGCATGGGCATGGGCAGCCTGGATCATTTTGATCTGGACTACATGCTCACGCTCGGCCATTCGTTTCCGCATCACGATGGTGGGTACCTGCTGCAGCGCAGGGCACTCTATCCGACGCCTGGGGAATGGCGGTTCTGCGGTTTCACCAGGCGGGAAGAGACGCTGCTGCTGCCCGATCCGCCGGGCATTGGGATGTACTTTCCGTTTCCCGATCCGCGTCCGCTGATCAACAACGACATGAACCCGCACACCATCAGCCCGGACCTATGGCTGGTGGGCGATGCGCCGGACATTGGTTTTTGGTTTCCGTTTCCGGAGCCGGGACGCAGTGACGCCGCGTGGCAGTACCGCGCGTGCCAGGTGCTGGGCAATGGCTTCATCAGTGAGAACTTTACCGAGCCGGTCCGGGTGGACTTCGGCTGGGTGTGATGACAAGGAGCAAGTGCGATGGCTGATTTTGTGTTCAATATTGCCAAGGGCCGCGTGGCCGAACTGTATAACCGCGTCGACACCGACGATCCGGCCAACTCGGCGCTGGTCATCGTGCTGCTGGCCACATCGGGCCTGGAAGCGGACGCGACGCTCAAGGACCTCGACACGCTGTCGGCGCTGGTGGCGGGTGCGACGAACGAAGCGACCAACACCGGCTATGCGCGGAAGGTGCTGACCCAGGCGGACCTGGCGGCCTTCGCGGCGGATGACACCAACGACCGCGTGGATCTGGACATTCCCGATCAGACGTGGACCGGGGTGGCCAACGACGGAACCGGGGCGATCAGCAAGCTGGTGGTGTGCTATGACAATGACACCACGGGCGGCACGGATGCGAACATCATCCCGCTGGTGTGCCTGGACTTCGCGGTGACTCCGGACGGCAGCGACATCACGGCGCAGATTAACGCTGCGGGTTTTTTCCGGGCGAGCTAAGGGAAGCCTTCCGTGGCCATTGCGTTTGATGCATCTTCGAACGGGACGCCCGGCACGGGGAACATGAGTTGGACTCATACCCCGGTCGGGACTCCGCGCGGCATCGCCGTGATGATTTGTCAGGACAGCGGAACCGGTGACGAGATCACGTCGGTCACCTATGGCGGCGTGGCGTGCACCCAGGCGACGGGTTCCCCGCTCGGCGGCGGTGCGGGCCTGGAAGACGGGCTTGTGGCCATCTGGATTCTGGGCAGCAGTGTGCCCACCGGCGCGCAGACCGTCGCGGTGAATGTCGATGGTACCGCCAGTGCCAAGGCGGCGGTGTGCATCAGCATGACCGCCAACTTTGACGTCCTCCAGGCGGACACGTGCAGTTATATGGACTCGGGGAATACCTCGTTCCCGACGTGTGGATCGCAGACCGTGCACATCCAACGCGGGGAATGCCTGGTGCTCGGCGTTCTGCACTCCGGCGAGGACGCGATCACCAGCGTGGCTGCCGACTCCGGCTACAGCGAAGTGGCGGAATACGACTTCGGCACACGCGTCGGATCGTGGATTCGCAAGACCACCAATTACCCGGCGGGAGGCGGATCAACGGGCAATCTCGCGGCGTGGACGCAGTCCAGCGACGACGCACTGGCCATCTGCATCATGCTGACCGAGTCGGCTTTCCTGCCGGTGCTGGGACAGGCCACCGAAACCGATGCCACCTTCGCGGCGGCGGTGAAGAAGGCCAAGGCGGTCGGGCAAGCCACGGAGAGCGACAGCGGTCTGGCAGCGGGCAAAGCAAAGGTCAAGGCGGTTGGGCAGACGGCAGAGAGTGATTCGGGGCTGGCAGCCACGGCGGTGAAGTCGGTGACGCTGGGCATCGCGACGGAGAGCGACAGCGGGCTGGCCGTAAGCAAGGCGAAGGCGCTGGCGGTTGGTCTGGCGACAGAAACTGATGCCGCACTGGCAACCGGAAAGGCGAAGGTCAAGGCGGTCGGGCTGGCCACGGAAAGTGACAGCGGACTGTCGGCGGGCAAGGCGAAGGTCAAAGCAGTTGGGCAGGCCAGCGAAACCGATGCTGGTCAGGCACTCGGTAAAGCAAAGAGCAAGGCGGTCGGGCAAGCCACGGAGAGCGACAGTGGACTGCCCGCGACGCCGGTGCAAAGCGGCGGCGGGCAGGTCATTGCGCTGGGCATCGCGGTGGAGAGCGACAGCGGCCTGGCGGTCGGCAAAGCGAAAGTGAAGGCAGTCGGGCAGGCGGTGGAAACTGACCTGGCGATGGCACTCTATTCGGGCGGGATTGTCCTCGGCCGGATGCTGACGCCGCCGCTGCCCATGTGGCCGGTGGGCATTGGCGCGGTGCCGCTGCCGGCAGGGAAGTTTCGCGTCACGTGGGGCTACGACCCGCACGGCCAGGGCGCATGGCCCACGGACTTCCAGGTGTTTGAATCGCCGGTGTGGGATGTGCCTTTGGTGGACAGTGAAACCGGTTTGAACGTCGTGGCGTTCGACGTGCGGCGCAAGCAGTTCTCGTTCACGACGGCGGCTTATGCGGGCGGAAGTTCGCATGCCTTCGGAGTGCGGGCCCGCAACTCCGCGGGCGTGGCCGAGCGGAACCGCAATTACACCGCGACGGTGACGGCGAAGACGGTCGCGCCCAGCAGCGCGAAGATTCTCCAGACGCAGGCGGCAAGATAATGGGACTGGTCACACGCAATCTTGGGCAGCTTAAGGAGGACACGCGGCGCGTGGCTTCGGAGAGTCGTGCGATCACGCAACCGGTGCGGACGGACACGAGAGGCGGCGGGGCTGCCGGCGGCAACATCGCGGTGCGCATTGTCCAGGTGCTGCGCAACCACGTGGTGTGCAGCAGCAACCTGACCGCTCCGGTAGCCCCGGAGGTGGAAGACCCGGAAGCACAGGTGCTGGTGGCGAAAGCGCGGGCCGTGCGCCCGCCGAGTGGTGACACCGAAACGCGGCTTTCGCTGCCGTTCGTCTACACGCAATACACGGGTGATTGGCAAGCGCGGCGCAGCACGCAGGGTACGCCGTCGGCTCCGAGCAACATCACGGAGCTGCAGCGGGTGCTTTCACCGTATGTGGTGGGCAGGGAGCTGAAGGCCAAGAAAGAAAACGGCGGGACGGGAGTGACCGAGGCTCCGGACTGGATCGACGATGACGATGATGCGGACCGCGTGTGGATGGAGGACATTTCAGCGTCATGACCGTCATGGGTTCCAGTTCGTGCAATGCCTTCCGCCCCAGCAAGTGCAAAGTGCGCGCGGCGAGTCGCCCCATTGTTTTTCCGCCGGATCCGGACGGCAGCGGGTTCTATTTGGTGTGCAACCGCCGCAAGGAAATCTGGCGGATGGAGAGGAATCACTCGGGCGTGGGTCCGGTCTACGGCGTTTCGGCAACGCGTGGCCCGCTGTGGTCATATCCGCCGAGCAACAACAACGCAGCGATGGGAGACATCGACGGAGACTCCACTGGTGCCTGGTACTTTGAATCGCCGGGTGCGGGGGCCATTTTGTCCAGTGGACCGTCGCCGGTGGCGTTCCCGGAATTGGGCTTTCAGTTCGGTGCGTTGATCCCGCGACTCCATCGCCTGGACGCAGACCTGAACCTCGTGGCTTCGTACATCATTGCCTGGAAGATCAACGGCATCGACGTTGACCTGGGCACGGTGCAATCGGGCTTTTTCATTCCGGCGTCTTCCAGCATCACAGCCGGTGGTTCGGCCGCGAACCTGCTTGCCCCCATGGCCAGGGTGAGATACTCGACCCACCAGCCGCAGACGAACCCGCCCGTCATCTCGAAGGTGCTTGATCTGCCCGGTGGCCTCTGTGCCGTGAATTTCAATACGATCATCGCTGCGTGCACGAAGCTCCGCACCGCTGGAAAAACGGTGGGCGGTCTCATCCAGGTCGGCCTCGGCGAGCCTGGTGATCTGAGCGACTATGCGAGTGTGCAGATTGACCATACCGACAAAGCGATCGAAGTGATTCCGGAACCCGGATATCAGTCCATGCTCAACGAGGGATTCCCGGGCGGACAAGGCGAAGGAAGTGCGCCACCGATCGGCAGCTGTGGCGGTGCGCCGGGCGTGATCTATGCGTGCAAACTCGGCGGGAATGATTACATCGCGAAGTGGGTGAATGGTGCCCTGGCGGCTTATAAGACGCCGGCCAATGCGAACGCCCTTGATCAGTACAAAGCCCAATGCATCGGCGGGTCATCAAGCGTGGTCTACACCACGGAGAACAACAACGAGGTGGTGATCCGCGATGGGTCCTTGAATTTGGTCCGGCGATTCCCACGGTCGGAGCTCGACACGATGCTCGGTCCGACCAGTGCCGTGAACGGCTTCAGTAATTACACGTTCACCGGGATCGGCGGCAGGTGAGTATCAAGGCGTCTTCGGACGCGGATCGAAGGTCGTTCGATCGGCCTTCGAGGTAGGTTAAATCACAGAGATTCCGGAGTCCTTGAAAGAAGCATGTTCAGGGACGCCGGAAAATGTACGCGCCCATTTCCGAGGCCAGAACCGGTGTGGAAAAGCCAGAACCGTGGTGCGCCTTAGACACTGACACCGAATCCTCCCCCCACCCAACCCGATGACCCGCAACTCCTCCTTGGTTTCTAATTTGATCCGGTAATTTTCTGTAAGTCGCAGATTTTTGATTTGA
>CAZKIN010000006.1:0-2712 GCA_964552515.1 uncultured Phycisphaeraceae bacterium
TCGGGTGGCCGGTGGTCGCGGCGGGGTGGTTCTGCGCGGAGCAGGGGGGCGGGCCGGCGGAGGGGTGGTGGCTGACCGGTCGGCAGTGGGGACTGATCTGGAAAAGTGTGTGGCTGGCGGGGGCGGGGACGATGGCGTGCCTGATGGTGGCACTGCCGGTGGGGCTGGCGATGGCGGATGGTCGGCGCCAGCGCGGATGGCTTGTCGCGATGGCGGCGGGGGTGCTGCTGTCGCCGCCGATGGTGTATGCGTTCGGGTGGGCGGAGCTGCTGCCACGGTGGTGGCACCATGAGGCGCGGTGCATCCTGGTGTGGGCGCTGTGGGGGTGGCCGATAGCAGCGTTTTTGATTGGGGCGGGATGGTCGCGGGTGGGGCGGAGTGCCTTTGAAGCGGCACTGCTGGAGACGTCGCGGGGGCGGGCATTCTGGCATGTGGGTCTGCCGGCGCTGCGGCGGCACATCGTCGGTGCGGGGCTGCTGCTGTTTGTACTTTTCTTCGGGGATTATGGGGTGCCGCATGCGTGCGGGCTGATCGTGCATGCGACGGAACTGCTGCTGTATGCGTCGAGTTCGCCGCGGCTCATTGATACGCTGTGGCCGGCGCTGCCGGGCATGGTCTTGATTGGGGCACTGCTGCTGGCGGCGTATCGGGTGATCGGATCCATGGAGCGCGGGGCGGCGGATGTGCGCGAGCGGCGGGATGCGCGGTGGTCGCGAGCTGCGGCGGGCGCAGTGATGCTGGTCGCGGTGGTGCCGATGATCGCGCTGACCGCGCGGTTCGGGTCATGGGAGGCGATCGTAGAGACGGTGCGGGTGTTTGTAAGTTACAGCCTGTGTACCCTGGCTGGGGGGGGGGCGGCGGGGGGGCTGGCGGTGTGGATGGGGCTGGCGGTAGCGGCGGGGCGCAGGGGAAGTGCCACCGTGATGGCACTTGCGGTGGTCCTGGGGGCGTGTCCGGGGGCGACGGTGGGGGTGGCGCTGGCGGCGGCGTACAACCATGCGGCGACGGGATGGGTGTATGACGGGGCGGGAATTCTGGTGCTGTGCCTGGTGGCGCGGTTCGGGTGGATCGGAATTCTGGCGGGGATGGTGGTGGCGCGCGGGATGGGGCGGCAGCTTATCGAGCAGGCGATGGTGGATGGGGCGACGCGCGGCGGGGCGGTGGTGCGGATGGCGGTGGGGGCGCACTTACCGATGTTGCTGGCGGCGGGGGCGGCGGTTGCGGCGCTGGGGGTGGCGGAGCTGGCGGCGTCGACGGTGGTGCGGCCGGTGACGTTCGCGCCGGTGGCGCAAGTGGTGATCGAGAAGTTTCATCGGTTTGAATATGGGGTGATGTTCGCGCTGTGCGTGTTGCTGGTGATCTGCGTGGTGCCGGCGATGGTGGTGGTGGGGAGGGGAATGAAGAATTTAGAATAGCGAATAGCGAAGATTGCTTCTTCACCACAGAGACACTGAGAACACAGAGAAAGGGTACTTGGGAATTAAGTTCGTTTGGTGGTTGATGGTGGCGCATCAAACATCAGGAAGTCATGGGTTACCTTTGCGTCGGGCGAGTTTCGGGTAGGGTGGAAATTGGTTCGTCACCCGCATTTCGGCGGCAGTTTTCAAGACGCGGTTTTTGCGTACAATGCCGCTTTCCCGGAGGGTAGGGCGACGAATCAACAGGCTGTGAACATCCATCAGAGGGCCGTGCGGTGCCGCGAAAAGAAATCAAAGTTAAATCTAAAGTTGAATATCTATCCATTCTTGACGGCAAGGGGAACGTCGATGAGGCGCTCGAGCCGAAGCTGGATGGGGATAAGTCCATCTACTTATACCGCTTGATGTTAACGGCGCGGCGGCTGGATGAGCGGTGCATCAATATGCAGCGGCAGGGGCGGATCGGGACGTATGGTCCGTGCCGGGGGCAGGAGGCGGCGCACTGTGCGTCGGTGATCTGCCTGGAGAAAGAGGATTGGATGGTCCCGGCGTTTCGTGAGCCGGGGGCGTTTTATCATCGCGGGTGGCCGCTGGAGACGGTGCTGCGGTTTTGGGGTGGTTATGAGGAGGGTTGTTCTCCGCCGGAAGGGGTGAACGATCTGCCGATCGCGGTGCCGATCGCGTCGCAGATTCCGCACGCGATGGGTCTGGCGTGGGGGATGAAGGTACGCGGGAAGAAGAACGCGGTGCTGTGTTACTTCGGGGACGGGGCGACGAGCGAAGGTGACTTTCATGAGTCCATGAACTTCGCGGGGGTGTACAAGCTGCCGGTCATTTTCTTCTGTCAGAATAATCAGTGGGCGATTTCGATTCCGCTGCATGCGCAGACGGCTTCCGAGACGATTGCGCAGAAGGCGCTGGCGTACGGGTTTGATGGGATTCAGGTCGACGGGAATGATCCGCTGGCGGTGTATGTGGCGACGCAGGAAGCGGTGAAGCGGGCGCGGAAGGACAGCATGCCGACGCTCATCGAGGCGGTGACGTATCGGCTGGGCGTGCATACGACGGCGGATGATCCGACGAAATATCGCAGCAAGGAAGAAGTGGAGAAGTGGGAGAAGCTTGATCCGATTCCGCGGTATCAGAAGTACCTGGTGAAGCGCGGGGTGCTGAATGAGAAGTTGATCGATGAGATTGAGAAGGATGTCTTGAAGGATGTCGCGGCGGCGGTGGAGCGGTTCGAGGCGTCGCGCGATGTTGATCCGATGGACGTGTTCAAGTTCATGTATAAGGA
>CAZKIN010000006.1:2812-4375 GCA_964552515.1 uncultured Phycisphaeraceae bacterium
GAAACAACCATGCCGCAAATGACAATGGTTCAGGCGCTGAACAAGGCTCTGGATGATGCGCTGCGCACGGATGATCGCGTGGTGCTGATGGGGCAGGACATCGGTCAGGATGAGGGCGTGTTTCGCGTGACGGCGGAACTGCTGAAGCGGTATGGACCGAACCGGGTGATTGATACGCCGCTGGCGGAGGGGGCAATTGTCGGCGGTGCCATTGGGATGGCACTGTATGGGTTGCGGCCGGTGGCGGAGATTCAGTTCTCGGGTTTTGATTATCAGGCGTTTCACCAGGTCGAACAGCACATGTCGCGGTTTCGCAACCGGACGCGCGGGCGGTATGGGCTGTCGATGGTGGTGCGGATGCCGTGCGGTGGCGGGATTCGGGCGGTGGAGCATCACAGCGAAAGTCGCGAGGCGATTTATTGTCATACGCCGGGGCTGACGGTGGTGATGCCGTCGGGGCCGCGCAATGCGCGGGCGCTGCTGTTGCAGTCGATCCGGCATGAGGATCCGGTGATTTTCTTTGAGCCGAAGCAGGTGTATCGCTCGTTCAAGGAGGAAGTTCCGGACGAGCCGGAATTCATGCCGCTGGGCAAGGCGCAGGTGGTGCGACCGGGCAAGGACCTGACGATTATTTCGTATGGGGCGATGATGCGTCCGGTGGTCGAGGCGGCGGAGGACTTGGAAGAGAAGGACGGCGTGTCGGTCGAGGTGATTGATCTGCTCACGGTGTCACCGATTGACACGGAGACGGTGACGGCGTCGGCGTCGAAGACGGGTCGCGTGGTGGTGGTGCATGAGGGGCCGCGGCGGTGCGGGGTGGCGGCGGAGATTGTGGCGCGAATCGTGGAGAAGTCGTTGATGCACCTGGAGGCGCCGGTGCGACGGGTGACGGGATTTGATACGCAGTTTCCGTACTTTGCGCGGGAGCGGGCGTTTTTGCCGAATGCGGAACGGATCGCGCATGCGGCGCGGGAAGTGCTGGCGTTTTGATCAATTGGTGGCTGGGTCATTTGACGGAATTCAACAGGAACTAAATCGATAATCCGCGCAGGCTAAAGCCTGCGGCTCGCTGGGAGTATTGTTCATGGCCAAGGATTTTTTGTTGCCGGATCTGGGTGAAGGGATTGCGGAAGCGCAGATTGTCCGCGTGCTGGTGAAGCAGGGCGATCGTGTGGAGCAGGACCAGTACCTGATGGAAGTGGAGACGGACAAGGCGGCGGTGGAGATTCCTTCGCCCTATGCGGGTATCGTGCAGACCGTGCATGTGAAGGAGGGGCAGACGGTCAACGTCGGTGCGATGATCGTCAGCATTGACGATGGCAGCGCGGCGAAGCCAGCAGCGCCAGCGGCAGCCAAGGGTGCGGCTCCGGCGGCGAAGGCGGCCGTGAGCGCGCCGGCGCAGAGTGGGCGAACGGCGGTTGTCGAGGCGGAAGCGCCGGCGGCGTCAGTTCCCACGTTTGACAAGACAACGGTTCCTGCGGCTCCAGCGGTACGGAAGTTGGCGCGGGAAATGGGTGTGGATATTGAGCGGCTGCGCGGGACGGGTCCGGGTGGCCGGGTGAC
>CAZKIN010000006.1:4475-6868 GCA_964552515.1 uncultured Phycisphaeraceae bacterium
AAATGGGTGTGGATATTGAGCGGCTGCGCGGGACGGGTCCGGGTGGCCGGGTGACCAAGGAAGATGTGGAAGGCGCGAAGAGCGGCGGACAGGCCGCACCGAGCGCGAAGTCGGCAGCGCCAGCGGGCGGTCCGGCGACATCCCGTCCGGCACCGAAGCCGCTGGCACCGCCGCCGGGGGTGGTGGATGCGGACAAGTGGGGCACGGTGCGGCGTGCGCCGATGTCGCAGATCCGCAAGACGATTGCGGCGCAGATGTCGCGGTCGGCGTTTACGGCGGTGCATGTGACACACGGGGACGAGGCGGACATCACGGAACTGGAGCGGCTGCGCACGGGCTTGAACGAGGCGACGGGCAATGATCCGAAACTGACGGCGATGACGTTTTTGATTCGTGCCTTATGCCTGTCACTTAAACGGCATCCGGTGTTCAACGCCAGCATGGACGAAGAGAAGCAGGAAATTGTTTACAAGGATTACATCAACATCGGCGTAGCGGTGGATACGGAGCGCGGGCTGATTGTGCCGGTGATTCGCAATACCGATCAGTTGACCCTGCGGGGAATCGCGGCGGCGCTGAAGGCGATTGCCGAACAGGTGCGGACTAACCAGTTCGCGATTGAGGACCTGCGCGGCGGGACGTTCACAGTGACGAATGTCGGAGCGCTGGGCGGAACGTTCAGTACGCCGATCATCAATTATCCGGAAGTGGCGATACTGGGTCTGGGGCGGACGAAGAAGGTGCCGGTGCTGCGGAACGGGCAGCTTGCGGAGTCGTTGATCCTGCCGATGAATATGTCGTTTGACCATCGCGTGACGGACGGCGCGAATTCGGCACGGTTCACGCGCGAGATCATCGGGTACCTGGAGACGCCGGCGAAGTTCATGCTGGATTGAGATGATTGGATCGCTCAGCCATGGAGAGGAGGGCAAGCTATGCTAGATTCTGATCTGGATTGGATAGCCGAGCATAGTTTGGAGATTCAACAGCAATATGCTGGAAAATGGGTCGCGATTTATGATGGCCATGTTATTGGTGTCGGCGAGACGGCCGCGATGGCTGCGACGCAGGCACAAATGACTGCTCCGCTGGGAGACTTTATTTTGGAAGCGGTGCCGGCAAATACAGATGTCATCTGAACCGGGGCATGTGTGGTTTCGTCGTCGCACACAGTATTTCGGCGATGTCTGGACACCGCTGATCACCACCGAGCTTCGCTCCATTTCCGGTCGGTATGTTCCATTTGTTCTTCAGATTGATTCTGGTGCCGTCATTTCGCTGTTGGAACGGTCGGCAGGCTCGATACTTGGGCTGAATGTTGAAAGCGGAAGACGTATCATACTTTCCAGTGTCGGCGGCTCGGAGACGGTTGCCTGGGTGCATGAAATACCGATGCGGATTTCCGAGGGTTTGGAAATTGTCGTGCCGTTTGCTGTCGCTGATTCGGAGTCCGTCCCTCCGCTGCTTGGGTGGACAGGCGTGTTCGATAAATTGAGGATATGTTTCGACCCAGTCATGCATTGTTGCACGTTTGAACTGCCGTGATTGGTTTGCGGAAAAAAGGAATCATCTCATGGTTGTCGGTGAATTCACGCAGGATACGGACCTATTGGTAATTGGCGGCGGGCCGGGTGGTTATCACGCGGCGTTTCGCGCGGCGGCGCATGGCATACAGACGACGATCGTGGAATCCATGCCCGCGCTGGGCGGCGTGTGTCTGCATCGCGGGTGCATTCCGTCGAAGACGTATTTGTCGATCATTGAGTTGATGCACGCGGCCGGTGCAGCGAAGGAGAAGGGCATCGACTTCGGCAAGCCGAAGATCGATCTGGACGGGATGCGGAAATGGAAGAACCAGGTGCTCGCCAAGCTGTCGGGCGGTCTGGACATGCAGGCGAAGAAGTATGGTGTGGAGCGGCTGACCGGTACGGCACGGTTTGAAGATGGCAAGCACGTGGCGATCGAGGGCGGGACGGTTCCACGCGTGAAGTTCAAGCGCGCGATCATCGCGACGGGATCGAAGTCGATTGTGCTGAAGGGTGTGCAGATTGATTCGCCGCGCGTGCTGACGTCAAGGACGGCGCTCGAGCTGGAGGATATTCCCAAGACGCTGCTGGTGATCGGCGGCGGGTACATCGGCCTGGAACTGGGTCAGGTGTTCGCGGGGCTGGGATCGAAGGTGACGGTGGTGGAGATGATGCCCGCGCTGCTGCCGGGCGTGGATAAGGATCTGCTGCGGCCGCTTCTCAAGAGGTTGGAGGAAGAGTTTGCGGAGATTTGCCTGGAAGCCAAAGTGGTGAGCATGAAGGACACCAAGACGGCGATTGAAATTGGTTTTGAAGGGAAGAATCCGCCGAAATCAAGCAAGTTTGACAAGGTGCTGGTGTCGGTGG
>CAZKIN010000006.1:6968-24842 GCA_964552515.1 uncultured Phycisphaeraceae bacterium
GAAGGGAAGAATCCGCCGAAATCAAGCAAGTTTGACAAGGTGCTGGTGTCGGTGGGGCGTACGCCGAATTCGCGTGATCTCGGATTGGAGAAGGCGGGCATTGAAGTCGATCAGCGTGGGTTCATCAAGGTGGATGGGAATTTCAAGACGACCGCGCCGCGCATTTTTGCGATCGGCGATGTGATCGGCAATCCGATGCTCGCGCATAAGGCGCTGAACGAGGGGACGGTGCTGGCGGATCAACTGGCGGGCAAGCCGGCGGTGTTCGAGCCGCGGGCGATTCCGGCGGTCGTGTTTACCGATCCGGAAATTGCATGGGCGGGCGTGACCGAGCAGGAAGCGAAAGACAAGGGGATGGAAATCGTGGTGAAGAAGTTGCCGTGGGCGGCGTCGGGTCGCGCGGTGGCGCTGGGTCGGACGGATGGCCTCACCAAACTGATTTTTGACAAGGCGACGCAGCGGTTGATCGGCGCGGGGATGACGGGTCCGCACGTGGGTGAGATGATCGCGGAAACGGTGTTGGCGATGGAGATGGGCGCGGTGGCGCATGACATCGCGAGCACGATTCATCCGCATCCGACGCTGTCGGAATCGCTGTTTGAGACGGCGACGATGATGGCGGAAAAATCGTGACTGTCGACTTACTATTATCGATTGTCGATTGACTTTGCAGAAGCGTCGGACGGGCCCGAAACGCAGCGGAGCTCCGTGGGCCGTGTGGTGCGCGTCAACGTGCCTTAGGACGCCATCGAACCGGTCTGACTTGGCGAGTCGGCCATTGGTTGGAGGTGACGATGAACGTCGAACACAGCGTTGCGGCTCAATATGGCGATCAGGGACTCGGCGAGCGGGTGCTCGCCGCGCTCGCGGCTGCCGGGCTCGATGTCGAGCATCTCGACTCGAACGAGCTTGCGCCGGTCGATGAGTTTCATATCGGCGGCCAGCAAGCGACGGCCGAACTTGCCGCCCAGCTCGGTCTGCGAGCGGGCCTAAGCGTGCTCGATGTCGGCAGCGGCATCGGCGGGCCAGCACGTTTCTTCGCCTCCGCCTATGGCTGCCGCGTAACCGGCATCGACCTGACCGAATCGTTCGTTCGGGTGGCGACCGACCTAACCCGGCGAACCGGGCTCTCCGATCGGGTGACGTTTCGACAGGGCAGCGCACTTCAGTTGCCGTTCGAGCCTGCAAGCTTCGATGCGGCCACCATGATCCACGTCGGCATGAACATCGAGGATAAGGCCGGGCTCTTCGCCAGTGTGCATAAGGCGCTCAAGCCGGGCGGCGTGTTCGGCATCTTCGATATCATGCATATCGAAGCGGGCGCGCTCACCTTCCCGGTGCCCTGGTCGTCGAAACCCGAGACAAGCTTCGTCGCGCCGCTGACGGATTACCGGCGTCTACTCACCGCCGCCGGCTTTGTCGTGGGAACGGAGCGCGTACGGCGCGATTTTGCGCTGGCCTTTTTCCGCGAGATGCGGGCAAAGATGGAGGCCGCCAAGGTGAGCGGGAAAATGACACTCAGCACCCAGCTCATCATGGGTTCCGACTTTCCGCAGAAGATGCAAAACGTGCAGGCGAGCGTCGAACAGGGCTTGATCGCGCCGATCGAGCTTATCTGTCGCGCGATTTGATACACTCAAGTCGTCATGGCCCATTGCGAGCGCTGACGGCATATTCTCATCAAGATGAAAGCGGAGCATCGGAATCGTCGCCGATGATCTTGCGCAGAATTTCGGAAGGAACCCGTGTCCGGTGCTCGGCAATCAGCTGTTCGTCGGCAGTCCAGTCGCAGCGAATCTCATCCGCGTGATCATAGAAATAAGCTAACGCGGCGTGGACTTCGCTCAGGGTCAGGTCGGGATAGCGAATGAGGATTTCGTCCGGTGTTTTACCGTGTGATTCGTGGAGTAAAGCGATATCCTGAATGCGAATGCGATGACCGGCGATGCGCGGGCGACCTCCGCATATACCGGGGGTTTGATCAATATGATAGGTAGGAAGACGGCGAATCATGGCCGCAATTATAGCAAGTCGGGCGAGCAGTTAGAATGGTATTCTGGATAGGGTTACCCGGGCGGTGCTTGACCGACTGACCGCTACGATCGTTCCCTGGGCAATCGACAATTTCCCATCCGCAATCAACAATGTGGTCATGTTCAAGGCATTCGCCAATGAGTTGCTGGCCGAGAAGCTGCTGAAGCCCGACGATCAAGTGGTGGTCGCGGTATCGGGCGGCGCGGATTCGATGGCGCTGTTGCATCTGCTGGTTTGTTTGAATCGACACGAAGGCTGGACGCTACGGCTGCACGTTGCGCATTTGAACCATCAATTGCGCGGCGACGCGGCCGAGCAGGATGCGGCGTTTGTGCATGCGGTGTCGGACGACCTGGGGCTGCCGTGCACGATGGATGCGCGGGATGTGGCGCAGGCGGCGCGGGAGCGGTCCATCGGGGTGGAGGAAGTGGGTCGTGAAGAGCGGTACGCGTTTCTGGAGCGGGTGTGTCTGCAGACCGGGGCGCGGATTGTGGCGACGGGGCACCACGCGGATGACAACGCGGAGACCATTTTACAGCGTATCCTGCGTGGGACGGGGCTGCGGGGATTAAGCGGGATTCCACGAACGCGGGTGGTGAGTCCGCTAAGCGATGTGACGATTATCCGTCCCCTGCTGCGGCATCGGCGCAGCGAACTGCGCGATTTTCTGCTCGACCAGGGGATCAGCTTCCGCGAGGATTATTCGAACGCCCAAAACGAACCGACACGCAACCGGCTGCGTAACGAACTTATCCCGCGGATTGAAGAGGTGTTTAATCCGCAGGTGCGGGAGGCATTGCTGCGACTGGGTGAGCAGGCCTTGTGGTTGGAGGAGTATCTGCGCGACACGGTCCAGCGCACGTTTGAGACGCTGGTCATTTCGCATACGGACCAGGTGTTGATACTCAATGCGGGGGTGATGGCCAAGAAGAACCGGCTGGTACAGACGGAACTGATTCGCATGGCCTATCGTGCTTTTGGACTTGGTGAACAGAACCTGTCATTTACGCACCTGGTAGCGGCGATGGAGTTGATTGACGATCCGACGAGCGGCAAGCAAGTACAGCTTCCCGGCGGCATGATGGTCGAGAAACGATATCACCAGTTGATTTTTGCGCTGCCGTCAGAGCAGGCGCGGGAGACGGTCGCGGCGGAAATCGCGGTAAACGTGCCGGGCAAAACGGTGATGCCGATGCGGCGGATGGAACTGGAGTGCACGATTCAGGAGGTATCGCCGAAGGAAATTCCGGAACTGCGCCGGGCGGCGCGGTGGCTGGAGGAATACGTGGATCTTGAAGCGGTGCATCTGCCGCTTTCGCTGCGCGGTAGGAAGGCGGGAGATCGCTTTGTGCCCTTGGGCGCGCCGGGTTCGAAGAAGATCTCCGAGTTTCTGATTGATGCGAAGGTTGAGCCGGAAGCGCGGCGGCAGGTGTCGTTGCTGTGCGATCGATTGGGGCCGATCTGGCTGGTGGGGTATCGAATAGATGATCGTGTGAAAATGACAGCGCTCACCAAACAGGTCCTTTGCCTGCGCGCGCGGATGCTGGACGCGTGAACGACGGTTCGCCAACCGCTGGCGGTAGTCGAGGCCGATGCACTTTCGGTTGGCGAGCCCTGCTAATCGTTTTTCTAGCGGCGCTACTGGTGCGTGGCGGTTGGGGAACTTATCGACTGGTTCGGGCGGGCGATCCGCAGACGCTGGAGTTTCCCGACGAGCAGCAATATTGGTTGATGGCGAATTCGCTAGCCGACGGGCACGGTCTAGTCGATGAGTTTGGTTTCCGCGCCACTCGCATGCCGCTGTACCCAGGGGTTTTGTCGCTATTTACGTTCCTCCCTTACCCGGTAGTGATTGCGAAGATTGCCCATTGGCTCGTGGGAGCATGGATTGCGGTACTTGCCGCGCAGGTGGCCGCAGTGTTGTTTGATCGTCGGGTGGGGCTGCTGGCGGGGCTGTGGGTGGCGGTGGACCCGTTTTTCATGTTCTTCAGTTCGCTGCTGCTCACCGAGACTTTCTTTGTTGCGGCGCTATTATTTCTGTGGTTGATAGCAGCGCGGTTGGTCGTTGGACACTCGATTCTGGAATTTCGTGGCTGGTTGAGTCTGGCGGCTGCGGGAGCGCTATGCATTTACTTGCGTGAATCCAGTGTTCTGCTGGTTTTTCTGTTGTTCCTGGCCCTGTGGGCCTATCAACGGTTCTCATGGCGGTCGTTGTTCGGGGCGGTGCTGGCCATACTGGTATGCGTGGTTTCCCTGTTTCCGTGGGCTGCGCGGAATGAGCGGGTGACGGGTTCATGGACGTGGCTGACGCACCGGGGCGGGGTGTCGTTGTATGACGGAGTTGGTCCGCAGGCGGACGGGAGCAGCGATCTCGGTGATGTGCAGCAGATGGACGCGGTCCGTGGGCTGAACGAGGTGGCGTGGGACCAGTTTTTTCGGCGGGAGGCACTGGCCGCCATGCGTGAAGATCCGGTTCGGGTGATACGCCTGGCGGGAGTGAAATTGGCGCGGACGTGGAATCCGCTGCCGAATGTGGAATCGTATCAGTCCACTATGGTCAGGATTTGTGCGGCGATTTGGACTATTCCGACCTTCGCATTGTCTATCACCGGGGTTATGCTATTGCCGAGGTGGGGAGGGGGCGCTGCGAAGTGGAAGGCGGTTTTGCTGCTGCTTCCGGTGTTCTATGTGAGCGTGCTGCATTGCCTATTTGTGGGGAGCGTGCGGTACCGCCTGCCGGCCATGCCGATGCTGGAGATTCTCGCCGCCTTTGCGACGGTGGTGTTGGTGCGGCGCATCGTGAGGGTGACAAGCGATGAGCACAACGCCGGTCAATCAAATCCCGCCTGATCCGCCCGCGCGAAAGCCGTCACGTCGGGGACGATGGTTACTCCTGATCCTTGGATTCATTCTGGTTTGTGGTGCGGCCGGTTGGTTTGGCTATGCGCGGCTTACTGATCCGCAGCGCCTCCGCACCTTCGCTGCGGAGTATCTGCAAGGATTCTTCAACGGCACGATTAGTGTGGGTGGTGCGGAATTCGCCGGGCTGGATCAAGTCAAGCTCTTCGATGTTCGTTTGTCGGCCGTGGATGAACCCCGTGCGGTTGATGGCCAAGAGCGTGCCGCGCCGCCCGCGGTTTTTGCATGTCGACAGGTGGAACTGGTTTTGCGGCTGCGTTCGTTGCTGCGCGGAAAGGTGGAAGTTGAATCCGTTTCGGCGATAGAGCCGGAATGGACAATTCGGCGTGACGTGGACAGCGGACGATCCAACCTGCATGGACTGGTGCGCGCGGAACGGTTGAAGGGCTCGGGCGGTGGGATTCCGTTGCCGCGGTTGGAACTGCGCGATTCGCGGTTGCGTGTTCTGCGTGCGGAAGAGGGCGTCGAACGACTGGTGGAAAACCTGCAGCTCTCGCTGCGCGGCAGCACTTGTGAGAAGGATGCGCGCTGGTATGACGTGGCGTGGTCGCGCGGCGACGCCAGCGGCGTGAGCGGTCATTCGCAGATTGACCTTGCGGATTTCCGGTTGCGCAATGTTCGCGGCGGGCTGCCCTGGTTGTCGATCGAGGCAGTCGCCATTGCGGTGGATTCGCATTTTCATCATGCGGCGGTGTGGAGTGATCTGCTGGGACTTGAAGGAGCCGTGAGGGCCAGCGATTACGATTTTGATGCGAACGATGCGGCCGGTGGCCGGACGGCGGTGTTGGAATTGGAGGATGCGACGCTGGCGATTCCTCTGCCGGGCGCGAAGGAACGGATGCCGGCGGATGAGCGTTTCCTGCGGTTTGAGAATGTATATGGCCGCATTCGATTGCAGGCGGATTCGGTGCGGGCGGAGTTCGACGGGCGGCTGCGAAACAGCGAGTGTCATGCGGTATTAACGATGCGCGCGGCGGATGGGCATGTGACGTCCATAGACGACGTTGATCTGGAAGCGCGACTGGTGATTCGGAAGATGGAATTGCCGCGAGTGTCCGAGGGGGCACCGGAGGGCGAGCGCAACTTCGTCAACCATTGGCCGGATATTAAACGGTTTTATGAGCGCTTCGATCCGCATGGGCCGGTCGATCTGGAATTGGAACTTGGGCGGAAGGCGGGACCGGATGCGCCGCTGGAACTGCGTTATTGGATGGTGCGGGCGCTGGGCGGCGACGCATCGTTCATTAATTTTCCCTATCGGCTTTATGGCGCGCGGGGTGTCGTGGTCGGTACGCCGGGCGGCACGTGGATTGATCGATTGACGGGTCGGCGCGACGGCGCGGAAGTGGAGGTCAACGGCTGGTACTCGGACCATTCGCATTGCGCGCAGACGGACATTCGCATCACAGCGCGGCACGTGCCGATTGACGATGTGTTGTGCCAGGCACTGTCACCGCGATTTCGCACGATACTGCAACGATTTCAGCCGGAAGGCGAGATCGATCTGGACATTTCACTGGTGCGTCCACTTTGTGCGGAAATTGAGCCGATGGAATGGAACCAGACCGTGGTCATTTCGCTGCCGGGAATTCGCGCGCGGTATGGCGGCTTTCCATATCCCGTGGAGGATTTGCGCGGACCGGTCATTGTGCGCGACAAGGGCATGTTCATTCCGCTGTTGGAAGGGCGGGTCGGAGAGGGTGAACTGCGGGTCAGTGGACGATCGGTGTTTTCTTATGACGAAGGAAGCGACACCACATTGGAACTGGAAGCGATCAATGTGCCCATTGATTCAGGACTCATTGCGGCTCTGCCTTCGAGGGTGCGGAATCAGGTGGAGGCGTTTCATCCGGAAGGAACGGTCGACGCGCGGATAGACGTCCATCAGCAAAGAGAGTCGGCCGCGGAGATTCGGGCGGAAATTGATTGGAATAATGGGAGAATGAAGCACGAGGCGCTGCCTGTTCCGCTCGAACATGTCTCCGCGTCGATGCTGCTGGAGGGGGACGCGCTGCGGTTCGAGAGCTTTCACGCTGTGCACGGAAGCGGTTTGGTTTCGGCGCGCGGAATCATCGAGGATTTGTCTTCCGGAACGCCGTTGATTGAGTTGCAGGCGAATTTGAAGCGATTCAATCTCAACGACGAACTCTATGGTCTGGCGCCGCAGGCGTGGACGGAGGCACTGGCGGGGTGGCGCGTGTTTGGCGAGGTAAATGGGCAAATAGACGCGAAGTTTGCACCGGGGACGGAGATTGCACCGCAATGGAGCGTTGAAACGTCGCTGGCAGATGCCGTGGTGCGGCATCCGCGGGTACCGCTACCGATTACCAATGTTCGTGGGGACGTGTTGTTTCACGCCCAGGGGTGGGAAACCCCGCTGATGGAAGCCTCGTATGGTGATGGCCAGCTGCGCTTTGGAATCAACACGCACAAGGATGAAACAGCAGATGAAGGCAGCATTTACCTCGACGCAACGGGCCTGACTCTTGACCCTTCGATGCACGTGTTGTTTCCCGCCGGAACCCGGCCAACCCTGGAGCGGATTGCGCCATACGGCCGGGTGGATGTTTCGCTGCGGCAGCTGGACTATACGCGCGGCGAGGATGGCCGACGACTTTGGAGTTTCTCCGGCAGTGCGACGCTTCAGGATGTGGGGGTGCATTCTTCGGTCGGGCTGGATAAGGCGAATGGAGTCATAGAGGCCGCAGGGACGCTGGTGGATCGCAGCGGCGGAGTGACGGTGAATGGCACGCTTCAGCTGAGCGACGTGGAGTTATGGCAGCGCGAACTGGAAAGCGTTTCGTGTGACTGGAGTCTGGCACGGGCGGCCGATGGTCGCGGAAGGCTGGCACTCGATGGCATCGATGGACGCATGTATGACGGATCGGTCTCGGGCGATGCGGAGTTTTATTTCGGCCAGGGCAGTACGGAATATCGCAGCAGCGTGACGGCGTTCAGTGTGGACGTCGATCGCTTCATCAATTCCACCTGGAGTGCGCTGTCCGGCCGGGAGCCGGCGCGAATCGGTGGAACGCTGGACGCACGGCTGCGACTTGCGGGGGCCTTTGGTGACGAATCTTCGCGCAGCGGCGGGGGCAGGGTGGAGGTGGCCAATGCACGGATCTACCGTCAGCCGCTGATCATGGCCATCCTGAATGTCATCAACCTGGCACCCACTGAACAGGATGTTTTCGCGGATGTGTCGACGGATTTGTTGATCATGGGCAATCGGGTGGACCTGAAGAACATTGAACTGAGCGGACCGATGGTTTCGCTTCTGGGCAGCGGTTACATGTCGTGGCCGGACATGGGTTTGGACATTCGACTGGTGAACGTACATAACGAGCGCTGGTCGCGTGTGCCGGGCCTGACCGGATTTCTGGAACGGGCGTCGCGCGAGTTGGTTGAACTGCATGTTACCGGCTCCGCCGAAAAGCCGTCGGTACGGACTCGACCCATTCCCGCACTGACCGACGAGCTTCGCGAACTGTTCCAAAAGAAGAAACCGACGCGAATTGAATCGGCCCCTTCGTGACTTTTGTAAGTCACAGACTACTCGGGTACGGGGACCAGTTCTTCGGTTGGTGTGGCCGTGGTGGTAACGGCGTTGCGATAGGTTGCGGCGGATGCGTTCAAGTCGCTCCACGCGATGCGCAGCCGGATACGGGCTCGGGCGAGATCGGCGGATGCCTGGATGAAGTCTCGCTGGGCTTCGTTGAGTCGCGTCAGTGTTTCGCGTCCCGCGACATAGCCCGCCTGCACAATGCGCCGGTTCTCCTCGGCCGTCTTGATGGATTCGCGTTGCAGTCGAATCTGCTCCTGTGCGTTGCGCAAGTCGATAATTGCCTGACGCACATCGGACTGCACGGATAGGCGGAGGCGGTTGAGCTGGGCGGCGGTTTCAGCACGGCGGCTTTCCGCCTCACGCACCTGGGCTTCGCGCGCCCCGCCATTGTAGATTTCCCAGCGGACTTCCATCGCCGCTGCGGAGGATTGGTCCTGCACGGTGTAACGCAGGTTGGAGGGATTATCATAACCCCAGGAGGTGCTTACCCCGACGGTGGGGCTGTAAAGTCCTTTGGCGGCCTGCACTTGTTCCTCATCGCTCTTGAGCAAGTTTTCGATCTGCAATACGTCTGGACGGTCGGCGAGTGCGCGGGTGATCCAGGGCCCGGGTTCCGGCGCGTGCAACTCCTGTTCTGATTCTTCGGTAAGCGATGCCAGGCTCAGTGCATCCGGCAAGGTGACATCGGTTAGTCCCATTAGTTCTGCAAGCACCACGCGACCCGTTTCGCGAAGGCCGGTGGCGGCGGTGACGTTGGCCTGCGCGGCGAGGACGCGTACCTTGAAGTTGGCGACGTCGGCCTGCGTGGCACGACCGGCATTCTTCAATTTTTCGGTCTCCTCGAACTGTTCCTGGCTGAACTCTTCATCCGCCTTTGCAATCATGAGCTGCTCTTCGGAAAGCTGAACCTGGTAATAGGCCCGGTCCACCGCGCGAACCAGCAGGCGTTCCACATCTACGAGTCCCATGGTTGAGGCGCGGTACACGTGCTTGGCCGACATGAGCTGCGCTTCGCGGATCAGGCCGTCGAAAATCGTATAGGTGGCCGACAGCGCGGTCGTGTGTTCGCTGTATGAATTGCTGTCACCTTTCAGTTCGATGTTTCCAAAAAGCGGGCGGCGCAGCGCGTCGATGAGCGCGGTCACGGTGAAATTGTCTACATCGATCACCGGCGGCGCCGAAGGCTGCAGGGAGGCATTAAGCCGGTTACGACTGGCCGGTGTATGAAATGTGCGTCGGGATGTATGCGAGAACTGTATCGTGGGCAAATAGCGTGACCGTGCAAAAGCGATGCGGGCGGATGCCGCTTCCAGGCGTGCCTGTGCGGCGTGGATATCCGGATTCGCACGGATGGCAATTGCCCGTGCCTGCTCCAATGAAAGGGCGTCGGCCGGCAAGAGCAGCTCTGCCTGTTGCGAGGCTACGGCCGACCCAACGGGCATCAGTTTCTCGCGTTCCTCTTCCGGCAGGCGTTCCAGCGCATGCTGGTGCCGTTCCAGGATCATCTGAATGTTGTCGATCGGACTGCGACATCCCGCGGCCAATGCCAGGGCGAAGCAGGTCGAAAGGGCCGCCATTGAGGGCGGCGAACTGCTACGCGGGCATCGCGGCATGTGTCGCCTCCGTGCGTTCCACATCTTCGGGCTTGGGATAGGCTCCACCGCTTCTCAACCAGCGCGCAAAGCGTTTGGCATCATTGAACACCAAGTATAGCGATGGCACGATCAACAGCACGAGTACCGTGGAGAACGATAATCCAAATACCACTGAAATAGCGATCGGAATCAGAGGCAACGCCTGCGAACTGCGTTCCGTGATCAGCGGGAACAGGCCAGCCGCATTGGTGAGTGCGGTGAGAAAAACCGCCAACACGCGCGATTGCGCCGCCTTGGCGACCGCATCCTGGATTCCCATTCCGGATTTCACATTGCTGTTTAGTTGGTCGAGCAGCACCAGCCCGTCATTCACCACAATTCCCGCGAGTGATGTCATGCCGAAGACGCTCATCAAGCTGAGGTCAAATCCGAGGATGGTGTGTCCCAATACCGCACCGCACAATCCGAGTGGCACCGCGGCGATCAGGATGAGCGGCTGCAGATAGGAACGTGTGGCCGCACCCAGGACGGCGTAAGAAATGGCGAAGGCGACCAGCGAAGCCATGGCGAGGCTGGAAAGAGACTGATCGATTCGCGCCCGCTGCCCGTCAATCCGATAAGTCACGCCCGCATACTTGGCGTCCAATTCCGGTAGAAACGTGACGAGGAGCGCGCTGATAATGCGCTCCGCGTTGGCGCTGCGTTCATCCACATCGGCCTGGATGCGCACCCGCCGCATGCCATCCTGCCTGAGAATCTCTGAATGGCCGCGCACCAATTGGGTTTCGGCGACTTCGTGGAACGGAACAGCCCCGCCGGCGGGCGTGCGAATCTTAAGATTGTCGATGATTCCCCAGTCGCGGCGGTCGGCATCTACGTAGCTGACCAGCACGCGCACATCGTCGCGCCCGCGCTGCAAACGCACCGCTTCGCCGCCGTAAAGCCCCTGGCGAAGCTGTTCCGCGATGCCCGCGACAGTCAGGCCCAGGTTTGCGGCCTCGGATTTCAGAACGACACGCAACTCCCGCTTGCCCGGGCGCAAGTCGTCATCAATGTCGAACACGCCTTCAAATTCCGCGAGCTTGGCGCGCACCTCATCGGCAGCGCGGCGCAATTCGTCGAGGTCGTTGCCCAGAAGTCGAATTTCCAGCGGCTTTTCATTGGGACCAAGTTCCTCGCGCTCGATGGTGACCAGTTCCGCGCCGGGTACGGAGCCGATAGCCTGGCGCCAGCGAGAAATGATCACGGTGCAATCCAGTCGGCGGTCTTCCGACGGCATGAGTTCGATGCTGGTCTGGCACAATCCGCTACCACGCTTGGAAATGAAATCCGACCATTCTCCGATGGTCGAGTAAACGTGCCGGACCAGCTTGCCATCGGCATGCGGCTTCAATTCCGGATCTTCGTTGAGCCCAAGCGCTGCTTTTTCTATCCGATCAATGGCGGACTGGGCCAGTTCAGATGGAGTTCCTTCAGGGAAACGAACTCGAACGCGCAAGGTATTGGCGTCGAGCTTCGGAAACAGGACGAACGGCGTTCGTCCGCCGAGAACTACGCCCAGGCAAATCAATACGAAAGCTCCGGTTCCCGCCAGAACCACCCAGCGAAAGCGGGCCAGGCGTGTGATGATCGGTGAATAGAGCCGGGCAATGGCCGATTCAATGCCGTCGTTCAGTTTCTTTCGCGTCCGCACGCGCCAGCTGTTGAATTTTCCTTCCCGGCCACGATGCGACCAGTGGGCCATGTGCGCAGGCAGAATCAAGAACGCTTCCATGCCCGACGCAACAATGGTCGCCAGCACCGCAACGGGCATGACATAAATCAGCTTGCCCATCACGCCTTCCACGTACATCAGCGGTACGAACATGACGATCGTGGTGAGTGACGACGTGATGACAGGCATTTTGACGTTTCGGGTAGCGTGAATCGCCGCCAGTTCCGGCGTCATGCCCTCTTTTTCGGCGGCGACAATCGACTCCGCAATGACGATGGAGTCGTCGAGAACGATCGCATCGGCAAGGAGCAGGCCAAACAGGCTGATCATGTTGAGCGTGGAACCGGTCATGTGCAGCACCCACAGCGCGCCCGCCGTGGCGACTGGAATGCCCATGGCTACGCCCATGGCCGCACGAAAATCCATGAACACCATGAGAACGATCATGAGCAACACCATGCCCTGCACGGCGTTGCTGATCAGCATTTGCAATCGGCCATCCACGTCGCGCGACTTGTCTGCAAGGACGGTCAGGCTGATACCCTCGGGCATGATCGGGCGGACCTGCGCCACATAATCGCGAACGATTTGCGCGATGGTGGTGATATCCTCCGTGCTGGTCTTGGACACGGTGACCGTCGCGCCCGGCTTGCCGTTGACGCGGCCGTATAGAGGCGTGTCTTCAAAAGTGTCGCGTATGGTGGCGATTTGCCCCAGGCGAACGGTCGATCCGTCGTCCCGCGCGATGACCACGAGGTCGGCAAAGTCATGGGTGGAGTAGCGTTGTCCGGTCGTGCGGACGTTGATTTCCTCACTGCGCGTGCGCACGGTTCCGGCGGGCAGGTCAAGACTGCTGGATGACACGCGCGATATTACTTCGCGCATGGTGAGCCCATAGCGCTGCAGCGTTTCTTCCGTCAGCTGAATCGAAATCTGATAATCGCGCACGCCGGACAGGCTGACCTGCGAAATCTCGGAGCGTGCGGAAAGTTCATCGCGAATCTGTTCGGCCACGCGCTTGATCGCCGCTTCAGTGGTATCCCCGGATACACCAATGCTCACCACCGGAATGCGCACAATGGCTTCGGTAATCAGCGGCCGTTCCGCTTCCGGTGGAAATGAGCGGATGGAATTCACACGATCTTGAATCTGCCGCAACACTTCGGAGGGCGCGATGACCTTGGGATTGAATTCCACGAGGACCTGGCTGGAATCACCTCCGGAGATGGACGAAATCTCTCCCAATCCGGCAATGCCCTGCACCGCCTCTTCGATGCGGATGCTCACCCCGCGTTCGACGTCCTCGGGACTTCCGCCGGGATAGGGAACGGTGATGACCACGAAATCGGTGGTGGTTTCAGGAAAGGTCTCACGCGGCAATTTGTAGGCCGCGACCAGTCCGCCCACGATGGTGCCCAGCGCGAGCAGGTTGGCGAACACGGGATTCCGTACGAATACGGCGATGATTCCTTCAGCGGGGTTTTTCATGCAGGGTTACCCACCACAGCCGCGCATCCATTCGTTAGACATCGATCCATCGCTCCAAATTGGCGAGGCGGGCCGGACAACCGGCGGGCGGGTAGACATAGTGTCGGCTTTTCAAAGTGTCTGTCAACGGCAGGCGTCAGGAGCAAATGCCGCGAGGTTGTGCAGACGGAACCAAAGGCAGCGGGTACCCTAGCGATGGTGAGCGCGGAAACAACGGCTATTCGCCTTTTGGTCGACCGTCCACTCCCCGGTCTGGAGAACATGGCGCGGGATGAGGTACTCCACACTTTTGTTGGCGCGGGTCGGTCGGCGGCAACTCTGCGCCTCTATCAATGGGTGGAACCAACCGTTTCGTTGGGTTACTTTCAACGCTTCAGCGATTATGAGGCGCTTGCCGCGCCGGCGGGGGATTTACCGGTGGTGCGTCGCCCGACCGGTGGTGGGGCGATTCTGCATGACATGGAACTGACCTATTCACTTAGTTTACCCGCCGATTACCGGTTGCTTTCCGACGGGCCGAATCGACTGTATGAGTGGATGCACGATGCCATAATCATGGCACTGGGCTCAATCGCGGCGGTTCCGCGCCGTTGCGGCGTAACCGACGACTCCACACCTACCCGCGGTCCGTTTTTCTGCTTCGCACGCCGACATTGTTTTGATGTAACGGTGGACGGAGCGAAGCTGGCGGGCAGTGCGCAACGCCGCACCCGTGCGGCCATTCTCCAACACGGGTCCATCATTCTCGGTAGCCGATTTGATCAACAGCCATCGGCCCGCACCGGCCTCGATCCCGGCGGGGCCATCGCGGGATTGCTTGATTCCCTGCCGCGTCATTTCGGCAATGTCACCGGTGAGGCCATCCAAGCGGGTGATTGGACCGGCGAGGAACTCTCCGCGATCTCCGGACTGATCGACAAACATGCCGGTGATGCATGGCTACGCAGGATGTAATGAACATGCAGCGGCAATTCACGTTTGCAGGAACCGGATTTGCAGCCGGGCGAATGGGGTTCTCCCGGGGCAATTTGGATGGTCAATAGGTTGTGATCCCGCCCTCTGCGATGTACACTTCGTGTGGACATGAAATGGGACCCGTCCGCCAGGCGGCGGACTTGCGGAGAACTTGATATGCAAGAGCGTTTTTCCGATCGCGCCCGTCACGCCATGGCGCTGGCCAACCTGGAAGCGACCAAGCTCGCACATGATTATCTGGCGCCCGGCCACCTGATGTTGGGACTCATCGCCGAAGGCAACTGCGTGGCTACAGAAACCCTGCGCGTGCTCGACGTCGACCTGGAGAAAGTGCGCGACGAAGTCAAGGCGCACATGGAACGCGGGGACGCCACCAACGCCATCGGCTGGCGCGCGCAGACGCAGGAACTCAAAGACGTCATCGCCATGGCCATCCAGGAAGCGCGAAAGTTCGGACATCGCTATGTTGGAACGGAACACCTTGTGATCGGCATGCTGGCCAAGGAAGAGAGCCTTCCGTCCAAGGTTCTGCGGAAACAAAGCGTTTCGATAGATTCCGTGCGCGAAAAGGCACTGGCCATGCTTCGCGGCAGTGTCGACCCATCGCACGATCTCGCGCATTCGCGGCACGGCGATTTTGAATGGGTCCATCAACAGGAGCTGGCGAAAGCGTTCCGCTCTCCGAAATTCTGGCACACCATGATCCTTGCTGTGGACTCGGCGAATCGGCTGGGCGAAGGGGAAATCATGCCGCATCACCTGTTGCTTGCTCTGATGCGCGACGAAACCACGGGCGTCGGGGCGATGCTCGCGGAAAAGGGTGTCACGCTCGACTGGCTGCGCGCCAAGGTAACCAAACAGCAAGAGAAGTCTGCTTAGACATGACCGGTAGCTGTTTCAATTTCGTGTTTCCCCCTTCTCGCGTCGGCCTGGATAAATTCACCGAAAGCCAGGCCCGTTTATTATCCAGCGGTTCCCATAACGCCCCTTTCTACATAGCGGACGGTGTCCTAACCTCGTTCTCCTTGACTTTACCGCGGGCGACTTGTACAAAAATCGTTTCCCCGATGACCACTGGGCAATGGATTTCACAGGGCGTCGGTTGGTTGGCGGACCGGGATGTCACGGCTCGACATCAGGATGATTCCGCGCTGCGCACTCGTCGTCGCAGTGCCGCGCAAAGCAAGGGACATCTTCCGGATTGCCGCACTCAATGGCCCGGACCTTAGCTGGTCCAATCGACGTTACGAAAGAACGCTTCCATGACAGATCACGCAATGCCCCAGGGTCCTTCCGATTCGATTGGTGCAACGCCCGGCGCGGCCGATTGGTCGCCGCACATGGCCGAACGCGAACCCACCATGGCCGAGATTGACCGCGAAATTGCCGAGGCGATGGAAGGTATGCCGGCTTCCGACATGGCCGCGCTGGGAATGGCCCCGGACGCCGGTGCGTCGGTCGAACCGGGAACCGAACTGGTCGGCACCGTGGTCCAGATCTCCAATGATGATATTTTCGTGGAGTTCGGCACCAAGTCGCAGGGCGTACTGCCGCGTAACCAATTCGGCAAGAAGGAAGCCGTCGAAGTGGGTCGTAAAGTAGACGTGACGGTAGATCGTTACGACGCGACGTCCGGCTTGTTCATCGTCAATCGCAAGGGAGCAATCACCCGCGCTACGTGGACCAATCTCACCAAGGGGCAGATCGTCGAAGGCCGCGTGACCGGTGTCATCAAGGGTGGATTGGAAATTGACTTGAAGGGTATTCGCGCTTTCATGCCCGGTTCGCAGGTTGACGTCGCGCAGATGAAAGACATCTCCGTCCTGCTCAACCAGATGGTGAAGTGCGAAGTGGTGGAGCTCGACCGCCGACATAAAAATGTGCTGGTCAGCCGCCGCAAGTTGCAGGAGAAGGAACGCGCGGAAAACCGCGACAAACTGCTGGCTGAACTCGCACCGGGACAGATTCGCCCCGGCGTGGTTGGAAATCTGACCGACTTCGGCGCGTTTGTTGATCTCGGTGGTGTTGACGGCCTCGTGCATATCAGCGACCTGAGCTGGGGCAATGTCGCGAAGGTCTCCGATGTGCTCAGCCCCGGTCAAAAAGTCGAAGTTCGCATCCTGAAAATCGACCGTGAACGCGACCGAATTTCACTAGGTATCAAGCAAACGCTGCCCGATCCCTGGGATACAGTGGCGTCGCGGTTTAACGTCGGCTCACCGGTCAAGGTGCGCGTAACGCGGCTCGCCGATTTCGGTGCCTTCGCCGAATTGGAAGCGGGTATCGAAGGGTTGATTCCGCTGAGTGAAATGGGCTGGTCGCGCATCAATCGCCCGTCCGACGCCGTTTCGCCCGAGCAGATGGTCGATGCCGTGATCATTCGCGTTGAGCCGGACAAACGCCGCATCGCCCTCAGTCTCAAGCAGGCTCAAAATGATCCTTGGGGCGACGTCCTCGAGAGCTTTGCGCCACAATCCATCATCAAAGGCCGCGTGACCCGCATTGCGGACTTTGGCGCTTTTGTCGAAATTGCGACGGGCGTCGAGGGCATGGTGCACATTTCCGAAATGTCGGACAAGCGCATCAAGTCCTGTGGTGAAGTGGTCAAGGTCGGACAGGAAGTCGAAACCCGCGTGCTCGGTGTGGATAAAGAGCAGCGCCGTATTTCACTTTCGATCAAGGCCGTGCACGCGCCGCAGGTGTCCGCAGAAACTTCAACCACGGAATCAGCACAGACCGCAGCACCCGCCGCACCGCCAAAGGAACCCAAGAAACGCAAGAAGCCGCTGCGCGGTGGCTTGGCCAGTCACCTTGAATTGCCGCAGGGATTCGGTTCCTGACCGCACGATGAAATTCAAACTCGTGGACAAAGTGGTTGAGCTCGAGCGCGGCACGCGCATCGTCGCGGTTAAAGCCGTCACGCTGGCCGAAGAGTATCTGGCCGACCATTTTCCCACGTTTCCGATCCTTCCCGGCGTTTTCATGTTGCAGGTATTGGTCGAATCGGCCTCCTGGCTGGTGCGCGACGCGTTGGACTTTGCGCCGCCCGTCATATTGCTCCGCGACGTGAAAAACGTAACATACAAGAGCTTTGTGAAGCCGGGCAACCTGTTGCGGGTCGAGGTCAACTGCCGAAAGATGTCGGAGTCGGAAAGTGACTTTGAGGCCACCGGCTATTGCGGCGAATCGGAAGTCGTGCGCGGTCGTTTCGGTTTGACGCATTTTTCGGCGGCGGCCAGGCGCGGTCTGGGCCTTGCGACCGATGATCAATTGATCGCCGAAGCGCGGCGGCAATGGGCGCTGCTGCAGCCCCATTGAATGGCTGTTCATTATTTGACTCCCGCAGGCCGACAGAACGCGGCATGTGGCGGGGTTTTTTTGCAGGCACGGAGGTTGATGTCCACCATGGGTATGTCACGCGAACAGATTTTCTCCAAAGTGCAGGAAGTCCTGACGGATGCGCTGGGCGTCGATGATGACGAAGTCACCGCCGACGCTACGCTGCAGGGCGACCTCGGTGCGGAAAGCATCGACTATCTGGACATTGTCTTCCGGCTCGAAAAAGTTTTCGCGATCAAGATCCC
>CAZKIN010000006.1:24942-27601 GCA_964552515.1 uncultured Phycisphaeraceae bacterium
TACTGGCTGCCCATCACGAAACCATAGGCGCCGGTGGTGAACACGCAGAGCAGGTCGCCACGCGCGAGCGGTGGCAGATACCTGTCCTTGGCCAGAAAATCCCCGCTCTCGCACACGGGTCCGACAACGTCAACCAGATCACAACCTGGCAACTGTACGTCCGCGCGCCGCGACGGCGGCGTCATTCCCGCCGGCGGCGCCACCGGCCAGACGAAATGAAAAGCGCCATACAGCGCCGGTCGAATCAACTCGGTCATGGCCGCATCGACGATGACATACCGCCGATCGCCCGCCTGCTTCGTATACAGCACCCGCGTCAGCAGCACACCGGCGTTCGCCGAAATGCTCCGACCCGGTTCGAGCAGGATGTCCAGGTCCTTTCCGCGCAAGAGCGGAACGATTTTCCCGGCGTATGCGGCGGCAGGGGGTGACTGTTCACCGTCATAATGGGCTCCGAATCCACCGCCCAGATTCAGCGCGCGAATGTTGATGCCGCTTGATCGCAGCTGGTCAATCAGCGCGAGCGCCCGTTCAACAGCTTCCACATACGGTTCGACCTGATTCACGGGCGATCCGATGTGCAGATGTATGCCGGAAAGCTCCAGCCCCTTCGTATTCCGAAATGCCGCGAACACCTCGTCCGCCCGGGCGATGTCGATGCCGAATTTCGTCGATCGTTTGCCCGTCGTCGTATAGACATGCGTATGCGGATCGACATCCGGATTCACCCGCACCGCGACCCGCGCCTTCTTCTGCATGTCGCTCGCAATTCGCCCGATCTGCTCCAGTTCCCTTTCCGATTCGACATTGAACCAGCCGATGCTGTGCTCCAGTGCGAGCCGGATCTCCGCCTCTGATTTTCCTACACCCGCGAAAACGATTTCTTCGCCGGTCGCTCCCGCATCGATCGCGCGAAGCAGCTCTCCGCCGCTGACCACATCAAAAGACGCGCCCGCTTCATGCAGCAACCGCAGGATGGCTAGGTTCTGACAGCTCTTCACTGAAAAGCAGATGCGTGGTTTCAGTGCCGCGAACGCATCGCGAATCCGCGCGTAGTGGTCGCGCAGGGTGCGCGCGGAATAGACATAAACCGGCGTGCCAAAATCTGCCGCGAGCGCCCGGGCATCGACCCCTTCGCAATGCAGGACGCTCTGCTTATAGTGAAAATAGTCCATGGATCGTACCGCCGCCGCTCGGCCACCCTGCCGCTGCCGCCATGGTGCAAGGGGCCCGCGCCCGCGTCAATCCGCCGGCCGTTGTGGAATTGTCATCTCCCCGATCCCGTGGTATTCTCCTGCCCAAGAGGTTGTGAAACCGCTTGCGCCGCTAGCTCAATTGGATAGAGCATCGGTCTACGGAACCGAAGGTTGCTGGTTCGAATCCAGCGCGGCGTAGTGAAGAAACACAAAGTACCCCACCGGTTTGATTCTCAGCTTTCCGGAAATGCCGTACTTCAGGCCAGGCGGCCGCGCAACTTGGCCAGCGTGCACAACGAAAGCAATAAGATAACCATACCCCACGCTGACACGGTTGGAATCGCGCCTGCGCAGCCCGGTGCGAAAACAGCATCATCAACTCCCGCACATTGGTCCACGCAGTCCGGGACGCTATCGGCATCGCCATCCGCAAAATCGTCCACGCCGCAGCCGCAAATGCCGGGCTCTGTTTTCAAGGGGTCCAGAGGGCAATTATCCAGGCAACTGGGAAGGCCATCGTCATCCGGATTCTCGTCCGGCACGCCGCAGCCGCAAATACCGGGATCCACTTTCAGGGGATCCATTGGACATGCATCGAGACAGTCGGCGGTTCCATCGCCATCCGTATCCACGTCCGGCACACCGCAGCCGCACTGACCGGGATCAAATTTGTTGCTGTCGACCGGGCACTCGTCGCCGCAATTGACGTCGACGCCATCGCCGTCACCATCGCCTTCACAAGCGGTGAACTGGGGCGTGGGGGTACCGCCCGCCAACAGGCAATCCGCTGCCAGCAGATTGACACAACCGCCGGTCGGCAAACAGCAGGTTTCGCCGGGCGGCGTATATTCGATGGTGAGCATGGGGCGCACGGCAGGGTCGGGATTTTCACGGCTGTCGTAGCGCTTGGCCGTACCGGAAAAAAGTTCATCACCCACAATCACCCAGCCGAAATTGCCCGACGGGTTGTCGACAAAGTCCTGAACGTCGGCAACCAATTCCGGCGTGGAGGTAAACGTATGAAAACCGATTCCATCGATCATCGCCGAGGCGCTGACCGTCGGTGAAAAGTCGCCACCAGGACTGGCCCAGAATGCAGAACTGAAGAAGGTATGCTGCCAGGTTGCATCCCCAACCAGCGCCGCGCCGCCCGCGCCTTCATTGCCCCCGGCCATCGACGCGGCGGAACCCCAATCCGCGAGCACACGCCGCATTTCCTGCGGGCTGGGTCCGGTACTGGTCAGCGACAGATGCAAAGTCAGCGAAACGCTGGTAACGACGGAACCTGCCGGAATAGTTGCGCTGACGTCGAAGGCAAGCAGCGCACGCCTGCGGGAAATGGATGCCGACTGGGCCGTTCGCCCCGCAAAAAGGTGATTGCCGGCGCCATTGCTCAGGGATCCAGTCGCTGATTCAAACAGCGTATTATCCCGAACCGGAACCAGCGTTGCCGTATCGCCGCG
>CAZKIN010000006.1:27701-38094 GCA_964552515.1 uncultured Phycisphaeraceae bacterium
CTGATTCAAACAGCGTATTATCCCGAACCGGAACCAGCGTTGCCGTATCGCCGCGGAGCGATCCGGTCATCAGCAGTGCAATAACAGTGGTTACCAGCCATGGCCGGAATGATTTCATCTGCATGTCCCTCCTGCGGCATTGTACACGAAAACGACGTCGGATCGTAAGGCAATTCTGCGGGAATTGGCAGGTTCCCGGCTCGTCCACGTCCCTCCGACCCCATCGAATACCCCACTATGTCGTAAGCAGCGGGAAACCTGCAATTCGACCCTGCGGTCGAACACCGGCTAGCCGTCATGTGGAACGTCTCACGGGCTACACCGTGGACGGCGGGGCCATGCGTGTTGCAGCCGCAAATGAAAGACCGCAGCCACCCTTTTCAGGAGACAGGGGGCGATTGGGTTTGTTTTGTTATTTTTTTCGAGTGTGCCACATAACAGTCACCATTCGGCGCGGACCGGTGGCGCGGCAGGCTGTGTGCCCCTGATGTGCTCTGAGCATGGAGTACTCCTTTCAAGCGGCCCCGGTTGTGCCGTTATATAACTTATACCTAACAAACAGCGAAAAGTCAAACATGGGTTGCGTTATTTCCATAACTCCTTGTACGACCGGCAGTTGGCGTTGTTTCCGCCCGGCGTGCCGCTCGCTAGACTCCCCTGCATGAATGCTGAGTCGGTGGAACCAGTGGCCGTTTATCGATCGACCGCGGAGCGGGATTGCCGAGAACGCCTCCTGGTTCTGCACGCCGTGGGAATTCCCGGTGGCGTTCTCCGCGCTGCGGGAGATTTCGTGGTGGTCGTGGCTCCGGAGCATGCGGAACGTGCCCATGCGGAACTGCAAGCCTATGCGAGTGAAAACGTCGCCTTGCCGATCGAGCCGGTCGAAGAAATTCTCGAGCCCGCAGGGTTCGGCGGCACCTTGGCTTTCACCGCCGCGCTACTCCTGGTGGCCATGCTGGCCCAACGGGAGTTCGGCGGATTCGACTGGTATGCCGCCGGTCGGACGAATGCGGGCCGCATCCAACACGGTGAATGGTGGCGCACGGTCACCGCGCTGACACTGCACGCGGACTGGGCGCACCTGATCGGCAACCTGCTGGTCGGCGGCGTGGTCGGCTGGCTGGCGAGCCGCGCGCTGGGCAGCGGCCGGGCGTGGCTGCTGATCCTGTTGGCGGGCGCGGCGGGGAATCTGCTGAACGCACTGGTGCGCTCGCCGGAGCACACCTCCGTCGGCGCCTCGACGGCCGTGTTCGCGGGGATCGGCCTGCTCGCGGCACGAACCTGGCGCAGCCGCAGATGGACAACCAACAAAATGCAGCGCTGGGCCCCGCTGATTGGCGGCGTTCTGTTGCTTAGTTTTCTCGGAACTGGTGGTGGAAGGACTGACGTTCCCGCACACCTGTTTGGATTCATTTGTGGAGTGCTTACGGGGACGGCAATGGGATTCTTACATTTGGCTGCGCCGTCCAGGACCTGGGTCCAATGGCTCATGGGCATCGCAGCCATGGCGCTGCTCATCGCAAGCTGGCTGGTAGCCTTGCGCTCGGGCCGTCAGACATAATCAAAATCGCCACATGCATGTCTGTGTGACGGCCAACTGGGTGTGCTGTTTTAGACGTCCCCTGCAGGCATGAGTCAATTCACGCTGGTGCGTCATTATTCGCAGCGCCAACCATGACCGCGAACTGGTTCGCAATAGCACCTGTAATCGATGGCGAGTTCCCACCACAAAAAATAAACCTGCGACGTCGAATCGGCCTCCAATCCGGTTAATTGCGTGATTCTGAGAAATGCGGGCTAACTGGCACGTCGGTTGCTAACAACTTCAAAAAGGTCAGTGGGAAGACTGCGCCACCTTCGGACTGGTGTCTTACAGCCATCGCCTTTGGGTTCTGCGCCGTTTCCACCGCAGGCATCGGAACTTCCGGGATAGTGCCGTATCCGTGATATGAGATCCGGCAGTTCGGTCGGACTGGGTCGATACGCAGGAGAATTGTATATGAAATTTGCTTCCATGATTTCGGGTTGCTTGGTATTGGTCGCGGCTACCCAACTACAGGCTCAACACTTCGTTGAATATGGTGTCAACCTCTCGCTCGGCCCCACTCATTATATCCAGCATTACGAACAGGGGCCGCTGCCTGTCGGACCGATCATCGAAGAAGATATTATTCCCGGATACGGGCGCGTGGCCGGCGTTGCGAATGTGGGGTTCGGCGTGAACAAGGCGCGAGTTGACCTTGCCGGTACCAATGCCGAGAGCCCTCTTTACTTCGAGTATGGTTTCGCCACTTCACAATACTTCGACGTCTTTCAATTCGATGATCCGGAGCTTGACGGCACCCACGGCTTCTTTGACGTCACTCTCTATGTGGCCGGCTCCGGCTTCGTCAATATGGACAACGGCTACCTGCAATCACCCGATACCGAGTTCTATTCATTCTGGCATGCCGTGATCAACGTATCAGTGGACGGTGTCTTTGATCCCAACGGCAGTACCGTTCAATCCGTCTACTACGCCGGCGAGTGGTACAAGGGTTTCGACTCAACGACCTTGGACTATTACGGTGATCCGCTCAACACATACCAGCAGACGGCCACGATCGAGTTCATTTATGGGCAGCCGATACTCATGGATACCTTCCTTCAGGTAGACACGCACTTCGACAACCAGTGGTCTTCGGTTGGGGGAACTCTGGATGCCGTCATCGACCTGGGCAATTCAACCTATTGGGGCGGAATCAGGAATCTGCGCAATTCGCAGGGCGTACCCGTCAATCCGGCGGGTTATTCGTCCAGCTCGGGCTTTGACTACCGTCAATCGGCGCTAACTGGAAGCTCGCTGCCCCCAGCCGTCGCCTCCGCTCCGCATGATCGCTCCAAGAATCGTTACGTGTCCTTTGCACCGGACAATCCGGGAGCCAATGTCGCGTTCCGCATCGACAAAACGACCGCGCCCTCCGGTTCGTGCTGGGTGGATGCGCCCGATGCGCTGGGCAATGCCAAGTGTGTGGCCGCTCCGGTTTTCAGGGTTTGGACCGAACCGCTCATACATGTCGGCGATTGTGAGATCGTCCCCGTGGCGAGCTACAGTGTGCGCTCGACGGCGGACAACGTGGCCTTCTCGACGTCGTTGACCGTCAACACCACGCCGCTCCCGACGCTCAACAACAAGTTCTGGGGCGACGTGGCGGGAACAAATAACGGTTCGGAGTGGACGCCGCCCAATCAATTTGCAAATGTTCAGGATATCCTGGCGGCCATGAGCTACATCACCAATGCTGCGGTAAAGCCGACTTTTCAGATGGTCAATCTGCAGTCCATCAGTACCACCGATCCCTGCCTCAACGCCTTCGTCAATACCGCTGACGTCCTGATTCTGGTGAAAGCTGTCGGCGGCGATGCGTATCCTTTTGTCAGCAACCCGGCGAATTGTCCCGCTTGTCCATAGGTGAACCCGCGTCAGCTAGTTTTCGCGGTTCGATGTAAATGCCAGATGTAAGTCACTGACTGAACTTGTCGCCAATTGCCGCCAGTGCTGATTGCAGCCGGGTGTGATTGGCCAGGGCTTTGACATACCCGCGCTCCTGGTCGGCACCCTTGGCACGCATGATGCGGACGCAGGCGGCTTTGTCGGCGCGCGACCACGCAGCAAGATCAGGCACCAGGCCGATGAGCGGCGACAGGTCCGCGAAGGCCGTGCGCTCCGCACGCGACCCGTCACTGGGGCGGACTCCCAGATTAGCGGCCACGCGCATCGTAATCGCCCGCACGGCGCGCTTGCGCTCCACTGGTCCCTGTGCGGCCAGCAGCTTCGTGGCCTCCATCGCCAGCACGCCCAGCCAATGCTCGGAGAATCGCTCACGCTTCTCCGCACCGGGCAGGCAAAGTTCAAGATTGCCGGAGCATAACCGCTGCATGGTTGCGCGGTCGGCTTTGAAATCGGGTTGCCGCTTGCGCTTCGCCGCGCAGTCATCAGCCATGCGCCGCACCGCCGGATCAACCGGGCGAAATCCCAGCTTGTGGTAGAACCAGAATGCACCGCTGGCCAGGGCTTCGGAATTCCCGGCTCCGAATTGGAAGGGATTGGCAATGAACCTGCGGCTGTCGAACAGGTGGTGCCACGCCCGCAACACCTGCACAAAGAGGTAGGCCGATTCACCTTTGCGAAAATCGTCAAAGATGTTGATCCCGGTATTCGCCTGGGCAAAGAGCGGACTGGCCCCGCCATAGCCGACAGGTCGCCCGCGCGACAGGATCATGTACCCGTAGTTGCCTTCCAGGCTGAGACGTCGATCCGGAAGGACGCCGAGAATCGCGATGTGCACGCCGCATCCGGCATCCGCAAGGTAAATCTCTTTGGGATTGGCGTAAGTCATCGCGTAAACCTCGCGGTGACGTGCGGCCAGGGCGGCCCGGGAAACGTCTATGATGTCCGCGGCGCGGCGCACGTCGAGCCGCTCGAAACTGGCGAACGGCCTTTGAATTTCGCCCGGAAGGTCCTCGGGTGGCCGTCGCCAGGCCCCGCGTGTGGCCGAAGTGCCAAGCCATGGCACTTCGTTGAAGGTGATCGACCCGCATGCGCTCCCCAGGTGCCAGCGCAACGGCACTTCCGCGGCATCGTACAACGCCGCCCAGATCCGGCGCCGTCCCGGGTCGCTTTCCACATGCTGCGCAATCCACGCCAGATCAGTGAGCTGCGCCGCACCCTTTGCGGCCCGCACCCATTCACGCGTGGAGACCTCGCCATCGTCCCAGGTCTGCTGTTCGGCGGGCATGACAAAATGGGCGAGCAGTGAGTCGAGCCGTTCAGGGTCCTGGAAATCAGCCCACGCAATGTCAACGTCCCGCGCAAAGCGCCTGACCAGCCAACAGGCAACGTCGCAGGAAAACTCAAAATGCAGGGCGGTGCCTGCCAACCCCGTGTCCTTCAGCGCCCGACGCTGCGCCGCGCGGAGCCTCCGAATTCGCGCGGGAAATCCCCGCAGCATGGCTTCCGCCGCCGAAAAAAGTTCATCGCTTTCCGCGCAGGCCCGTTGCCCGCAAGCAGCTTCGTGCAGGCGTTTCAATAGTTTCAAATTGTCGATTCGTATGTCGCACAGTTCCGCGATGATCTGCTTCTGGCGTTGATGTGTGCGCGGAGAAATCTCGGCGCGCAGTGCCGACAGTTCATCGAGCAGTGCGGTACAGCGGGTTTCGGTTTGCCGCGCGGACATCACCTCATGTTGATCGCAGACGCTTTCCACATCAACTGCCCAGCCTGTGACGGCGCGGACTATTCCGTTTTCGGTCAGCACAGTATAGTGCCCGGCTGGCCGGTGCGGCGTCCGCATCGCGCCTCAACTTCTTCAATCGGACATCTTCATCGCGCCCCTGGAGTCGCTCATGCAAACGCCACTGGCCGCGCCCGGCGAGCCGTTCCGCTTGGGACTCTTCTTCAAGTTGCTGGCCTTTGCGGCCGTGGTCGCCATCACGACATTTATCGCGCCGTTGGGGGCGGCGATCCTGCGGGTCGCCACACGCCTACCTGACCTGGTCTGGATGCCGATATTCTTGTGCGTCGCATACCTGCTGATCAGCCGGCTTTTCCTTCATCTGTTTGAGCGTCAGCCGCTGCGCGCCATCGGCATCGGGTTCGACCGGCCCTGGATTCACCAGGCCATCTTGGGCCTTTTCATCGGTGCCGCATTGGTGGCACTTGCGTGGTTTGGACTTATCGCCGCCGGTGCGACCTGGAAGTTTAACCCGGATTTCCGTGATCAACTGCTGCGTTTCGTGCTCTCCGGCGTTTTTGCCTGCGGAGTTGGCGCTTACGAAGAAGTGCTTTGTCGCGGCTACGCCATGCAGGTTTTGTATCGGTGGAAGCCGGCTGCAGGCATCATGCTGCCCGGACTGTACTTCGTGGCTGTGCATTTGCCGCAGGAAGGCGGTACCGCGCCGCTCGCCATCGCCAATATGTTCCTCGCGCACCTCGTGTACGTTGTGTGCTTCCTGCGTACGCGCAGCCTGTGGCTGGGCATTGGCATTCACATTGCCTGGAATTTCTTCCTGGCCTTCGTCTTTGGAATGCCCATCAGCGGGCTGAAGTCCACCGCAATGGTGATGCGCACGGAAATGCCGCACTCACTCCTTACCGGAAATGTATTCGGTCCGGAAGCCGGCTTGATCGTTACAGCGGTGCTCGCGCTGGCGGCCATCCTCCTGTGGAAACTGCTGCCGCAGAAACTTCCGTTCCCCAGCTTGATCGATACGCCGCCGATCGGCGCCGAGGCAACAGCTGGCCCGAACGCCGTCGGCCCGCAGTTGCGCCGCTTCCACGCGCTCGATATACTTCGCGCCGTTGCCGTCTTCGGCATTCTGCCCATGAATATACAGGGCTTTGCCTTGCACGATGCCGCCGTGCTGAACCCTTACGCGTGTGCATGGACCGACAACCTCAATGTGGGCGTGTGGGTCGTCGCCACCGCGCTATTTAGCCGCAAGGACTTGATGTTGTTCGCGATGATGTTCGGCGCGGGCATCCTGATGATCACCGACCGTGCGGCCGCGGCGGGACGCGGCGCGCTGCAACTGCACGTGCAGCGCATGACCGCGCTCGTCTTGATCGCGCTCGTGCATGCCTACGTCATCTGGTCGGGCGACATCCTGTTCACGTACGCCGTCTGCGGCATGGTCGTTTTCGCCTGCCGGAACTGGTCGGCGAAGCGCCTGCTGCTCGCCGGCTCAGCCCTTTTCCTTGTGCCCATGGTGCTTTTGGTCGGTGCGCAATTGGCGCTGCCGTTGTTCGGTCCGGAGACGCAGGCCAAGGTCTTCGGTTCGTTCCATCCAACTCCGGAGAAAATCCAAGAGCACTACGAAGTATTTCGTGGCGGGTGGGGTGTCCAAATGCCCGTGCGTGTCCGCAACGCGCTGGCCCAGCACACCGTTTTGCTGCTGCTGGCGATGGGCTGGGTGGCCGCGGGAATGATGCTCGTCGGCATGGGCCTCTATCGATTGGGCTACCTGAGCGGACAGCGCGACCGTGGCAGCTATGTGCGTCTGCTGCTCTGGACGGCTCCCGTGGGCATCTTGCTTACCGCATTGGGATTCTGGATCAATTTCGCGCAGGGTTGGCGTCCGGAATTTTCCATGCTCATCGGGCGCCTGCCCGGCGAACTGGGTGCCCCGCTCATGGCACTCGCGACCGTCGCCGTTGTGATGCTCCTTTTTGGCCGAAGGGAGCATGGCTGGCTGGCCCGATCCCTTGCCGCTGTCGGACAAATGTCACTCACCAATTACCTGACGCACTCGATCATCCTGACCTTCATTTTCTACGGCACCGGCCTCGGCATGATCGGTCGACTGGATCGCGTGCAGCAACTGGCCATCATCGTCGCCATCTGGATCGTGCAGATGCTCTATTCCCCGCTCTGGCTCAGGTACTTCCGTTTCGGACCGGTGGAGTGGCTGTGGCGGTCGTTGACCTATGTGAAGATTCAGCCGATGCGCCGATCGGCAGCCATACTTCTGGCGATCGTCTTCGCGGTCACGACCACCGCCGCCCGTGCGCAGTCACTCGCGGAATCCTCCTCCGCGCACATCAAGGCGCATGCCGTTGAAATCAGCGCCGCCGATCCCGCCGCGGCACTCCTTCCCATTCTCAAGGACCGCCGGGTCATCACCATCGGCGAAATCCACGGCACCGTGGAAATGCCGCGCTTCGCCCTTGAGGTGTCGCGCCTCCTGCTTAAAGCTGACCGTAACGTGGCACTCGGCCTCGAAATTCCCATCAACCACCAGGAGTACATCGACGAAGCCCGTGCTACTGGCAGCGCTGCGAAACTCCGCGAAACCCCTTTTTTTCAGCGACCGTTTCAGGATGGCCGGTCCAGCCGTGCGATGGCCGACCTCATTGTCGAATCCGGCCAATCGCCCGGGCTCGCGGTCTTCGCCTTCGATCGCAGTGACCTGTCATTGTCACTAAAGGAGCGCGACCAGCAAATGGCCGAGAACGTCCTTGCCTTCATGGCCCAACATCCCCGGCACATCGTCATACTTTTCGCCGGAAATCTGCACACCAAGACCACGATCGGCACACCGTTCAACGCCGAATTCCGCCCGGCGGGTTCCTTCCTCACCCACTTGCCCGATTCGCCCCTCAAAATATCCGACATCGCCTCCCTGCTCGTCCAGGCCGGTCGCGGCAGCTATTGGATTTGCCCCTCGCCCGATCCCGCGGGCTGCGGCAGCCGCGACTTCGTCAACGACAATTCACCCTACGCCGCTGCTAACGAATGGCCGCGCTATCTGGTCCCCGAAGAAGACCCCGCCACCGGCTACACGCACACCGTTTTCCTCCGGTCGGTCTCCGCGTCGCCGCCGCTCAAAAAGGAATAAACTCACCCGGCGAAATGGTTAAACCTGAGCAAAGCGGAAAAGAAAAGCCCATGAAAATCACCGTCAAGCAACTCACCATTCACGAAGCGCCGCTGATTTTCGATTTCGTCCTCCGTCTCCTCATGGAACTCGGCGACGAAGGTGACGACCTCGGCGACCTGCAAACTGACCAGGTGCTGACCCAATGGCGCGCCGACGAGGACCGCATTTTCACTTTCGTCGCCCACGACGAAGCCCGCCGCGTCGTCGGACTCCTCACCCTCGTCGAATCGTTCGCCATTTATGCGAACGGCAATCACGGCATCATTAACGAGATGTATGTCGATCCCGAAAAACGAAGCGGCGGCGTCGGGAAGTTACTCCTCGACGCCGCTCAAGACCTCGGTCGGCAGCGCGGCTGGTCCCGCATCGACGTCACCGCGCCCGAATCTCCCCGCTGGGCCCGTTCCCGCGCGTTTTACGAATCCTGCGGCTTCACCTTCGCCGGCCCCAAACTCAAACTAACCCTGTAGACGCTCGGGAATAATCTGCATCTACAGATCGCTTTCCTTTCGCCTTTCGCCTTTCGCCTTTCGCCTTACGTCTTTCGCCTGTTGCCTTTCTTATTCAAACTCAAACCCCTTCGCCTCGGCCTGCTTCCGCAGTGACTTCTCCATGGCATCATCGAGGCTCGTCTTGCCCGCGCGCTCTTGTTCCGCCCGCGCCTTTTTCAGGACTTCATCGCGATCCGCGCTCACCTTGGCAATCTCCGCCTGAATGTCCGAACGCGCCCGCTGCTGCTGCATGACATAACCTTGTCGCTCCTCCATGGGCATCGCCGCCATTGCCGCAGGCAGGTCCGCTTCCTTTAATTCCTCCACTTTTACCTTCCCCTGCGCCACCCCGTCCACCAGGTCCCAGTGCGCCGCGTCATACATCCGTGTCGCCTTCGCCGCGACCCGACCGGCCCCCGTCTGCATCCCCATTTCCTCCGCCTTCTGGTCCTGCTGCACCTGATTCGCCGCCCCGACCTTACCCGCCGCGCCATAGGGCACATACGTCGAATTCAATTTCATATTCAGCTCGATCAGGACCTTGTCCTGCGGCGTGGAGATCTGCACCGTCCCGCAATGCATGTCAATCGCTGAATATTCCCCGCCGCCATAATTCGCCACCTCGTGCCACATCTCGCGCATTCCCTGTGACCGATCGCCGGCATAAATCGAATTCACCACGATGCCCCGCCCCCGCGCTGACTCCGCCACCGACCGGAAGTTGAACACCTCTGATGCCTGATCCGCCGATTCATTCCCCGCGACGAATATAATCTTCAGCGCCCGCGGATCATCGGACCAATCCATCGAACGCACCGCGTCATTGACCACCCAGCCGACGAACTCATCGCCGCCGTCCGTGGACAGTGCCATCATCTTGGCATAAATGGCGTCCAGGTCGCTGGTCAGATTGCTCTGCCGCACCACCCATCCCTGGCTCGCGCTCGAAACCCGCGGTGACCCATAGGTCAGCAGTCCCACCCGCAGCCGCGGCGTCGGCTTTGCCTTCGACAGCGAAGACACAATCTCCCACAGCCGCCCCCGCGCCGAATCAATCAGCCCCGTCATACTCCCCGACGTATCCAGGCAGATCACCAGATCGATCGGCCGCCGCTCCTCTTTGTGCACGCAGATCGACGGACTCGGATCGCCCGGCCAGTCCTTGGCCAGCGCGACCGCTCCGCCGTACGCAACCACCGCAACTACCGCCAACCCGACTGCAACTCCCCAGCGCTTTCCAGACATGACAGGTTCCTTTCGCAAAATGACCAAATCCCCATACCGCACAACTGGAGCCTTGGACGCGACCACCCCGCGAAAGTTCCCGCTGCGTTACGTGCGCGTGACGCACCGTAGGTCCGCTTATCAGAACGGCGCGCGTCAGCGACCCGTCAAATCGTCACGCGTCCGTGACTCGAACGGTTTCTAACTAGTTCCTCAGATTTGAAGGGTCCGCTTATCAGAACGGCGAGCGTCAGCGACCC
>CAZKIN010000007.1:0-7267 GCA_964552515.1 uncultured Phycisphaeraceae bacterium
TCGTAGCCAGCGGCACTCACGAGTTTGAGCTGAAGGAAAGGAGTTCGTTTGAAACGGCCTTATTTCGGGACACCGGTTTTTCGGCCCAAAGAGTTGAATGGCATGAGGCACGGGCCAGCCATTTGCTCCAGGCAATCGGGCCATATCGATTCAACAAATTGTTGGCGGAAAGGCGTTTCATCTTTCCGATCGGCAGCGTCGAGCCCCACTATTTTGCCGGCGTGACCGGCCCCCACAAAACCGTGACCATTGGATGCATGAGTTTCGAGGATATACGGGCGAATCACCAAGGAGCACTCGATCCCGCGTCGGATATTCTACGACTCGAAGGAAATCCTATTCATGACGGAGTAGTGGCGGCACTCGCGGAATTGGAGCGATCTGGAAAGACCATTTGCTGTCTCGGCGAAGTAGCCAGCGGGCCAATTCTTGTGGACGCCCAAGTCGGTGATCCGATTACCGTTGTCCGCGCACTTCTCCCCGCAGCCCTGGAGACGTTTGTTTATTCCATTGATGAGCCATTTGACCTGCTGCACCTAGAGGTTCCGCTGCCTTTGGGGCGAAGCCTGTATCAAGCGGACAAAGCACTTAAGAACAATCATCGGGCGGTGGTAGATGGCGGCGGAATCATATTGGAGGCAGCGTGTCCCGAAGGTATCGGCGCTTCAGCCTTTATGAAACTGCTGCACAAAGCGCCAACGCTATCAGCCGCCAAGGAAATAATCGCGAATGAAGGGTATGCACTTGGTGATCACAAGGCGGTCAAGCTTCGGGAGTTGACTGATCCGGCGCGACGTGGCGTTCGGGTCGCACTGGTTTCTGATCATATCCAAGCGGAGGACGCCCGTGCCGCCGGTATGACCGTTTTTCGTTCAGTGGAACAGGCTCGGACGTGGCTGGAGATCGACCTTAAGCATCCCGTTCTACGAGAAGCCATTATACGCGACGCGGGGTTTGTGACGGTTGCGCCGCGCAGCGAGTAGAACGGCGCGCATGATCGATCTATTTCGTCTTGGCTCGCCTGATCGGTTTCGGCACGCATTCCGGCTACTGCAAGTGCGCGGGGTTTGAACTCATATTGTCCGGACTCAGTGCTGCAACGGCCTGCTCAAGAACAGCCAAGTTTTCGAGGGATAACGTTTGCGTTTCCCGAAATCGTCGCTGAAGTCTTGCGGCTTCGGTACTAACATCGTCCAAGCCGTGCACTCCAGCCGTACCAATTAACTGATGGATGCGATCCGCCGCTTCGCGCGGTTTATCCGCCTTGACCAAATCGCGAATTGCCCGCATTCGATCGGGTAGAACCGCAATAAACTCACCGGCGAGTCGTTCCAGTTTGGAACGCATGGTCGGCGTGGTGATAACTTCCGGACCTGCCGGCGGCTCGTCGGGTGACCCACCGGCGAGATAAGCGGAAGCGCCCTGAATAAGCGATTCGATTGAAATAGGCTTCGTCCAGAAATCGTCAAAGCCCGCATCGATTATCCGCGCGCGCTCGGAACTCGCCGTCGAGGCGGTCAGTGCAATGATGGGGGTGAGGATACCGCGTTTGCGCAACTCGATCGTGGCTTCCAGTCCGTCCATCTGGGGCATCCGAATGTCCATCAGGATCAGGTCATAATAATCTGATACGGCCGCCTCCACCGCCTCGAGTCCATTCTCGACCGCATTGACCTGCGCACCGGCAGCGGATAGCGCATACTTGAGCACTTCCCGCGTGTCCGCATAATCCTCGGCGAGGAGTATGTGACCGTTGAGTTGGCCGGGAAGAATGCGCGGAGCGATTCCCAAGGATGATCGGGGCGCGGACGACCAATGCTCCGCCGGCAACCAACGGACGGCCGACAACGGCCCAGTCGCTATGCGGAGAGTAAAAGTGCTTCCGCGACCAGGTTCGCTCTGCACGCTGAGATCACCGCCCAACTGGCCGGCAATCCAGCGGGAAATGGTGAGCCCCAGGCCAACGCCGCTTTCGACTCGCGCACCGGGATTGGACACCCTTTCAAAGGCCTCAAAAACACGCGCCAATTCGGGTGGTGGAATACCGATTCCGGAGTCGGTGACTTCGATCGTCAATCGTGGTTCAGGTGACTGCGGCGCGACACTGACACGTACAGCAACAAAACCGGTTTCCGTGAACTTCAACGCATTGCTAACCAGGTTGATAACGGCCTGCCGGAGTCTCATGGGATCGGTCTGAATGATTTCCGGAAGATCGGTTCCAATCTCAAAACGGAATTCGACATGGGGTTTGTTCGCGAGCGGCGCGGTCACGGCGCGAATATCCGCCAGTATTTCGAGCAGCGAACAGGGTATTCGCGAGACTTCCAGCTTTCCCGCCTCGAGTCTCGAGAAATTAAGCAAATCATCAATCAGCGCCATGAGGTGACGCGTATTGCGGAGTATGAGGTCGACACGCTTTGCGCGATCGGTCGTTTCGGCCTGCGTGAGCAGTTCCGTCGCGTTCAGCATGGCCGCGATTGGCGTACGGATTTCATGGCTGATATTCGCCAGGAAGCGCGATTTCGCGCGGTTTGCAGCCTCGGCAGCTTCACGCGCTTCGAGGAGCTGTTGCTCAGATTCCTTTCGATCGGTGATATCTGAAAAGGAGCCGGACATGCGAACGGGTCGGCTTGCGCTATCCCATTGTGCCTGTCCTCGTGCGGCGAACCAGCGCACGACCCCATTGCGATTGAACATCCGATACTCAATGTCAAACGGAATGCGCCGGAAAAGGTGATCGTCCAGCGCCTGAAATACTCGAGCGGCGTCCTCGGGGTGGAGTCTTTCCGCCCAACTGCCAATGACCTCAGGGAAATCTTCGTTCTCGAAACCCAGCATCTCCTTGAATCGTGGCGAGTAGTAAATGGGATTTGCCGCATTGTATGGATCACTCGCAACCACCATCGCATCCCATAGTCCGACTTTGGCTCCTTCCACCATCAAATCAAAGCGCTCAAGACTCTGGCGCAATGCGGCATCGGATCGACGGGACTGCATTCCGCTGGCAATGTTGTCCGCGAGTGCCGCCAATGCCTTGATGGTCGGCTCGGAAAGGGTGCGACGCGAATAAATGGCCAATACGCCGAGGATTCGATCGTCCACTTTCAGTGGAAAGACCGCAAAGGCTGCCATTACACCGGACAGGATCCAACCATAGGCGGCGGGGGTTGCGGCATCCGGCGTGTTTGTCGCAAACGCCTTATGGGTTGCCGCAACTGCTCCGATGATGCCACTGTTGAAAGAGAGGAATGCAGAACCATCGTCCGCCGTCCCAACCTCACCCGCAGAAGCCTGCAAATGGAGTTGCCTTCTAGCCGGGTCAACCGTCCAAATCCGCACCAGTGCCACATTCAGGCCTTGCGCGATTATGCGGGTACATTCATGCAGCAAAGGAATGTCGGCAATGCCACTGGTGATGACGCCGGCAACGGCAGCAGCGAGCGTGGAAAGTGTAGTCCGTTCTTCGGCGGCCAACATGGCCAGCTTGCGATCGGTGATATCCTCAGAGATGCCCAGGAGATATCGCGGTTCTCCTTTTTCATCGAACATGGGAATCTTGCGGGTATAGAGCAGGCGTTCGCCATGGGTGGTGGTCAAGACTTCTTCCGCAGCGATGAGTTTTCGAAATCGTATAACAGCGCGATCGCGCTCATGAAAAGCCTCCATTTGTTCGCGCGGAAACACTTCATATCCGGTTTTGCCGACGATTTCATGGGCTGGAATTCCGGTGAGCGCGCTGGCGGCATCATTCCATAATTCGACAGCCAACGATTCGGCGTTCTTTACAAAAAGCATGATCGGAACATTGTCTACGATTGCCTTGAGCAACCAGCTGAGGCGCTTTCGCTCGTCCAGTACGTTTTGCAGGTTCTTGTTGGCTTCGGTCAGTTCATGCGTACGTTCCAAGACTCGAACTTCAAGGTCCCGGTGCGCAGCATGGAGGGCCTCATGCTCGAAACGCTGCTCGGAAAAATCGGTGATGAACCCTTCGATGGCTGCAAACGAACCATCGGCGGTACTCACTCCAATACCCTGCTCCCAAACCCATTTGAGATCGCCGCCCGCAGTGCGAATCCGATAGGTGATTCGAAATGGCTGTCCCAGTTGCAAGGCCAACTGGACTTCATCCCAAACATGCTCACGGTCCTCGGTCGCGATCATGTCGGCGTATCTGACACGGCGGTTATTGACAATTTCTTCCGGGGTGTAGCCGGTCAGCGCCAGGCAGCCGGAGCTTACGAAACGCATCGTCCAGTCGCGATCGTTCTCGCACCGATAGGCCATTCCCGGAAGGTTTCCAAGGAGCGTGGTTTGGGCCCGACGGGTCTCTTCGAGGGCAATTTCAATTTGTTTTTGATGCGTGGCATCAATCGCAGCAATGACAAACCCTTCGAGGGTATCGTCAACTAAAATGGGACCGATGCGACAGGTGAACCAACGATAGTCATGCACGTCCAACGAAAGTCGAAGATCAAACGCCGTTGTTCGCTGCGTTTCGGCGACGACGCGCAAAGCACTGCTTAGAGTCTCCCTCTCGCCTGCCGGGACGGCGTCAATCAGCTTTCGCCCAACCAGTAATTGCGCCGGCATGGACTCCGCGTGGGGTGTGCCGCTGACAACTTGCCCTGCAGCATCCAGAATCACCAAGCCATCCGAGAGGCCCTCAAACATCATTTTACTCGCGGGTGAGTTCGCAAGTGCGATCAGTTTTTCTGAGCTGCAAAATTGGCGAGAATCCGCCCCCTGAGGCTGGTTAGGCGCAGCCCCCTCGCTACCTTGTCCGTTGCCAGAATGTGCTGAAAAGAATGCCATCCGATCGTTCCGAGATTCAGATTTCGCGCGGCCCGTCGAGAGGCTCAACATCCTGCTTGAAACGACTCGGCACGCCACGAATTCAAGAGACCTGGATACGGTAGTATGCGGTGGCAGACGCGTTCCAACAAGGGAATGAGCAACTGGTCATTCCGGCGGGCTCGGGACTATCGGGAGCGGTCCGTATATCACAAACAGGAGAAAATAGACCACCACCCCCGTAATGGAGACATACACCCAGATGGGAAAGGTCCATTTCGCCCAGCGGCGGTGCGCATCCCAGCGCGCCCGCCATGCGAGATACAGCGTGCGGCTGGCAAGTACCGGAACCGTGGCCGCCAGCGATACGTGGGTTATCAGAATGAAGAAATAGACGGGCCTAATCCAACCCTGGCCGGAAAACTTCTTGTCGCTGCCCAACAATCGATAGGTCAAGTACGTGATGAGAAAACAAACGGAGACGACGAACGCCGAAACCATGAGTCGCTTGTGGCGGATGACATTGCGTTTTCGAATAGCCTGATATCCAAGAAGGAGAAGCACCAGGCTGATACTGTTGAGAATGGCATTGACGGTGGGCAGGCTGGAAAGACCCATCATGGACTCTCCGCCTCAGACAACAACTGGCGAACCGCAGCAATGATGCGTGCATTGCTCCCGGACTCCATTCCGTCAAAGAAAGCACGGATTCTTCCGCGCGCGTCAACCACTGCCACGTAGTTGCTGTGCATCATCGGATTATCGTCGTCACCCGGAACGACGGATTGGAGGAAACCCTTTTCCACAATCTCGTGCATTCCCTCTTCGCTGGGACCAGTCAGGAAATACCACCAGGAACCATCGACGTGGAATCGTCTGGCATAATCGCTCAACACTGCCGTGGTATCCCGCAGCGGGTCCAGAGAGAAACTGGCCATGCGCACCCTCTCCTTCTGGGATGAGAGCGCTTTCTGCACCGCGGCCATTCGCGCGGTGAGGGTAGGACAGGGGCCGGGACACTGGGCATAAATGAAATTGGCCAGCCAGATTTTCCCATTGAAATCAGCGCGGGTAATCGCCTGGCCATCTTGCGCCACCAAGGAGAAATCGGGCACTATCGGCGCAGCGGCAATCGGGAGTAATTGGACTGGTTCGGCATCGGCGCCACCCGCCGCAAACCAGGAAACAGCAAAAACCACGCCGACGAAGGTAAGCACCAGCGCAATCCACATCGGTGAACTGCCGCGATTCGTACGCGCGGAATCGGGGGAATCCTCCACCACACCGGCGGTCGAATGCACGACCGTTACATCGTTGTCGATCGAACTTGAACTCACGGCAGCTTCCTCACCAACCGGGTAGCGATGACCACCATCAGCGCCGCGAAACCAGAGGTGATAAGCAATGGGGCGGCCAGCGATTCAACACCCGACGAACCAGATGACATGACACTGCGCAGCGCACGCACGCCATACGTCAAGGGATTCAGGGCCATGATCCAGGCGACCCACCGCGTCGCGCCCTCCGCGGGAAAAAAAGCGCCTGACAGCAACCACATGGGCATCAAGAAAAGATTCATGACCGCATGGAATCCCTGGGTTGAGTCCATCGGCCAGGCGATGATGAATCCAAGTGCGCTTAACCCCACAGACACGACAGTCAATACGCCGATCGATGCCAACACTGTTGAAAAGCCCAAGGGCAGGCCGGCGATTGGTGCAAGAGCCATGAAGAGCCCGGCCTGCCCAACTGCGAGAATCGTACTGCCCAACACCTTGCCGCCCACAATCGCCAGCGGCGAAACAGGAGAAACCAAAACCCCCTGCAAGAAGCCTTCACGACGGTCTTCAATGATTGAAATCATCGCGAAAATCGCGGTGAAGAGTACGATGAGTACTATGATTCCGGGGAATGAATAAGCAAGGTAGTCCAAGCCATCCGTGCCGGTCGGCCCCTTCATGGCGTAACGCATGCCTGAACCAAGAAGGATCCAAAATACCAGAGGCGTGCCCAATGCGCCTATGACTCGACTACGCTGGCGCAGGAAGCGGACGACTTCGCGCCGGGCTAACGACACGGCTGGAAGTAGAATCGCTCGATGGGGCGGCAGCGGACTTGGAACCATATATCAACTTTCCTTCCCATCGACTTCCGCCTGCAACCTGCGTCCCGTAACACGGAGAAACACGTCCTCCAAGGTGGGTTTCCCGACGGTAACGCTATCCACTTCGCCGGGGAATGCCTCGATAAGTTGAGGAACAAATTCGTGACCGCGCGCCAGCTCGACCTGCAATGCCCCATCCATCACGACCGCCGTATGGTTGAATCGCCGCTGCATGCGCGACTTGAAATCCGAGGCATTCGGTACGGAAATGATCACGACGTCGCCGCCTACGCGACTTTTCAATGCGGCAGGTGCGTCGAATGCCACGATCCGACCCTGGTCCATAATGGCGACCATGTCGCACTTATC
>CAZKIN010000007.1:7367-11280 GCA_964552515.1 uncultured Phycisphaeraceae bacterium
CTGCCGCGCAGGCCGTACATGTGGCCGTGGTGCATGAGGTTTTCGTTTACATTCAATTTGCCGTCGAGACTGGGGTGTTGGAACACCACGCCGAGTTTGGTGCGTACTTCGGCGGCCTGCAAGACAACGTCCGCCCCGCCGACAAACGCACATCCAGAAGTGGGCCGAAGCATCGTGGCGAGAATGCGGAACAGCGTGGTCTTTCCGCCGCCATTGGGACCAAGGATGGCGACAATTGAACCGGCCTGAATGCCAAACGATACATCGTTCAATGCGACGCGCTGTCCGAAGTGGTGGGTTAGATGTTGCACATCCACCACGCCATCGGAACGGCTTTCACCAGTGCCTGTCATAAGTCAGTAAACCAGTACCCGGTACAGTTTGTCGGCCAAAAGGAAGGCGCAAAGGGCAGGCAGATAGATTACCGATGCGAGCAGATGAAGCCGGGCGGCTCCGTCTGACTTGCAGCGGACAAAATGCACGCCAAAACCAAGAAAGGCCAGCCCGAGAAACATGGCCCCAAAAGCATAAATAGGGCCAGCAGACCCCTGAATGACCGGCAGCAGGCTGACCATGAGCAGGCCGACGGAATGTGTCATCATGTGCAGGCTGGTACGGTGCCCCCCGGGATCGAGAACGGGCAACATGGGATACCCGGCACGGGCATAATCCTCCCGGTATAACCAGGCGATCGCCGCGAAATGCGGCAACTGCCAGAGAAAAACAATCGCAAAGAGCGGCCAGGCGTCTGCGGTAAGAGTTCCGGCCGCAGCGGTCCAGCCGATGACCGGCGGCAACGCGCCAGGCACCGCGCCGACATAAACACAAAGCGAAGTCAGGCGTTTAAGTGGGGTGTAAATCAAAACGTACAACACGAGAGTCAGTGCAGCCAGTTGAGCGGCGGGCAAATTGACCAGCAGTGCCAACCAAATGACACCCAGAGCAGAGACACCGATGCCAAAGGCGAAAACCTCCGCCGGTGACAGGCGTCCCGTGGGTATGGGTCGCCCGGCGGTTCGCACCATAACTGCGTCGTGTACAGCTTCCCAATAATGGTTGAGGGCGTTCGCACCAGCAGCCACCAAAGCCACAGCGAATATCGTGTGCAGCATCGTCGGGATCGCCCGCCAGTCTGAACCGGCGGGCAATCCCATGAAGAAACCAGCGGCAGTGGCAACCAGCACCAGGACCGCAATGCGCGGTTTGGACAACTCAACATATGCCCAAGCCCGTGCGACGGCGCTCAACCGAACCGAGGAGCCGGCGATCGGAGCAGCGTACATATTTACCGAATCGCTCATGATGCGGGCATCATACCGGAAATGGCTATGGATTCATCCACGGCAGGTTCAACCATGCGCCGACAGGTCAGAAACAGAAGAAGGCACCCGACCAAGAGGGTGGCCCCTACCACCGTGTGCACGGTTGGGGTTAGCCACAGGATGAGGGGATCACGCGATGCTCCCATGGTGACCACCAGGAAGGATGCGCCACCTAGAAATAACTGGATCATCATGGCCAGCGCAATGATTCGACCCAACGCACCGAGCAAAGTTGCGGCGCGAAACGTGCCGCAGACCCACATGCACAGCCAACCCAAGAGAAATGTCACGGCGATCGCGAGGAACACATGACTGCCCACCGTCAAATGGCTAGGAAAATGCCGTGTCGCCGCACCGGTGAGCAACTGCAGAAATACGGCGGCGAAAACAACACCAGCGAGCTTGCCCAGGAAATCGCCCGCGCGAACGCTCACTCGTTCATTCCGCTCTACCCACCGACGCGAAGTCACCAGAGCGGTAACAGCCAGAATACAGACACAAATCTGAGCGCCGACACCATGGACCATGGCAAATGCGGTTGAACTTTTTTCAACGCGCAAGATGCCCAGGACCCCTTGTGCAATGATTGCAGCAAGCGACAGGATCGCCATTTTGCGAACTATCCCACCGGAGCGCCAGGAAACGACGGCCAAGGCTATGGCCATCAACCCTACCGCACGACCCAGCAGACGATGCCCGTGTTCCCAAAGGGTCCCTTCGGATTTCGTCCATTCGGGAGGGTTCCAAAAATGTCCGTTGGACGTCCAACCGTCCGGATACACCATTCCCACTTCTTTGCTGGTGACACCGGCGCCCACGAAAATAAGGGGGAATACAGCGCAGGTGGTGAGCAGGGCGAGGCGGTGCGGCCACGAACGAAAATTAGACATTGCGGCATGCATGGAATCAACGTCAGTCAGGCTGGTTGAAATCATCCGGAGGATTGGATGACCGGGAGAGTTTCATGCTGCGATGCAACCAGAAAGCGCCGGTACCCGCAATCATCACCAGGACGGTGGTAATAATGCCACCGAGAGTCAGAACACCCATCAAGGCCCCTTTGGCCATCGGAGAGGCGGGATCGCCAAAGCAGACGGAACAGCCAAGAGTTTCCGATTCGAGCGCGCGCAATAACAGTCCAGTCAATGGAATCATCAGCAACTGGCGGAGCAATCCACGCATCAAAGATATCCTATGCCACGCAGCTTGCGCAGGAACCAACGACCGTAAATCAGAAGGGACGCCGTGAAAGCGAAAGAAACAATGCCACTGATCAAGAAGGAAACATCGCCCATGGTGCGATATTCACGAATCGCCCATGCTCCAAAACCAAGCGTGAGCATGGTCGAAACAAGAATGAACACGACATGGAACGCTTTCAGTGACATGGACGAACAATTATCCTATCAACCCCACGTGTGATGAACGGCCTGGGGCGGCAAGTCGTTGGTGGTCAGAACCGGAAGCATCATGAGCGCCGCAAAGAAAATGGCACAAAGCGCGAAGACCATCCACAAATTCATGGAACGCTCCCACTTCAAGTGCATGAAAATAGCAGCGACGAGACTGGCCTTGAAACAGGCAATGCCCAAGCCGATCACGTAATTCCATGGATGCGCAATATGGACTTCGGCAATCCCTACCGTAAGGATTGTGCAAAGGAAAAGTGCTACGAATACGCCTATGTAGGCCTTGATATGCCCGCTGACGTCGTGATGCTCTGCGCCGCTCATCCGCCACTCCTACATGAGGTACAAAATCGGGAAGAGGAAAATCCAAACCAGATCGACAAAGTGCCAGTACAGGCCGGTACACTCAATACGATTGGTGAAATACTCCGGGTCGCGCTGCCAAAGCTTGGAACCTGGACCGATGAAGTAACCGATGACCACCATGCCGCCAATGATGTGCAGGGCATGCAGTCCCGTCATCGTGTAATAAATGGCGAAAAAATTGTTCGTTGACGGCAAATAACCGCCTTGGATTTTGGGGGTGTATTCGAACAGCAGTTTCACCGCGATGAACAGGCCGGCCAGCAGGAACGTGACAATCAGATAGGTCCGCCCCTTGACGAGGTTGCCCATCTTGAGCGCCGCCCATGCGAGAACCATGGTCACCGAAGAAATGATGAGCACGAGCGTATTGAGTGCGCCGATTTTCCAACTCAAATGGGTTTCATCGTGTCCGACCAGCCATTTCGCCGGCCCGGTCTCCGGAGCGCCAACGCGCAAAAGGACATAAGTGGAAAACAATGCACCAAAGAGCATCACCTCAGAAGCGAGGAAAAGCCACGTGCCAAACTTGCCGCTGTAAATCCCGGTGACCGGGTGCGGCTTGACGGTATATGGTAAGACTTCGGCGGACACTCTTTTCTATGCCTCCCTCGCCACGTGCTGCGGGAAGAAATCCCGCGCAACACCCGGAACACTGTATTCATACGGACCACGATGCGCCACCGGCGGTGTTGCGAAATTTCCATGCGGCGGCGGAGACGGCGCGGCCCACTCGAGCGTGGTCGAGTCCCAGGGATTGTCTGAAACTTTTCGACCCGCCCAAATGCTCATGAAGAAATTGATGATGAACGGAATCTG
>CAZKIN010000007.1:11380-13079 GCA_964552515.1 uncultured Phycisphaeraceae bacterium
GAGGGAATCGAAATGATCATCGTCGTCACCGTGAAGAACGTCGCGATCTTCGTGCCCATACCTGTCATGAACATGTGGTGCGCCCACACGATAAATGACATAAAGCCCAGGAAAATGGTAGCGAAAACAATAGTGCGATAGCCCCACAGCGGCTTGCGTGTGTTGTTGGCGATAACCTCGGCAACGATACCGAGCGCGGGAAGAATCAGTACATACACCTCTGGGTGTGCCAGGAACCAGAACAGGTGCTGCCAGAGCAGCGGATTACCACCACCCGTCCATTCGGTGGTCTTTCCACTCACCACGAGTCCTTCGGGCATGAAGAAACTCGTTCCGGCAACGCGGTCCATCAGCTGCAGAACGCCGGCCGCCTCGAGCGGAGGAAACGCGAGCAACAGCAGGAATGACGTCACCAGCTGCGCCCACACGAAGAATGGCAGGCGAAACATCGTGAGGCCCTTCGCACGAAGATGTGCGATGGTCACGATGAAATTCACCGAACCGAGTAGCGAAGACGTAATCAGGAAAACCATGCCGATAAGCCAGAATGTCTGACCCACCGGAGCTGTGACTGAAAGTGGAGGGTACGATGTCCAACCGGACTGGGCTGCGCCACCGGGAAGGAAAAAGCTGGCCAGCATGATGAGCCCACCGGGCAGGAACACCCAATAGCTCAACATGTTCAGCTTGGGAAAGGACATATCCGGCGCGCCGATCTGCAGCGGCATCACATAATTGCCGAAGCCGCCGACCAGGATCGGAACCACACCAAGAAACACCATGATCGTACCGTGCATGGCGCCGAGCGAATTATAAAATTCCGGAAGCATCACGCCGCCGGGAGCGATGGACTCACTCAGCAACTTACCGATGATCGGAATTTCCTTGCCCGGATAGGCGAGCTGCCAGCGCATGAGCATGACCAGGCAGAAGCCGAAGAACAGGAAGACCAGCGCCGTCACCATATATTGAATACCGATGACTTTGTGGTCAGTCGAAAATACGTACTTACGCCAAAAACCAAGATCATGGCCGTGATGACCATGGTCATCATGGTGATGATGGTGATCGTGCGCGTGTGGTTCACCGTGCATAAACGTCCCTTGAATCCTGATAGTTGCGGCTTTCTTCCAACTCGCCGACTGAAGTCACCGAGAAAACGGCGGATACATTAACCCTCAAACTCTTCCGGAGGCTTGCTCTTCTCCACCATCCACGCGTCGAACTTTGCTTGCGACTCAATCACCATCAGTGCACGCATGGAATAATGGTTGTTGCCGCAAAGCTGCGCGCATGCCACCTCATAATTGCCTTCTTTGATCGCCTTGAACCAGACCGGTACCGTCATACCCGGGATGGAATCCTGCTTCACGCGCATGACGGGCAACGCGAAACTGTGAATGACGTCCTTCGAAGAAATATTACAGATGATCGGCCGATTCACCGGAATATGCATTTCGCCGGCGACAATATCATCGACCGCGTTCGGATCGCCCTCTTTGTCGAGCCCCATCGGATTGGTGGCAGAGTTCACCAACTCCGCCTTGATGCGTCCAAATTTTCCATCGGGGCCCGGATAATGGAAATTCCATGCAAATTGCTCGCCCAAGACGCGAATCCGCAAGGGGTTTTCTGAATCCGCCGGAATGTCGTTCTTCACGCTGGCCCAAATGGGCATGGAAAAAGCAAGCAAGAGCAC
>CAZKIN010000007.1:13179-25286 GCA_964552515.1 uncultured Phycisphaeraceae bacterium
GAATGTCGTTCTTCACGCTGGCCCAAATGGGCATGGAAAAAGCAAGCAAGAGCACCGCCTCGAAAGCGGCCACTGCGATTTCGCCATATTTGGAAACCGAGGCCTTGACCGGTTCGTATTGCGCCTTGAGTCCGGGTCTCTGTCGAAACTTGATCAGGCAATAGACAAAGAAAATGCCCCAACCGACGAACAACACGGCCATAAAGACGTGGACAATGTTGACCAAGCGGTCAATTTGCGGGCCGTGCGCGGACACGTCCGGAGGAAGCCAGTACGTCTTATAGTTGCCGTCGATCCGAATACTGGGATCTTTGGGTGTGGGCGCCGCAGCTGCCTGCGCAAACGTGGGCGCGGCCGCAGTCAGCGAAATAAGTAGTCCCAACAACGCTGACGCGCCGACTGCCTTCTTCCAACTCATCCGCGTCCGTCTCCTTGCAGGAAGCGAAGCATTCCCACCCATTCACACCGCGCCAAACGATGGGTGGGATGAAATACTCATCCGCGCCGGAAGTGTGCCTTCCGGCGCGGAGCCTTAGATTTTCAACGGATTACTTGGGTTCAAAAACCAAGTCGACATCCTTGGTCTCGCCGGATTTGATCTCGACTGAGGCGACGACCGTGCCGAACTTTTCGTGCCAAGCCTCAATGTCGTATTTTCCAGGCGGCATGCCCTTAATCTCATAGGTCCCCTCTTCGGCCGTCACGGAATGGAACGGGTGCTTCAGTACTGCAAGGTTTGCTCCCATCCACGGATGGACGTCGCACTTCACATGGAACGGCGACTCAGCCTTCAGTTTGAGTTCCTTGCCCTTTTCCAGGTCCTTCTTCGGCTGCGAGAAGTTCGTTTCCTCATTGGCCTTGGGCAACAGGTGGATATTGTGGTTCGTGTCGTCACCGTTCAGAACGACCAGCGTCTGGCCTTCCATCAACGCGACGGTATGCGGCGTGTATTCGCATCCGACTTGGGTCAATTTGACCTGCTCAGCCGGAACCGGAAATACCGTGTTGGGGTCCAGGCCACCTTTGATGTGCACCAGCACATTGGCCAGAGTCATCGGTTCGGTCTTTTTATTGATGACCACTTCCCAGGAGCCGACCTTCGCCTTGGACTTGGCACAGTTGGGATCCTTGGAGGTATCCAGCGTGGTTCGCTTGAACTTGTCGGCGTCACCCTTGAAAATGACTTTTCCCTTGATGGTCGACAAGTCACCTGCCTGGGCCGCCACTCCGGACATCGCGAAAGCTACGAGTGCCGCCAGTACAATTCTTCTTGCGCAATTCATTTTTCTCTCCTCATAAGACGTTAACCACGCGGGTTTTATGCGATTCGTGCCAATGACGCAAGCTCTACGGGAAGTTGTCGAGCCAGATCGCATCCTCTACATGGCCAGACTACCCCCGGCCACGTTGGGTTAAGCACGATTTCGTAACATCGCCTGGCGGTCCGAAAAAGAGTGGCGATTTTCGCGCCGGCCAAACGACAGTCCACCAAGGCTATTCTTCGAACTCTTCCGCTTCTCCACCACCCTCTTCAAACTCATCACTTTCTGCTGGAGCCGTCAGTTTCGGCTGGGGTGAACGGGTACCCGTAACCCCGGCGTCATACAAATAATCCACCAGCATCCCGATATGCTGCTCTCCGGTACCGGGATAACGCTCATCGCCGGCAAACGGACTCTCGCCGCCCGGGAAGTTCTGCGGCATCTTGGTACCCGGCTGGATCCATTGCGGATTGAGCATCCAGTCATGCAACCAGCCGCGACGCAGTCGCTGATGGGTCAAAGCGAGATTGGGCGCGCTCGCCGCCTGAAGCATGATCCGCTCCGACTTACCATCTGTTGCCGGCCCTTCAAAATAGGCCTTGGTTTCGATATCACCGCTGTCGTAATAGACGTTGACCGCGCTGATCAACTTGTGACCGTCAATTTCTGCGCCAATAGGATAGGTGACACCATTAATGACTGCCTCCGCCTTGTCACCTTCGCCGCGCACCGCGTCCAGCCGATAGGCCTGCACGAATTCATCCGTGCTGGTGGCGGGACCGGGCAGCATGTTGCCAAAGACGTGGCACTTCAAACAACCCATGTCATTGAAGAACTGCTGGCCGGTCTGGAAGTCCTTCGGCGCGGAAACCGGCTTGACCGGTTCTACGAACGGATAATCAACATCATAAAGGTGCTGCATGAATTCAGCGCGTTCAAGAATTTTGGCGTGGGCGCTCACCTGCTGGGCCGGTGAAAGACTCAACATGTCCACATCGGCCGGGCGCATCAATCGCCGGTCCACCGACCACTTACGCAAATTGGCGGCGGAACGGCGGAGCAGATCCTGCTTGAACCAGTCCGCACCCGGTTTGGCTTCCCCGTCAACTGCGGGCTTGGCGGAACCACCGGCCAACTCCGCCTTCTTGATTTCGGATTTTTCATATTCCTTAATCGCGGCCAGTGCCACCTTCAGGTCATCGGAGTCCGACCGGCTCAGCGCTGCGAAGTATTCGACCAATTCCGTAGGGTGATGTTCCGAACCCTCATCACCGGCAAAATGGAAACTCGGCATCCGTATCGAGAGCCACGGACGCAACGTTTCCACATGCTGCAGGAACCGGTGCAGCCAATGATGCTGAACCTTGGCCCCTTCTCCCCAAAGCAGCGGAGGCGCATTGGTTTCGTCAAAACGCAGCTTGCCGCCGACCTCGCGCCGGTAGAACTGCTGTACGACCGGCACATTGTCTTCAATCTGATGGCAGCCCACACAGTTCAGTTCACGTGTCAGTTGGCGCCCGCGTGCGATCGGCCCCATGGGAGTGTTGGCATAATCAACCTTCAGGTCTTCATGAACGCGCGGCGTCGTTCGCGAAAGCAGATAGACCGTCAGCGCTTCCGCTTCCTTATCGGAGAAATAAAAATTCGGCATCTTCAACTTATCATACGGCTTCTTGATTTTCTCGCGGTCCCAGATGCGCGGATTCAACATCTTATGTTTGGCGAATGCGGCATGGGTGTGCGTGATCTGCTCCGCCGGGTTTTCGCCATGTCGCAGCCGTAACAGATGCTCCGCATCCTTCGGATAAACGTGTCCGAACACATCTTCCTTTTCATGCCGCAGCTCGTGAAACGCGTGGTCGTAAAACGCAAAGTCCAGTTGCGAAATCGGCTTCTGTGCCCAAGTGGTCAGATTGGTGCCCGGCGGAGATGCGTCCTTGAAGCCCGGAATAAGGTGGCACGCGTAACAGCCGTAATGGCTGATCATCTTGTTGCCCAGGTAGGTCAACTTCTTGTCCTGCAGGGACATGCCCTGGACGATGTCATAGGAACGCTGGCGATCGGCGGCTGCATTACTTGAGTCCGCGGTGGCGACGGCCGGAGTCAGCATGGACACCAGCATGTCCGTAAACTCGCCACCCTTGTCTTCCAGCAGGTCACGCGACCGACGCTCCGAACGCTGCGCAACGAGGAGAGTAAACAGCAGCTCCTCAGCCATCGATTTGCGGACGTCGTTCATTTCGAAGGGCTGCTGGTCAAACTGATCATACTTAAGCGTAAGCAGATACGTGGAGATGTCGGCCGCTTCCGCGGGCGTTAAGCGCATGTTCGGCATCTTGGTCGTGGACGAAAAGTGCGCCGGGTCCGATACCCAGGAATAGAGCCAATCGAAGGTCACCTTCGAGCCAATGCCGGAAAGCTCCGGACCCACCCGGGAGAAAATCGGCAGGTTGTACTCCGCCTCAGGATTGAAACGCACCTTATCCGGCTCGAAGAACGAATCAGTCTCTTTTCCAAAATACTTCATCGCGTATAGAACGCGATCTTCGTATGTCATTCCCTTGTAGCGGAAGTTGGCCGTCTCGGCATCGAGCTTCTGACGGTGCTTCAGATCAGCCGTAATCCACTGTTCGCCATCTTCCGCAATATTGGCATGACAACCCTGGCATCCGACTTGCTTAAACAAGGCCCGACCGCGTTCGGCATCACCCTGCACGTCAGCCGGCTTGGTAAGGGGCTTCCATTCACTGGATACTGCGTTCAAATAAGTCGACATCGCGACGATTTCAGTTTCCGTGCGCAGAACCGGATCGCCGTCGAACTGATTTCGACTTTCCGGCAAGTTGTTTTCCTGCATGAACAGGTGCGGCATCTGCGTGGAGGGACGGAAATTCTGCGGGAAGAACGCCCACTGCTGCACAAACCCGGGCTTAAGTTTCGACGCCACGTGTGTCAGGTCGGGACCGACGCGGCGGGCATTGGGAATGTCGTCGACCGCATGGCAATTGACGCATCCGACGTTTGTGAACAAGTGCCGTCCCAGGTTGATCTTCGTTCCAACCGAGCGTCCTTCGAAACGCGCAATATCAGCGACTTCATGATGGCACTTCACGCACCCTGATTCCGTGTGCTCGGGAAAGCGCATCGGACGATCCCAGAAGTGCGACATCCATTGAAACGTGATGGCAGGCACGCCGGCAGCCGTCACGTAGTATTTGTCGCGCCACTGCTCCTCAATTTCATGCGTGCGCGGCGAGTGACCCGACAGTACAAAATCCGTCTCCTGGGGGTTGCCTTCGTGGCAAACCGTGCAGCCCATTTTGGCCATGGGGTGCGGCGAATCGACATTCACAAATAGGTCCAGGTCGGGGTGGGCGAGCAGCGGCTGATCGAGTTCGATGGTCTTGCGACCGGAAAGAGTCAGATACTTGTTAACGCGTTCCAGCAGGGATTGGAAATACTCCTTTTGTTGCACCGGCGAAAGCTGGTCCCAGTGTTCGGTGACCTGTCCCGCCACCAGCGCGGCCGCATCACCGGAACCCACCTTGGGAACGGCAGGCGGATCCAGGGGCGACAGCCCGTTTCTCTGCAGCGCTTCATTGATGGCGGGGAGCGAATTTTCAAACTTCCGCGCCAGCCGGTCCATGGAAAATTCTGGGTCGGCAATTCCGACGTGGCAGGTAACACATCGGTCGGTTGTATAGGTCTCGAGATAATTCAGCTGCTGACGAACCTGTGGCAGCACCAGCTGATTAACCTGATACCGCCCCGGCGTGTTCTTGGGGGCCAGAAAATCGAGTAGCGGCGCATTGATGAGCGCGCTGACCACGGGCACACCGCCCAGCAACCCTTCGTCGGTGAGCACGCCGCGATACTGTTGGTCTTTCTGCAACGCCAACTCGGCAAGTTGCTCGATGTCGCGGAGCTTCTTCTCCGCTTCGCGTACCGGCAGTTCGGTACGCTTGATTTCCGCCTCGACGTGCCGCTTCTTATCTTCCCATTTCTCTTTTTCTTTGCGCAGAGTCTCGACTTTTTCCTGTTCACGACTCAGCTTATCGTGGGCGGATTTGGTGACGGCATGTTCCGGGCCGTGAGCGGCCAAGGCCTTTTCATAAGTGTCGCGCGTGACATCCATCAATTGGCTTGCCGCACTCCACGGTCCGTTGGCCAGTTTGAAATTCAAGACGGCATCGGCGAGCTCGGTCCGCAATTCGGCGAGTCGATTTCCCTCGGTAAGCGCCAGGTATTCCTTACGCTGTTCGACCTGCGCCCGGGCAGCTTCGCGGTCCTTGACCCGGTCTTCCCGCAACGCATCAATATGATCCAGATGGGCGAATGCGGCCTTGCTTAGATAGAAATTCTTTTGATAAGCCTGCCAAGGACGCTTGTAATCCACCCAAATCAACCAAGCCAGTGATGCCGCCATCAGCACGGAGCTGACTGCGAACCACACGTTGATGCGATCGGGCTGGTATAATCTTTCCTCTGGTACCGGCATGTCGATTCGCGCCGCAGGCAGGCGGCTTTCGCTCCGTCAATGGTGTGCCGCGGTTCGGTGGCGGCGGTTTCCATATTCCAAACGCAGGGCGAAACGAAGCCCTCGGACTAAATATTCAAGAACCACTCCGTGATGCCCACGATATAGTGCAGATTCAGCGTCCATCGCAAAACCATCTTGATGGGCATCGTCAACATCACGAGCAGGAGCATGACCATCACGCTGAAACGCATGAAACCCATTTCCCGCGACATCCTTCGGAAGAAAAGCAGCTTGAGAACCAGTGGTCCCAGTATGAAATAAGCCGCCACCAGCACGATGCCCGGCAATTCCCGAATGAGGAAATGCTGCGGCAGTTCGCGCCCCATGATGTTCAGCCAGAACAAGTCGTGAAACTCGGTATTGAGCAGCGCTGCTGGACGATGCACATCCCAGTATTCATAAGGACCGAAGAAATTCCAATTCGGGCCGCGCAGGAACGTGCCGAAAATAATGAGCAGCACCCAAAGGATGATAAACCCGAACAAAAACATCGAGATGGCAAACGGACGCTGCTTGAAAGTGTAATACCCGTTGCCCCTTGGATTCGTGTCGATGTAGGGAATGGCGATCAAACCGACAATGATCAGGCCCGGCAAGACCACTCCTGCCAGCCATGGATCAAAATACACCAGCATTTCCTGCAAGCCGAGGAAATACCATGGGGCCTTGGCCGGATTCGGAGCGACGTTGGGATCGGCCGGTTGTTCCAGCGGCGCACGCAGTACGATAGCCCAGACCACGAGGAACGCAGTGCACAGCACCAATGCGATAAGCTCGCTGTAGACGAGGTCCGGCCAAACCAGAACCTTGTCATCGGAGCCCGACTCAATCAAGGGGCGACCTTCCTCGATCGCCACGTCGTTGAGCGCCGCCTGACGGAATGCGACCCAAAGCAGAAACGTGACCGCGAACATCATCATGACGATCGGGACATTGTCCGCTTTCGAGACGACGAGAAAGAAGTTCGGGTCGAGACAGCTGACCAGAAAGAACAGAGTCGCCAGTCCGCCCAAGGTGCCCGCGACCGCCGGCTTGGTAAAAAAGCGATAGCCAACCAGGAATGCGATGAAGGCAATCATCGAAATCGTAAGAAACGATCCGGGCTCCGTGGCCACATTGATGGCGTGCTTGACGCCATCCATCATTGAAGTTGCCGCTAGCAGATGGAGCATTCCTGAATATCCGCCTGAAACAATGAAACCGCATTCAATCGCATAATCGCACGCGATGTCACAAATCTACAGAGGCCCGCTGATTCCGCCGTCCTTGCGAATTCGCCAAAAATGAACGGCAAGCAGAACCGTGACCACTATGGGAATAAAAACGCAATGCAGCACATAAAACCGCAACAGCGCATTCGGTCCCACATAGGTTCCGGCGAGCAATCCAAATCGTGCGTCTGAACCCGCGTGAACCAACGGGACACCGCCGATCTGAATGAATGACGAAAGCGGGCCCTCTGTTCCAGCGCCCGGCGTGGCACGCGCCATGTTGGATCCGACCGTGATGGCCCACATGGCCAATTGGTCCCACGGAAGCAGATAGCCGGTGAACGACAAGAGCAGGGTCAAAACCAGGAGAATAACCCCAACGCTCCAGTTAAACTCCCGCGGCGGTTTATAGCTGCCTGTGAGGAACACGCGCAGCATGTGGAGCCAGATCGCGATGATCATGGCGTGCGCTCCCCAGCGATGCAGTTCGCGGAGCAAGCCAAGCGTCACGTGAGCCCGCAATCCCTGGATATCAAAATAAGCGTATTCAACCGTCGGGCGATAGTAAAACATCAGCAGAACGCCCGTGACGATCTCGACCAGGAAGAGAAAGAACGTCAGTCCACCCATGCACCAGGTGAAAGAGAGTCGGATGCCGCTTTTGCGAACCGCTACGGGATGAAGGTGCAGGAACACATTGCTCAGGATGGCCATGGCGCGCGTGCGCCGGTCGCGGGGAATCCCGTGGCGAAAAATGCTGCCCCAAATCTGACTCTCGCGCACCCAATTGCCTATTTGCGTGAACATGCGTACCGCTTCCTGATTTCTTTTGCGTCGGAGGCCAAGATCGCCGCGATCAAACCCGTTCCACCCGTTTGGCGGCGAATGGTAACGGAACCGCGGCGTCCCGCAACTGAGAAACACCATCTCGATGTTTCAATTGTCCATTGTCAAGGCGCACAAACGACGAAGCCTGCGGTCGGACCGCTCAAACCGCAATGAAACTACCCGATTGATCCCACTGTCCCAACTCATATTGGAACTTCTTGCTCTTATCCACAATGAGAATGCCATCGACGACCGAGACGCGAAATCGTTCCAGCGGGCGCGGCGTCGGACCTTCAAAGTTGATTCCGTCCTGCTTGTATCCACTGCCATGGCACGGACACTTGAACTTTTTGTCGTTGGGCAACCAGTTGGGAATACAGCCGAGGTGCGTGCAAATAATATTCAGCGCGGCAATGCGTTCCTCTTCGCGGATCAGCCAGATGCCCTGCGGCTTGTAATCCTCATTCACGTCGCCCGGCGTCATTTCCACATAGCGCTGCAGCTTGCCGACGCGCACCCGCGGATCAGGTTCCTCCAGCACGTTGGGCATCATGAAGCGGCCGAAGGCCGGTCCAATCGACACACCGACGCTTCCGCCAAACGCTACCCACCCTACCGCCAGCGCCGCGCTGCCGACAAACGCGCGGCGATATTGATCCGGATCCTGCTTGGCCTTCTTCGCTGCTTCCATAATTTTCGCCTGTCGCGCATCCGGAGGAAGCTGACTGGGGTCCTTGCTCTGCCATTGGTCAGCGTCATCAGGCAGCGACGCGCCCTTTCGTACGATGGTGGCATTTCCTCCGCGCGACGTCGCCGCGCGGAGCAGCGCTTGGATGGAGGGATCAGGCTGACCCGCCATTGAAGTCTTCGGGGCTGCAGCTGCCGCTTTGGCCGGTGCCGGGGTGGCTGGTGGTGGCGCTGGGGCGGCGGATGGTGGCGGTGTTTTGGGGGCAGCATGTGCCGCGGCCGCTGGTACTGATGCCGATGCAGCAACCGCGGGGGCCGGCGCCGACGCCGCGGACGCCGCCATTTCAGCCTCGGAAACCTCTACGGGTACCAATTCGTATTTGATGACATCAACGGGACACTCTGCGGCCGCGTCCTTGATCGAATCCGTCAGCGGCCTGGTAAATTCCGCACTCAATGCCGCGGGACGAATGATGCACGTGTCGTCCAATACTTCAAACACTTCCGGACAGGTCGTCTCGCATGCATCGCACACAATGCAGCCCGGTTCGATCCAGACACGCGTGACCATTTCCTTGGTCGGCATGGTACTTTTCCTTTCGCCGCTCTATCCCGAAACCGACTGTTTCGACTGCGCCGCGCTGTTTCGATGCTTAAGAAGTTCGGACGCCTGCGCCTTGACGTTGAGGGATTTATCCGACCCCAGGCGTTCGATCAATGCCCAAAGGTCTGGATCTTCCAAATTGGCGGCCGCATTCATAGCCGCAATCAACAAGTCATCCACCCGCTGGGGCGGCATGGTGAAACGACGGACTTGGTCCTTGTCGTCCGTCACCTGGTAACGCTCGCCCTTCTCCCAGAATTCGCGATCCAGAAGGTCGAGCAGGGTGGATTTACCCGCCGGACTGCCCAGCCGCGCAAGCGCCAAAGCCGCATTCCACGCGACTTCCCCTTCTTCAGCAAGTCGCAATTCGTTCAAAACACCAATCACTTCGGGGTCTTTGGGATTTGCCAACACCGATAAAGCCGCGCTGGCCATCATGCGTGTTTCCGCGTCATTCGAGGATTTCAGCAATCCAACAATCGACGGAACCACTGCTCTGGCTTCAGCAAGTTCGTGCATATCACCGAGTTGTTGGAGCGCCACATTGATGAATGCTGCGCGCTTCGAAGCCAGGATGTTCAAGAGCGGCGCTACTGCTTCCGGCCTCCGCGTCTTACCAATCGCGCGAATCAGGAATTCCAACTTGGTGGCAGAATGACCTGAAACGGAGTTTGCATGACCTGAACTCGGAGTCAATTGATCAAGCTTCGCCAGTTCCACGCCTATAACTGCGGCGAGTCGCTCGGCTATCGACTTAAGTTCCGCATCTGTGAATTCTTGCTTTTCAATTCGTTCGGCAAGTTCCAGATTTGTCTGCCAGTACTCCTTGTCCGGCGGCAACAGCATGCCCATGCTCTTGAGTCCGGCATCAGCTTCCGCTGCCAGCAACAGTGATTCGAGCGATCTAGGTGCCGGGGACGCAGGCGCGCCGAAAAGTATAACTACGGTGATTGCGCCGGCGACAATGAGAACGATGATCAATAACGGAACACCAAAGAAACGGCCGAGCAGAGACAGCGTCAGCGGCTCTATCTGGGGTTGCGGCGACGAATTTGTCGAGTCACTATTCACTCTTAAGCCTGATCGATCGCCTAATGTTAAACCCCATACTTCCCATCGCGGAACTTTGTGAAAAAAAGCACAAAGTCTTTGCGCAAAAAAGGTGGTCAGCCTGCAACCACCTCAATCCCATCCGGATTCAATCCTGCGAACACCGCGTCTGAAATTCCATCAAAATCAATCAGCCACCAGCTACTCGCATTCGCTGAATTCTATCCCTGGCTACTCGGCTTGACCAGACCAATCAACCAAAAAACCTCAGGGGAAACGAGTACTCGAGACCTCGACCAATCCAGCTCAATTCGGCCCAAGTGTTACTACTTCCGCCGAACCAAGGGGATCGATCGGCAACAGCCAGGACTGTTCTGCTGGCACACACTGTCTGCCACCTCTGCTTGTGCAATAGCCAAAGGCTACAGAAACGACCCATTCATCGGCCTGTTCTAACAAATGCGCAGGAATCGTAATGCTTAGCGGCAAACTTTTTGATGTGCCCGACGATTGAAACATGGTAGCTGTCGAGTTGCGCATCCGGAACGACCAGGGAGCATCCGGACTCAAATGGGCGTCCTGCGGCAATTGTAAATGGAGTTGGAGCTGAATGGGTCGATTTCGCGCGACCCGAGCCACTGGTGCCCGAATCGCGGTCTCCCATGAACTCTGTGATTCAGCGGCTGCGTGAATTCCATCGAAGACAATCTCATGCCACTGGTGCGTCTTCAAATTGATGCGAATCACCCGATGCTGGTTCGTATCCGCAATGAATACTTCATCGCCGACAACTGAAAGCCCACCGGGCTCGTTCAACACCAACTTCTCACCAGTGGCCGATTCCGGGGTGCCTGCACCATACAGCGTGCGGGCCGAGCGTGCGCCGGGGTCAACCACTTTGATTTTGCTATTGTACGTATCCGCAACGATAAGAGATTTGCCCCAAGCGGCCACTCCCAGCGGATGTTGCAACTTTGCCTTTGGATAAACACCATCGACATCGCCGAACGAAAACAGGCCTTCGCCTATCACCGTGAACACCTTTTCGGAAGTCATATCGATGCCGCGGATTGCGCTGACCTCGCTGTCTGCGAAGAAAATTTTGTCTCCGCAAATGCAAATACCTGAAGGTTGTGCCAAGGCCGCCGTTTCAGTTGGGCCGTCTACGATGTTCTCGCGTCCCGACCCAGCGAGTGCCCGCGCAAACCCAACCGGCAAGTCAATTCGCCAAATCTGATGCGCGCCGGCCATTGCGACATACAGCGTCGCCCCTTCGATCGTCAGATCCCACGGCGAGTTCAATCCTTGCGCGGTAGCCATGCCCCCACCCGCACGATCGTTGTCCATTTCTCCCGTGCCGACAATCGTTCGAACATCATAGGTCTCAAGATCAATCGCCCGAATCAGGTGGTTCTCAGTATCCGCAACATAGAGGTTTCCCTGTCCAACGCACATTCCCTGCGGATGATTGAAAGTTGCCTCGCCAGCCAGACCATCGGCGCGACCAATAGCGCCGATGCCTACCATCCGAACGACCTTCGCCACGCCGTCGGCATCCGGAAATTCGGTTATCACAATACGATTGTGATTTGAGTCGGCGACGAAAAGACGCCGCGTTTCCCCATGGGCAAAAACTTTGCCGGGAAATGCCAATCCGCTTGCGGCGCGTACGGATTGTTCGCGCCGAACCTCCAAGGGCTGCGCGGACAATGATCCTTCCGTACGCGAATTTGCCAGTACCTGTCCGATCATCTCGTCAAGCACCGCGCGATTCCCTTCCCCCGCCGCCACCCCAATCACATATCCGCGGGGATCCACCACCACTACCGTCGGCCAGCTGCGCACCGCAAATGCACGCCATAGTTTCATGTTCTCGTCAACGATTACCGGGTGCTTGATTTCATAACGCAGAATGGCCGCACGAA